>JASGFO010000270.1:0-4782 GCA_047605505.1 Gordonia sp. (in: high G+C Gram-positive bacteria) | reverse complement strand
GATCAGGCCGCGCCCGATCAGGTCCGCGCGGAGCCGCTGCAGCGGCTCGGCCATGCTGCCCGGTGCCGCCGACCGCGGGTCGGTGGGGAGCCGGTCGAAGACTGCGCGCGTGAACCAGTCGAGGGAGTGCTGGTCGTGGGCGGTCAGCGCGCGGGCCGGGCGACCGCCGGCGTCGACGACCCCGGCCAGTCGCAGCTGGGCCAGGGCGGCGAGCACCGCGTGCCGCGGTGAGACGAGCAGGCCGGCCTCGGCCGGGCTCACCGTCAGGGCGGTGGTGTCATCGGGATTCGGGTGTGACCCCTGCCGCCGGAAACGGACGAGCAGGGCGGCGCCCAGTGCGGCCACGGCCAGTGCCGCGTAGAGGGCGAGAAACGTCGGGCCCGGGATTCCCCAGGTGTCGGAGGCAGGCATGGTCGAACTCCTCGGTCGAAGGCGGTGCGCCGGATCACCGGCGCCGCGGGGACGCAAGGCCCCGATGTCGGGAGACGTCAGGGCCGGTCGACGACGTGCGGGCGCCGCGAGGGGGCCGCGGACGCCGAGTCGGGGTCGTCGTGCATGAGAGCGGGCCACCTCCCTTGCCGTGGGTTGGGGTGTTCGAGGACTGCTATGGCGCAGTGAACTCCTAGTATCGCGAGGTTCGCCCCGGATGCCAGGGCTGTCGCCGATTCGTGATCGCATCCACGGCCGGCTCTCAGATTGCCCACGGTGCAGATCGAATAAGTGACCGAAAAATTCGCCAGAACCTGCACATGCCTACGACTCAGAAGTAACAATAGTCGCAACCAGTCACAACTGCCACTTTGGTAACTGATCGATATCGATCGGGCTCCGGCGCTGGTCAGGGGCACCGGTCGGCCCATAGTGTTCGCCCGTGCCCTCGTTTTTGAGAAGGTCGGTCCACCAGCGCGTCGGCCGACGGATCATCGCCGCGATTGTCGTCGCCTCGGCGGTCCTCGTCATGACCGCAGGCGGCGGGCAGGCGGATGCGGCGACCTTCAAGCGGATCATGGTCGGCGGCTGCGGGATGCCCGCGAGCCCGGTTGACATCTGGAGCCGGCCCGGAAACTACAAGACCGTCATCGTCCTGGACGGCCTGCGCGCCACCGACGACATGAGCGGGTGGCGGCACAGTACGAAGATCCAGCGGATGGCGTCGTCGGGGGTCAACGTCGTCGAGCCGGTCGGTGGCCTGGCGAGCTTCTACACCGACTGGGACCAGCGCCCCGGCAACCGCATCACCTATCGGTACCGCTGGACGTGCCGACTCGGCCAGATCGTGAAGGCGCTCGACGCCCGCCGGCTCGCGGTCGGGCGGTGGGGCAAATACGCGATGATGGGCACCTCCATGGGCGGTGGCTCGGCGATGATCTACGGTGCCTATCACCGGTCCCGGATCTCGCACGTGTTCTCGATGTCGGGCTACGTGAACCTGTCCGCGCCGACGATGCGGGAGGCCGTTCGCCTCGCCCTGCTCGACGCGGGCATCGAGTCCGGTGTCGGGCCGTTCAGTGCCGACGCCATGTGGGGTCCGCCGTGGGCACCCCGCTGGGAGGCCAACGACCCGCTCATCCAGCTGTCCCGGATGCGGGGGATGAAGATCCGTGTTGCCGCCGGTTCGGGCACGTGGGGGCAGTACAACCACGACCCCATCAACGCAATCAAGGGCACCCCCCTGGAGTTGGTGGCGCTGGCGCAGTCGCGCAACTTCGAGGTCGCCGCCGGGCTGCAGGGCATCCCCATCACGACCGACTTTCCCCCGGTGGGCACCCATACCTGGGGCTACTGGGAGGACATGGTCTTCCGCGCGAAGAACGCGGGCTGGTTCCACGACCGCTGATCACGCGTGCCAGGCGCCGACTGGGGATGCGGCGCCTGCCACGGTGAGGGCGGCTGCGCAGCGGCACACCGCCGGTGATGCGACCTCGGTCCGTCACCGGCGGCGCCGCGTCGACGGGCGGGAGAGCACGCCGAGTCCCGGGTGGCCAGCGCACTTCGTACAAACAATGCGGCCGGATGCCCGATAATTCTGTAGCGACGTCGCCGCATGTCCGCGCGGTGTGCGTGTTAGCGTCCTGCTGTCACCAAAGTTGTTGGCCGTCATCTTTTTTCCGACAATGCCAGGAAACCGAGGCAGCCCATGAATCCTCCGCCCGTTGCTGCGGCCGACGGTGGCGCGACCGCCGAGATGTCGCGCGGGAAAATGATCCTGATGGTCGCCGCGCTGGTGGGCGCGGTGATCTCCTTTCAGCTGAATGCCAGCATGCTGGTGCCCGCGATCGGCGAGATCACCGAGGCGTTGGGCGAGAACGCCTACACCGCGATGGGCAACTATTTCTTCCTGTCGGGCGCGATCGTCTCGGTGATATTCGTCCGATGGAGTGACTTCGTCGGCCGCAAGAATGTGCTCATCGGCATCATGATCGTCACCGTCATCGGGACCGTGGTCTGTGTGTTCGCGACCTCGTTGCCGCTCATGGTGATCGGTCGGATCCTGCAGGGCGGCAGCGTGATCTCCTTCGGTCTTGCCTACCTGATCTTCAAGGAACATCTGCACGGCTCCGCCTTCGGTGCGTGCGTCGGGATCGTCTCGGCCATCAACGGCGGCGTCGCCGGCGTCGATTCGTTGCTGGGCGGGGTCATGGCCGACCATCTCGGGTACCGGTCGATCTTCGTGCTGATCCTCGTCGTCGGGGTGCTGTCGATCCTCTTCGCCGTCTACGCGGTGCCCGGTCGGCGACCGGGCAGCGGCGACGTCGGCCGGATGGACTGGACCGGCGGCGTCCTGATGGGCGTGGTCGCCGCGGGCATCAACCTGTTCCTGACGCAAGGCGGCACCCACGGCTGGCTGTCGGGTCCCGCGCTGCTGTGGGTCGCGGTGTCGGTGGCGGCGTTCGTGATCTTCCTGGTGGTCGAGAGCCGGCTGCAGAACCCGCTGATCGCGGTCAATCACCTGCGTTCGCGGATGTGCTGGCCGGTGGTGACATCGGTGACGCTGGCCCTCTCCGCGTTCTATGTGGTGCTCAACTTCATCGTGCCGTCCATCGCCGAGAACAGTGAGGTCGGCTTCGCGCTGAGTGGTACCGCGATGGCACTGATCTTCCTGACACCCGCCGCACTGATCGGCCTGGGGACGGCGCCGTTCGCCGGGCGGCTCGCCGTCCGTACCAGCTTCGTGTTCACGCTCCGTGCCGGACTCGTGGCCACGCTGATCGTGACCGCCGCCACCGCGATCTTCGCGTTGGACAAGTGGGCCGTCTTCGCGTTGATGATCGTCCTGGGCATCACCTACAACGGTCTGATGCTGACCTCGGCCAGTGGGATGGGCGTGGTGCAGGCGCCCGACGAGGCGCCCGGGTCACTCCCCGGCATCAGCAACGCCTGCTTCGGTATCGGCGCCTCGATCGGATTCGCCTGGGCTGGCCCGATCGTCGGTCCGGGCACCGCCGACGGCTACCACACCGGGCTCTGGGTCTGTGTGGTGATCGGCCTGTTCGCGCTGGCGTCGAGCTTCATTCTGCGACCCAAACCCGTCCGCGCCGAGGCCGCGGAGGTCGCCGCATGACCGCGAGCACGCCGGCGCCGGTGTACTTCGACACCGACCTCGGCATCGACGACTCCCTCGCCCTGGCCTACCTGCTGGGCGCCCCCGAGGTGGCGGTCAAGGGGGTCGGCACGGTCAGCGGCAACTGCAGCGCCGCGCAGGCCGCCCGCAACACCCTCGATCTGCTCGGGCTCGCGGATCGCACCGACATCCCGGTTGCCGTCGGCTGCACCGACTGGCTGGCGCATCCCTTCGACGGCGGCTCGCCCGAGGTGCACGGGGACAACGGGGTCGGCGGGATCACGATGCCCCGGGCGGCGGCCGAACCGGTCGACGAGCATGCCGTCGACATGCTGATCCGGCTGGCCCACGAACATCCGGGCACCCTGCGGATCGTGGCGATCGCGCCGTTCACGAATCTGGCCGCCGCGATCACCAAGGATCCGACGATCGTCGCGAAGGTGGACACCGTCGTGGTCATGGGCGGTGCCGCCCTGGCGCCGGGCAACATGACACCGGTCTCGGAGGCGAATGTCATGCACGATCCCGAGGCCGCGGCGATCGTGTTCGCCGCCCCCTGGCCCATCGTCATGGTCGGCCTGGACGTGACGATGCAGCACACCTTCGGCGAGGACGATCGCGCCGCGTTGGCCGACTCACCGCGCCCGGTGGCGCAGGCGCTCGCCGCGATGCTCAGCAGCTACGCCGACTTCTACGTCGGCATCTACGGCCGCCGCACGGTCGCGCTGCATGACCCCTTGGCGGCCGCGGTGGCCTGCGGCACCGTCGAGTTGACGTCGGCGCCGACGGTCGGCGTCGTCGTCGACGACACCGACGGGCCCGGCCGCGGGCAGACGATCTGTGATCTGCGCGGCCGCTTCCGCGGCTACCCCGACCAACCGGGGGCGCATACCCGGGTGGTGCTCGACTGTGCCGGCGATTTCGCCGCCCATCTGCGCGAACGGCTCCTGACCGTCTGAGCTCGCCGGTGCGGGTGCCGGCCCGCGGAACGGACGGGGAGAATGGACCCATGACCCGCACGCCGGGACCACGCCTCTGCGTGGTCGGAAGCATCAATCTCGACGTCATCGCGACCACGAGCCGGCTGCCTGCGCCCGGTGAGACCGTCGGCGGTGGGGTGCTGCACCAGCAGCCCGGCGGCAAGGGGGCCAATCAGGCCGCCGCGGCCGCCCGTCTGGGCGGCCGGGTGCGGATGCTCGGTGCGGTCGGCGACGACGCGG
>JASGFO010000269.1:0-4807 GCA_047605505.1 Gordonia sp. (in: high G+C Gram-positive bacteria) | reverse complement strand
GTCGTCGATGATGGTGCGGCGGCCGTCGACGAGGTGGGTCAGCTTCTTGCTGGCCCCCCGGCTGGTGCGCTTGCGGGCACGTCTCTCCAGCTGGGAGTCGAGGGCCGCGCCGTCGGCGGGATCGGCGAGATAGCCGACGAGCTCGTCGACGGAGATCTTCTCGCCCCAGACGTCGAGGATCGGCCAGCCCGCGTAGGTGCCGATCCACCTCCGGTATCCGCCGAATCCGGCACGGACCGCGGCGGTGGCGGCGGCCTCGTCGAGACCGTTGTCGCGAGCCAGCACCACCAGGCTTGCGACGAACCGCAACAGATCCCATTCGAACGGACCGGGGTGGGTCTCGTCGAAATCCCGCAGATCGAAGGAGAGGGTTCGTTCCGGGGTGTTCCACAGACCGAAGTTGAGGACATGGGCGTCACCACACAGCTGCACGGTCAGTCCGGTGTTCGGCCGCGACGCCAGATCGGCGGCCATGACCGCCGCCGCGCCCCGGTAGTAGGTCCACGGTGACGCCGACATCCGGCCGTGCCGGATCGGGATGAGCCGCTGATCGCGCATCGCGTTCTGCGCCAGGATCGTCGCCAGCGCGTCGTGGCCGCGGGTGGCGGGCTCCCAATCGCCGAGTGCGCTCCGCGAGATCCGGCGGCGGGCGGCCTTGCCCGGCGGGGTGGCCTGCGCGTCGTACGTCGTGGGGCCGGCCGCCAGGAGTTCGCTGAGGGTGGACGGCGAGGCGCCGTCGACGGTAACCATGGGGACAGTGTGCCCGGCGGCGCCGCGGCCGATGGGGGTCTCCGGCGACTACGCTGTGCCCCATGGCATCCACCCTCTCCGACGGCCATGGCCGCTCCCGCCCCGGCGAGCGGTAGCGCCGGCGATCCGGGCCCGTCGCTGCACGCCCTGTGGCGCCCCGGGGTGGGGCTGGCGCTGTGGGACGACGCTCCCGCCGATCGTTCCGCGCTTCCCGACGAGCTGCGGACACTGTTGTCCGGCAAGCGGTTCCGGCGGCAGGTCGGCATCATCGACGCGGCCGGCCAGCGGCGCTTCGTCGCCACGATCACATTGGGCAGGTCGTCGGCGGTCACCTTTCTCGACGCGACCCGGTCATTGCCGGTGGCCGGCGACATCGCCTGGTACCGGCATCTGCTCGACGGGGTCCGCCGGTTCGTCGCGGCGGGCGCGGTGGCCCCGACGTTCGCCGACGCGGCGGGCGAGACAGTGTTCGGCTGGCGGGCGCTGCCGACCGCCACCTGGCGGGCGTGGTCGGCGGTGATCACCGGCGGTGCGCCGTCGGCGCTGCTGGAGAACGGCGGGGCTGCCGCGTTGCTGGACTTCGCCGATGAGCTGACCGATCATCAGTGCCGGGCCGCGATCGCCTCCTCGGCCCCGCGTCTCGGGCCCGCACAACCGGCGACGACGTTGATCCGCGCCCTCGTCGACGACACCCCACCACCCGCCGCCGCGGGTCGTCCGGCCGCCCGATCTGCTTGGGCCGGCTGGGGTTCCAGCGCTCCCGCGGGCGCGTCCACCCTCGTTTTCCGGCTCCATGAGCCCGATGACCCGGACTCCCCGATCGACGCATTCGACCAATGGGACTCCGACGAGGCACCGGCGGCGCCGCCCGATCCGGCCCGCCTGCGGTGGCGGTTGCAGGTGTGCCGGCGCGACCTCGACGGACACCTCACGCCGGTGCTCGCCCATCGCCTCGACCCCGCCGACCTCGACGATCTCACGTCGGATCTCGCCGCCGCGGTGCGCGCCTTCCCGGAGCTGGGGCGCGCCGATGCCGACCGCGCGTCGCTGGATTTCCTCCTCACCACCGAGTTGGCCGAGGACCTGTTCGCGACCGGCGCGGCCGCACTCGGCGATGCCGGTTTCCCGGTGCTGCTGCCCCGCACCATCGCCGAGGTGCGGCCCACGCTCGGTGTTCGCGCGCGCGGTGTGGTGGGCGGTGGCGCCCCGGCCCGCATGGTCGGGCTGCGGGAGATCCGCGAGTTCGAATGGCGGCTGGCGTTGGGCGAGGGCCCCGAGGCCACCACGCTCTCCGATGCCGACCTCGACGAACTATCCAGGCAGAAGGGCGATCTCGTCCGCATCCGCGGGGTGTGGGTGCGCGCCGCCGATGCGGCGTTGAGCCGGGCCGCGGCCTTTGTCGCGGCGCAGCGGGCACTCGCGGCGTCGGGTGCCGACGTCGAGATGGGTGAGCTCTTCGGGCTCCTCACCGGCGACGCCGACCGGCTGCCGGTCCCGGTGTCGTCCGTGCGCGGGCTGTCCTGGCTCGACGAGATCGCCGCGACCGGAGCACTCAAGCCGGCTCCGGTCGCCGCACCGCCGTCGCTGACGACGACGCTGCGCCCCTACCAGCAACGCGGCCTCGAGTGGCTGGCCCACCTGGCCGCGCAGGGCATCGGCGCGGTCCTCGCCGACGACATGGGGTTGGGCAAAACCGTCCAGGTGATCGCGCTGCTGGCCCACGAGCATTCCGGGGAAGAGTCTCCGGCACCGACACTCATCGTGTGTCCGATGTCGGTGGTCGGCAACTGGTCGCGGGAGCTGGCCCGGTTCGCGCCGGACCTGCGGGTGGCCGTGCACCACGGCGCCGACCGTTCGCGCGGTGCGGCCTTCGCCGCCACCCATGCCGCCGGCGACGTCGTGCTGACCACCTTCGCGATCGCCACCCGCGATCGTGAGCTGCTCGCGGGGCAGCACTGGCGGCGCCTCGTCGTCGACGAGGCGCAGCACGTCAAGAACGTGCGGACCGCCGCGGCGCGGGCGCTGCGGGCGATCCCGGCCGAACATCGGGTGGCCCTGACCGGCACGCCGGTCGAGAACCGCCTCGAGGATCTGCGCGCGGTGCTCGACCTGGTCAATCCGGGATTGCTCGGATCGGCGTCGACGTTCCGCAACCGGTATGCCGAACCCATTGAACGAGAACGGGACCCGGGGGCGATTCACCGCCTGTCGGCGGTCACCCGGCCGTTCATCCTGCGGCGGGAGAAAACCGATCCCGCGATCATCACCGACCTGCCGGAGAAGACCGAGATCACGGTGCGCGCCAACCTCACCGTGGAGCAGGCCGCGCTGTACCGGGCGGTCATCGACGAGCTGATGGCGGCCCTGCGGGACAAGCAGCAACGCGCATTGCGGCGGCGCACGGTGCTCGCCGCGCTCACCCGCCTCAAGCAGATCTGCAATCATCCGGTGCACTACCTCGCAGACGGCACCCCACTGCTGCGTCGCGGACGGCACCGCTCCGGGAAGCTCGAACTCCTCGACGACATCGCGACCACGCTCGTGGCCGAGGGTGATCAGGCACTGATGTTCACCCAGTTCGCGGTATTCGGCGAGATCCTCTCGACCTGGCTGACCGAGCTGCTCGGCACCGAGATCCCGCTGCTGCACGGCGGTTTGGGGCGCGCCGACCGCGACGAACTCGTCGCCCGATTCCAGCACGGCGCACCCGGTGCGCGCCCGCCGATCCTGCTCGCGACACTCAAGGCGGGCGGCACCGGACTCAATCTCACGGCCGCGAATCATGTTGTCCACGTGGATCGCTGGTGGAATCCGGCGGTCGAGGACCAGGCGACCGACCGGGCCTACCGGATCGGCCAGCGGCACCGGGTGCAGGTACAACGCTTCGTGTGCGTCGGCACGCTCGAAGAGCGGGTGGACGATCTCATCGCCGCCAAGCGGGAACTGTCCCGGCTGACGGTGTCCACCGGGGAGAGCTGGCTCGGCGACCTCGGCAACGACGAGCTGTTCGAGCTGTTCGCGCTGCGCGACGAGGCGGTGAGTGAATGAGCACGCGCCGCGGCACGGTCGGGGTCCGCGGGTATGCGCTGACCCGGTGGTCGCGCGCCTTCGTCGACGTGGTCGAGGGGCGCTTCGACGGCAGCGATCCGACCGTCGACACCCGACGGATCGCCACGGCCCGGCGCTACTTCCGGGATCGGCATGCCCAGCGCCTCGCGATCGGGTCGGGACGTGTCACCGCGGCGGTCACCGGCAGCCAGCTCGCGCCCTTCGAGGTGACGGTGGAGATCCGCACCGTCGACACCCCGACGGTCGCGACCCTGCTGCGGACCGCCGACGGCGTCGGTGAGGTGCTGCCCCTGACCCGCGGCGAACAACCCGCCGCGCTCGGCGAGTTGCTGCTGCCCACCGAATCGGCCGACCTCACCGGCCACTGCACGTGCCCCGACGATTCCGGTCGCTGCATCCACGTGCTCGCGGTGTGTTACGAGGTGGCCGCCGAGATCGACCGGACACCGCTGACATTGCTCACGGTGATGGGGACGTCGCTGCCGGAACTGCTCGACGCGATCGAGGAACTCGCACCGAGTCGTGGCGGGTCCGACGGCGTCGACGAACCGACTCCCCCGCCACCGACCGTCGACTTTTTCGGCACCGGCGCCACCGCTCCCCCGCTGCCGTCACCCCCGCGGATGAATCCGTTGACCGAGCTCGACGGCGCCGCGCTGCGGGCGGCGCTGCGGGCATCGGGTATCGCTCCGGGCGAGATCGCCGAGGCCGTCGACGAGCTCGGCGATCTCTACGACCGGCTGATCGAGGAATGAGCGCGCCCGCTCGCGACGACACCGACGGTGGTGGGAGCGCGAGGGGCTGTGGCGCAGGTCTTCCTCCGAACCGGTCACCGCCTGCTCATCAGCCAGGACGTGAGCTCAACCGCGAATGACCCCGCACCCTCGTCCCGGTCCGGCGCTGACGTGATCCGATGTTGTCGGTGGGTGCGCGTATCATAGAACCCATATTCGAGATATGCCGATAACCCAATGACTTGGGGGTTAAA
>JASGFO010000268.1:0-4888 GCA_047605505.1 Gordonia sp. (in: high G+C Gram-positive bacteria) | reverse complement strand
CCGGTCTTCGTCTACGAATTCGACTGGCGCACACCCGTCGACAACCTGGGCGCGTGCCACGCACTCGAGCTCGCGTTCGTCTTCGACACCCTCGCCACGAACGAATCGTTCACCGGACCGCAGCCCCCGCAGCAGGTGGCCGACGACATGCACGCGGCGTGGGTCGCCTTCGCGACGGCCGGCGATCCCGGCTGGGCGGGCTACCGGCACGGCGAGGCCGTCCGGGTGTTCGGCGCACCGCAGTCGCGCACCACGGCGTTGCCGCGGGCCGCCGACCTCGCGGCGCTCGCACACCGGTAACCGCCGCCGCGGAACGGCAGTCCGGTGGCGCCGAGCGCAACCAATAAGGGTAGCCTCACCTATTAGTGGGTGAGGCGGCCGTGGCGCGTCACCGGATTGCCGTGGTAGCCGGAGGTGTGCGATGAAGGTCTGTGTTGTCGGAGCGGGTCCGTGTGGGCTGACGACCGTCAAACAGCTCGTGGACGAGGGCCACGAGGTGATCTGCCACGACCACAACCCCGCTCTCGGCGGACTCTGGCTGCATGCCGACGACGACGGCTCACAAACGAAGGCCTACGACGATCTCCATCTGACAATCTCGATGAAGTTGATGGCGTACTCGGATTTCCCGTTCACCGGCGAGCGGGTGTTCTACACGCGCGAGCAGTACCTCGGGTATCTGCGCGCCTACGCGGCGCATTTCGACCTCACCCGCCATATCCGGTTCTCCTCCGACGTCGTCGACATCATCCGCACCCCCGATTCCTGGTCGGTCACCACGCGCCCGGCGCGAACCGAACCCACGGCGAGCAAAACCACCGAGTCCGAACCCACAGCGACCGAACCCACAGCGACCGAACCCGCCGGAACCGACACCGCCGAGACGACCGAACACTTCGACGCCGTCGCCGTCTGCTCGGGACCCTTCACGACGCCGCTGCGCGATATCCCGGGACTCGACGGATTCACCGGGGAGATCGTGCACTCGGCCGAGTACCGCACCAGCGAACGGTTCCGCGGGAAGCGCGTTCTCGTCGTCGGGCTCGCCGACTCGGGCGCCGACATCGTGCGCCAGATCAGCGACGTCGCCGACACCGCGACACTGTCGATCCGGTCCTACTCGTATCTGCTCCCACGGCTGTCGTCGGCGACCCGCACCTCCGATCACCGCATCGTCCGCGCCCACCACCATGAGATGCTGCGACGCTCGACCCCCTATCCCCTGCAGATGGCGACATTCTGGGGGCAGAGCACCCTGGCCAAGACCGTCTTCCTGACGCTGGCGGTGATTCTCGGGATCCTCACGACGGCACTGGCCGTACCGCGCGTGCTGATGCGGCGGCTGCTCCCGCGCACACGTCCGCCGGAGCCCGCGACCAACCCGTTCGGTGAGCCGGTCCACCCGCCCAAACTCGACCTCGGCACCCTGCACAATGACGCCAACTGGAGTCTGATCCGCCAGTGGAACCGCCGCTCACATCCCGACAGCACGTGGGCGCAGCGCGCGATCGGCGCCACGAACGTGAGCTTCATCCCGAGCATCGTGAGCGGCACAGTGGCCCTCAATGACGCCGGCATCGCGGATTCGACGGGCAGCACCGTCCATTTCCGGGATGGGCAGGCCGCCGATTTCGACGCCATCATCCTGTGCACCGGTTTCACCACCGAGGAACTCGCCATCGGCGACCTGCGCGTCAAGGACGGCAACGTCCGCAATCTCTACAAACATTTCCTGCATCCCGAACACGACGGCACCGCCGCCTTCATCGGCTTCGTGCGCCCGTTCTCCGGGGGCATCCCGATCTGTGCGGAGATGCAGGCCCGCTATTTCGCCCTCGTGTGCAGCGGCACACTCACGCCGCCCGCCAACATCGACGAACGCATCGGCCGGGAGAAGGAGTGGGAGGAGCACTGGACGGCGCTGAGTCCCCATCATCCGGAATCGATTCCCTCGCAGGTGCTCTACCTCGATGCGCTGGCCGCCGAGATCGGTTGCCTGGTGCCGATGTCGATGATGCTGCGCAACCCCAGACTGTTCATCCAGTTGTGGTTCGGCAGCTTCAACCAGGCGTGCTACCGCATCGTGGGACCGCACAGCATGGGAGCCGCCGCCGTCGACGACCTCTACTCCGAGATCGTCGACAACCGCCGCGAGATGGCGCTGCGGATGTCACTGTTGCAGTTGATGCCCACGCATATGCATCCTCAGCACATGATGTGACGGCGATCGGCCGCCCTCACACCGTGAACCCGAGCGCCCGGAGCTGTTCGCGGCCGTCGTCGGTGATCTTGTCCGGGCCCCAGGGCGGCAGCCACACCCAGTTGATCTCGAGGTCGGTGCACAGCCCCGACGACACCAGGGCCATCCGGGACTGATCCTCGATGACATCGGTCAGCGGGCAGGCCGCCGAGGTCAGCGTCATGTCGAGCTTGGCGACCGCGTCGTCGGTGATCTCGATACCGTAGACCAGGCCGAGATCGACCACGTTGATGCCGAGCTCGGGGTCGACGACGTCGCGCATCGCCTCCTCGACGTCGTCGAGCAGCGGCAGCGAGGTGGCGGGCTCGGTGGGCGTGCCGGTGGCCGCCGTGTCGGTCTGTTCGGTCATGCCGATTCTCCTCGTTGCGTCTCGGATTCCGCAATCGACTGTGCGAGTGCGTCTTTGAAAGCCATCCACCCCAGCAACGCGCATTTCACGCGGGCCGGGTACTTGCTGACACCGGCAAAGGCGATGCCGTCGCCGATGATGTCCTCGTCGCCGAGATCGGATCCGCGGGAGGTCAGCATGCGGTTGAAGGCGTCCAGTGTCTTGAGTGCGTCGTCGACGGTCATCCCGACCACCTGATCGTGCAGGATCGACGTCGACGCCTGCGAGATCGAGCAGCCCTGACCGTCGTAGGAGATGTCGGCGACCGTGTTGCCATCACCGGCCAGATGCACCCGCAGGGTGACCTCGTCGCCGCAGGTCGGGTTCACGTGGTGGACCTCGGCACCATACGGTTCCCGCAGGCCACGCCCGTGCGGGTGCTTGTAGTGATCCAGGATCACGTCCTGGTACATCTGCTCCATCCGCATCAGCGCTCACCTCCGGTGACACCGAAGAACTCTTGGGCCGCAACGATTCCGGCGGCCAGTGCCGCCACCTCGTCGACGGTGTTGTAGGCCGCGAAGGACGCCCGGGCGGTGGCCGCGACACCGAAGCGCCGGTGCAGCGGCCACGCGCAATGGTGTCCGACGCGGATGGCGACACCGCGATCATCGAGGATCTGCCCCAGATCATGGGCGTGGATGCCGTCGACGACGAAGGACACCGCCCCACCGCGGCGTTCGGGGGTGGCCGGGCCGATGATCCGGACGCCGTCGATCACCGACAACTGCTCGAGTGCGTGGGCGACGAGTCGATGCTCGTGTGCGGCAACGGCGTCCATGCCGAGCCCGGTCAGGTAGCCGACGGCGGCGCCGAGCCCGACCACCTGCGAGGTCATCGGCACCCCCGCCTCGAACCGCTGCGGCGGCGGCGCGTACGTCGAGCCCTCCATCGTGACGGTCTCGATCATCGACCCGCCGGTGATGAAGGGCGGCAACGCCGCCAGCAGTTCGGCGCGCCCGTACAGCACGCCGACACCCGACGGACCGAACATCTTGTGCCCGGAGAACGCGGCGAAATCGACCCCGAGCGCAGCGAAATCGACGGGCATGTGCGGCACCGACTGGCATGCGTCCAGGACGGTCAGCGCGCCGACCGCGCGCGCCCGGGCCACGAGCTCGCCGACGTCGGCGATCGCGCCGGTCACATTCGACTGGTGGGTGAACGCGACGATCCGCACCGACTCGTCGAGGACCAGCGAGTCGAGGTCGATGCGGCCGTCCTCGGTGACGCCGTACCAGCGCAGGGTAGCGCCGGTCCGGCGGCACAGTTCCTGCCACGGAACGAGATTCGCGTGGTGTTCGAGTTCGGTGATGACCACGGTGTCACCGGGTCCCAGGGGCCGGCCCCCCGCATCGCCGGTGGCCCCGAGCACCGCCGCCGACCGGTCGTCGCCGAGCGTGTAGGTCACCAGGTTCAGCGATTCGGTGGCGTTCTTGGTGAACACGATCTCGTCGGAACTCGCGCCGACGAACCGGGCGATCGCCTCCCGGGCCGCCTCGTAGGCGTCGGTCGCCTCCTCGGCGAGCTGATGCGCACCGCGATGCACGGCCGCATTATGGGTGACCAGGAACTCGCGTTCGGCGTCGAGAACCTGCCGCGGACGCTGCGAGGTGGCCCCGGAGTCGAGGTACACCAACGGTTTTCCGTCGCGGACGGTGCGCGCCAGGATCGGGAAGTCGGCACGCAGGGCGTCGACGTCGAACGTCGGTGCCGGTGTCACCGGTTCGGTCGAGAGAGACATCGGTGCTCCTTCGAGGGTTGTCGCTGCCGCGCTGATCGTTGGCGAAAAACGATTCAGCGGGCGGCCGGGGACTGTGCCGCGGCGGTGAACCGCACGTAGCCGTTCTCCTCGAGCTCATCGGCCAGCTCCGGCCCCGCCGATTCGACGATGCGGCCGCCGACGAAGACGTGGACATAATCGGGCTGGATGTAGCGCAGGATCCGCGTGTAGTGCGTGATCAGCAGGATGCCGCCGTTCTCCCGTTCCTTGTACCGGTTCACGCCCTCGCTGACCACGCGCAGCGCGTCGACGTCCAGACCCGAGTCGGTCTCGTCGAGGATCGCGATCTTCGGCTTCAGCAGGTCGAGCTGCAGGATCTCGTGGCGCTTCTTCTCGCCGCCCGAGAAGCCCTCGTTGACGCTGCGTTCGGCGAACGACGGATCGATCTCGAGGGCGGCCATCGCCTCCTTGGTCTCCTTGACCCAGTGGCGCAGCTTCGGGGCCTCACCGCGCACGG
>JASGFO010000267.1:0-4903 GCA_047605505.1 Gordonia sp. (in: high G+C Gram-positive bacteria) | reverse complement strand
CTGGGACCTCGCTGCGGCGGAAAAGGGCGGCTTCGACTTCTTCATGCTCAAGGAGATCGCCGAGCAGCCCGCCGCCCTCGCCGACACCCTGCTCGGTCACCTCGTCAACGGGCGGATCGTGCTCGACGAACAGCGCCTCACCGACGACGACCTCCGCGATGTTGACAAGGTCTTCGTCGTTGCCTGCGGCACCGCGTATCACGCCGGGTTGCTCGCCAAGTACGCCATCGAACATTGGACGCGGCTGCCCGTCGAGGTCGAGCTGGCCAGCGAGTTCCGCTACCGCGACCCGGTCCTGGACCGTTCGACGTTGGTCGTCGCGATCTCCCAATCCGGCGAGACCGCCGACACCCTGGAGGCGGTCCGCCACGCCAAGGAGCAGAAGGCGCGGGTGCTGGCGATCTGCAACACCAACGGCGCGCAGATCCCGCGCGAGTCCGACGCCGTGCTGTACACCCACGCCGGGCCCGAGATCGGCGTCGCCTCCACCAAGTGTTTCCTCGCCCAGATCGCCGCGGCCTACCTCGTCGGGCTGGCGCTCGCGCAGGCCCGCGGCACCAAATACGCCGACGAGGTCTCCCGCGAGTTCGCGGCCATGGAGTCGATGACCGAGGCCGTCCGCGAGGTGCTCGGCACCATGGAGCCGGTCCGTGAGCTGGCCCGGTCGCTGGCCGACCGCAACACCGTGTTGTTCATCGGGCGGCACGTCGGGTATCCGGTGGCCCTCGAGGGGGCGCTCAAACTCAAGGAGCTTGCCTACATGCATGCCGAGGGCTTCGCCGCCGGCGAGCTCAAGCATGGTCCCATCGCCCTGATCGAGGACGGGCTGCCGGTGATCGTCGTCATGCCGTCGCCGGCGGGACGAGCTGTGCTGCATTCGAAGATGGTCAGCAACATCCGCGAGATCCAGGCGCGCGGCGCGGTCACGATCGTCATCGGTGAGGCCGACGACGCCGGGGCGCGCGCGGTCGCCGACCACTTCGTCCCGATCCCGAAGACCCCGACGCTGCTGCAGCCCCTGGTGTCGACCGTCCCGTTGCAGGTCTTCGCGGCCAGTGTCGCCCAGGCCCGCGGGTACGACGTCGACAAGCCCCGAAACCTCGCCAAGTCGGTCACCGTCGAATAGCCGCCGACCAGCCGCGATGCCGATCCGATACCTGACCGCCGCGGCCGTGCGGGCTGCCGAGGCCGCCACCGGTGATCTGCTCACCTCGGGTGTGCTGATGCAGCGGGCCGCCCACGGCGTGGCGCAGGTGGTCACCGCCGAGCTGACCCGGACCGGCGGCGTCTACGGGCGTCGGGTCGGGGTGGTCGCGGGCGCCGGTGACAACGGGGGTGATGCCCTGTTCGCCGGGGCTGCGCTGGCACGTCGCGGTGTCGCAATCGCAGCGGTTCTGCTCGCCCCCGACCATGCTCACCCCGGCGGCCTGGCCGCATTGCGCGCGGCGGGCGGGCGCGTCGTGCCCCATCTGCCCGCCGGCCTCGACGTGGTGATCGACGGCGTCGTCGGCATCGGTGGCCGCGGACCGCTGCGGCCGGCCGCCGCCGCGGTGTTCGCCGAGGTCGGGCCGTCGACCACGGTCGTCGCCGTCGACCAGCCGTCCGGTGTCGACGCCGACACCGGCGTGGTCGGCGACCCCGCGGTCCGCGCCGACATCACCGTCACCTTCGGGGGGCGCCGCAACGCGCATCTGCTCGCCGCGCCGCAGTGCGGCCGGATCGAGGTCATCGACATCGGCCTGCCCGCCGACACGGCCGGCCCGCGACCGTCCGCACCGGCGCTGTTCGCCCTGTCCGACGCCGAGGTGGCGGCGGCCTGGCCGGTGCCGGGACCGCACGACGACAAGTACACCCAGGGCGTCGTCGGGATCGTCGCGGGATCGAACCGCTATCCGGGCGCCGCGATCCTGTCCACGGGCGGCGCCGTCACCGCGACGTCCGGGATGACGCGCTACGTCGGATCCGCACGCGCCGAGGTGCTCGCGCACTTCCCCGAGGTGGTCGCCGCCCCCGAGATCGCCGACGCCGGACGTGTCCAGGCCTGGGTGATCGGGCCGGGCGGCGGGACCGACGACGCGGCCCGGGCCCGGCTGGCGGCGGTGCTCGCCACCGACCTGCCCGTCCTCGTCGACGCCGATGCGCTGACCGTCCTTGCCGCACACCCCGACCTCGTCGTGGGCCGGGCGGCGCCCACGCTGCTCACCCCGCATGCGGGTGAGTTCGCCCGGCTCGCCGGGGAACCGGTCGGCGACGACCGGCTGGCCTCGGTGACCGGGCTGGCCCGCCGCTGGGGCGTGACCGTACTGCTCAAGGGCCGGATCACGCTGGTCGCACAGCCCGATGGGACCGTCTTCGGCAACGACGCGGGGGCGTCCTGGGCCGCGACCGCCGGGGCGGGCGATGTCCTCGCCGGCATTGCTGGTGCGTTGCTGGCCGCCGGCCTGCCGCCGCTGTGGGCCGGGGCCGCCGCCGCCCGGGTCCACGCGCGAGCAGCGCTGCTGGCGGCATCGGGAGCCCCGATCGGGGCGTCGGCGCTGTTGGCGGCGGTGCGGCCGGCGATCCGCGCGCTGCTGGTGGTCACGCCGAAGGGGTGATGCCGGGACCACGCGTCACCGGTGAACACGATCGAGACGATCTGGGAGAATGGCCGACGATGACTTCCTCAGCGCTCACCGCGACCATCGATCTCGACGCCATCGCCCACAACGTTTCAGTGGTGCGGGAGACCTCTGGTGCCGACGTCCTGGCGGTCGTCAAGGCCGACGCCTACGGGCACGGTGCGCCCGCGATCGCCGAGGCGGCGCTGGCCGCGGGTGCGGCCGAGCTCGGTGTGGCGGTGATCAGTGAGGCCCTCGCCTTGCGGGCAGCCGGGATCGGGGCGCCGATCACGGCCTGGCTGCACACCAACAGCACCGACTTCGCCGCTGCGGTCGCCGCCGGCATCGACATCGCGCTGTCGTCCCGACGCCAGCTCGCTGCCGTGGTCGCCGCCGCGCGGACCACCGGGACCCGGGCGATCGTCACGGTCAAGGCCGACACCGGCCTCGGCCGCAGCGGGGTCGGACCCGACCAGTGGGCCGACTTCGCCGTCGATCTCGCGAAGGCCGTCGCCGACGACGCCGTCACCGTGCGCGCCCTCATGTGCCACCTGGCGCGGGGGGACGAACCCGGGCATCCGCTCAACTCCCGGCAGGCCGAGCGCCTCGACGCCGCCCGCGCCGACCTGGTCCGCCTCGGGGCCGCCCCGGAGGTCGTGCACATCGCGAACTCGCCCGCGGCGCTGACCCGTCCGGATCTCGCGCGGGATCTGGTCCGGCCGGGTATCGCGGTCTACGGCGGACACCCGATTCCCGGCCGCGACTTCGGGCTCGTCCCGGCGATGACGCTGCGGGGTGAGGTCTCGCTGGTCAAGAAGATCCCGGCGGGACAGGGGGTTTCCTACAGCCACACCTGGGTCGCCGGTCGCGACACCACCATCGGCATCATCCCGGCCGGGTACGCCGACGGCGTGCCCCGCCTCGCGTCGGGTCGGCTCCGGGTCCGGATCGGCGATCGCGCCTTCGCCCAGGTCGGCCGAATCTGTATGGACCAATTCGTGATCGACCTCGGACCCGACGGTTCCGGGGTGGCCGAGGGCGAGGTCGCCGAGCTCTTCGGCACCGGTGTCGACGGCGGTCCCCGTGCCCAGGACTGGGCGGCGGCGATCGGCACCATCGACTACGAGATCCTGACCGGGATCGGGGCCCGCGCCACCCGCGTCTACACGCGGTCGGGCCGAGTCGTGGCGGCCGGCCGATGAGGGAGCCGGGACGGGTGGGGCGCAGTGTCGAACGGATCAGCCGGGAGATCGTGCGCGTCGGGGAGGTGACCGGGCCCGCCGAGGGACGACGCCTCGAGCGGATGCAGCGGGCTGCCGGGCTGGCCGGGGTGGCCACCCTCGGCGGGCTGGCCGTCGCCGGCGCCACGCGGACCGCGAACCGTCGCAAGGTGGCCCGCGCGGGTGACCCGTACGCCGGCGTCGACTTCACCGCGATCTACCGGGACGCGCCGTCGACGGTGTTCACCGACGACGGCCTGTCCCTGGATGTGCGCTGCATCGACCTGGGCGGTCTCACACCCGGCGACATCCCGGAGTTCACGGTCGTCTTCGTCCACGGCTTCACGCTGCGGATGGCGAGCTGGCATTTCCAGCGGTTCCACCTCGCCCGACGCTGGGCGGACCGCCCGGTGCGGATGGTGTTCTTCGATCACCGCGGGCACGGCCGCAGCGATCCCGCGCCCGCCGAGACCTGTACGATTCCCCAGCTCGGCGAGGACATCATCGCGGTCCTCCGCGCCACCGCGCCGGATGGGCCCGTCATCCTGGTCGGCCACTCGATGGGCGGGATGGCCGTCATCGGCCTCGCCCGGCGGCACCCCGAGCTCTTCGGTCCGGCCGGCCAGATCGCCGGCGTGGCCCTGATCGCGACCGCGGCCAACGGCCTGACCGACGCGGGGCTCGGCCGCGGACTGCGCAACCCCGCTCTCGACGCCTTCGCCAAGGCCGCGCGCGGTGCGCCCAGGATGGTCGAGGCCGGCCGCGATCTGGTCCGGCTGGTCCTGGAGCCGCTGCTCGTCGCCGCCAGCTTCGGCCCGGATTTCCACAGCCCCGCCGCGGGCCGTGCGGTGGAGAAGATGATCCAGAACACGCCGATCACCACCGTCGTGAATTTCCTGGTGGCGCTGGAGAACCACGACGAGTCCCTGGGGCTGCCGGTGATCGCCGGTCTGCCGTCGGTGGTGGTGTGCGGTGACGAGGACAAGATGACCCCGCTGCGCAACTCGCTCCGGATGTTCGGTGAACTCGGGCCCGCGGCGAAGCTGGACGTGGTCGCCGGCGCCGGGCACATGGTCGAGATGGAGG
>JASGFO010000266.1:0-4922 GCA_047605505.1 Gordonia sp. (in: high G+C Gram-positive bacteria) | reverse complement strand
CCCGGCGCGGTCGCGGTCCGCACCATTTTCGTGGACGCCACCTGATGGCGTGGTCTGTTGACGGCCCCACCTCCGCCCAAGCCACCCGGCAGGGCTGGACGGTTGACGGCCCGGCCGCGACATCGGTGGAGTCGCGGCGCGGCTGGTATGTGGTCCGCGACCTCGACGGCAGCGCCCTGCAGATCGTGTTCTCCAGCGAGGCGGAACTGGTTGCGGCCCGCAATGTCGGGGTGGTCGGCGCCATCGATGTCGCCGCGACGGTCGAGCTGCGCACAATCGCCGGACTCGACACCACCCTGCCGCTGGTCGTGTCGGCGTCGGCGGGGTTGACGAAACAGGCCGGAATCGACGTCACCCTACCGATCGCCGTGTCGGGCGGGGCGACACTCACCCGCACCACCAGCATCGACACCACCCTGCCGCTAGTGGTGTCGGCGGCGGCCGAGTTGGCGCGGGCCGCAGCCGTCGACATTGCCACGCCGATGGTGCTGTCGGCGACGGCCACGCTGGGCAGGACCACCACGATCGCGGTCGCACCCGCACTCGCGATCACCCCCGCTGCCACGCTCACAGCGGGCCGGTCGGTGGCCCTCACCGATCCGGCGGTCACCATGGGGGTAGGCGCGACCATGGGTTTCCCCGCCTACACCACCACCACAACCACATTCACGGCATCGGGGACGTACACGATTCCCCGCACCTGCAACTACCTCGACCTGATCGGGTTGGGTGGTGGTGGCGCGGGCGGCGGTTCGGCGTCGTCGTCGTGGCTGGGAGGCGACGGCGGCGGCGCCGGAACCTATGCCACCCTCCAGCTGCAGCGGGGCGTCGACATCCCGTGGTCAGCGACGTCGATCACCGTCACTGTCGGCGCTGCGGGGGTGGCCGCATCGAACACAACCGGCACCGCCGGCGGCGACACGATCATCACCTACACCACATTAGCGGGCGCGACGGCCACATTGACCGCCACCGGCGGCTCGGGCGGCGCCCGAAACGCCAACCTCAACAGCAGCACGGCCGGCGCCTCGCCCGGCTCCACCACATTCCAGACGGTGACCTACGCGGGCGGCACCGGCGGCGCAGCATCGTCCACCGGCAACGGATCCGCGGGGACCGCTCCGGGTGCCGGTGGTGGCGGCGCCGGATACGGGCAGGTCTACATCAACAACAAATCGGGCGGCGCGGGCTCAATCGGCCGCGCCTGGATCCGCGCCTACCAATAAGAGAAGAGGAAAACCATGACCTACGGCGTCTCCACCTACTTGGCGAATGCGCTGCTCAACCACGCATTCCGGGCCACCACGTACACGCCACCCACCACGATCTACGCGAAAATCCACACCGGGGACCCCGGATCCGCGGGCACCAGCAACGCCAGCGCCGCGACCACCCGGGTGGCGACCACGTGGGCGGCGGCCGCGTCCGGGGCGATCGCACTCTCAGCCAGCCCACAATTCACGCTGACCGCGACCGAAACCATTGCGGCAGTGTCCTTCTGGGACGCATCCACGTCCGGGAATTTCTTGTTCTCCGCGCAAGCCACCACGTCGAAAGGCGGGGTGTCCGGGGATATCATCATCTTGGCGACCGCACCGATCACGATCACGCCATTGGCGGCGTAGCGCGGAAGCTACCGGCCGAGCCAGTCGGCGAGCTGGTGGCCGGCGTTGCGCTCGACGGCGGCACGAGCCATGTCGTAGTGCCAGATCATTTCCGGGCTGGTGTGCCCGGTGGACGCCATGATGTCGCGGTCGCCGACACCGGCGTCGAGGGCCAATGTGACGAAGGTGCGGCGCAGCGAGTGCGGGGTGATGGTGCGGTCCGCACCCGCACGACGCCCGAGGTCGGCGACGATCGCGCGGGCAGCATCGCCGGTGAGGCGGGCCCCGGTCAGACCCCGGAGCAGCGGGCCGCGGTCGCGGCCGTCGATGACCGCGGGCAGGGTGGCCGCAGTCGCTGCGGGCACAGAGATGAGGTGCTTGTGGTGGCCTTTGCGGTCGAGGGCCAGGGTGGTCAGGCCGCGGTGGGTGCCCACATCGCCGATGTCGAGGGCGAGGGTCTCGCCGATGCGCAGCCCGGACAGGGCGAGCAGGTGGGCCAGTGCCGGCACGGTGGGGTGACGGTGCCCGGTGGCTGCGGCGAGGAACGCGATCAATTGGTCGCGGGTGAGCCAAGACCCGGTGGATCCGCGTTTGATCCGAGGTCGGCGTACCCGCGCCCCAGGATCGGAGGGGATGTGCCCCTCAGCGTGGGCGTAGTCGTAGAAGCCGCACACCGGGGTGAATCGTGAGGCGACGGTGCGCAATTCGAGGCCGAGGATCTCGTGCTGGTAGCGGCCCCACATCTCGATGTGCACGCGCCGCACATCGGTGAGCGGGTGGAGGCGGTGCAGGTCACACCACGTCCACCACGACTGCAGGGTGGTGCGGTAGGCCGCACGTGTCGCGGGGAGGAGTCCGACGAGGTAGTCGGCGGCGATCTGCTCGGGGGTGGCCGGCATGGGTCACCGCCGCCAGACCCGCACGGTCTCTTTGACGACCAGCGGGAGGTGAGCGGGCCCGGCGACGTAGGGTGCGATCCACCGCTTCTGCGGGCCGTCCGCGGTGTGGTAGGTGCGCTCGTGATCGCGCACAATCCATCGGTGCGTGTACTCGCGTGCCGGCCCGGCACTGCTGTGGGCGGCGTGCGGGTCGTGCGGGCTGTGCAGGATCTCCCGCAGCGCGATCACCTTGACCGCGGGGACATCTTTCGGGCGCCGCGATTTCGGTGGCGCGTCGAGGTCCCAGGACGCGGCGCGGACGTGCGCGATGGTTGGCTGCTCAGCGATCAGCAGTGTCGCACCGAGGACCCGCAGCATCATCTCATCCAAGCTCAGATCGCCGTGCGCGAGCCCCATCGGCATCAGGGGGCATGGTGTGGTGCGCCATCCGGTCACCCACTGCCCCTCGTCACCGCCGACCGTGAAGCGCCGGTCGGCGGTGTAGAAGCCGAGCTTGGGGCCATCCGGGGCGAGATGCCAGCTCATCGCCGAGATCCGCACCCTGTCGACGGGCGGGGGGTCCATGATGGCCCCGCCGGGTGGCGGGGGATCGTGGGGGACCTCGACCATTGCGGGCAGCCCCCCATCCCACACGATGAGCCCGGACCGGTGCGATGTCATATCCCAGTCGGGCAGCACACCGCTGGTCTGTGCGGTGTGCCAGGCCAGGGTGGCCATGTCGGGGGTGACCCACCATAGGCCCGCCCCGGCCAATGCGGTGCCGTTGCTCCACAGCAGGACATGATTGAGCATGTCCCAGCTCCGGGCGGGAACCTTCCGTGGGTCGTCGACGCTGTCGGCGACCCACCGGAGCCATCGACACCGCCGACGTTCGTTCTCCACCAGCTGGTCGCGGATCGCGGGCAGGTGCACCGCGGTGAGCGGTCGCATCTCAATCGGAGAGGTGGCGGGTGAGGGCGTCGCCGCGTTCACGCCGGCCGTCGTCGATGGCGGCGAGGATGGTGGCGGTGTCGACGACGATGCGCAGGCCGACGGCGCGGTAGCCGTCGGTGTCGCGCCGCTCAGGCGGCAGCGCCCACCACCGTGCAAACGCACACCGGAGCGCGAGGTCTGCCGACGGGCCGATGCCCCTCAGCTTCGCGACGAGGCGGTCGGTGTCGATGCCGTGGTGGGCGGCGTACGAGGACGGCCCGTCCTCACCGGCGATGTCGATCGCGTCGAGGACCTCCCCGATCAGGACCGCCCCAACCCCGGGGACGAGCAGCGAACCGCCGGTGATCTCGGCGAGCGCATCCGCCTCCCCGGCGGTGAGCGGGTGGTATGGCGGGGCCGGCTCTCTGTCTGACAACCGGGCGCCTTCGGTGCCCCGCCATACGCCCACGCGAGGACCACGACGAGGCCCCCGCTGCCGGAGCAGCGGGGGCCTCGTCGTCATTTCCGGCCCCCGACCGATGTGGTACCCCGGGTACCACATCGGCTCGCCATCATCGCGCATCCGCTGGTCACAGGCTCGGTACGCGGGCGCCACGCGACCAGCGAAAAGCGGGGCTGACCTGCGGTTTCGGTGGGGTTCAAATCCCCTATCCTCCGCCAAATGGTTGTTATTCGAACCCGGCGCGTACGCAAGTACGCGCCGGGTTTGTTGTTGCCGGGGTAGCACTCTGGCCTGCGGGTGCGCCTCTGCGCGCAGCAGCGCTTCGCCCGGCCCGACGCCGTCGAGGTCGAAGGCCGTGCGGGGTGTGTCTGCCGGCTGGTCGGCGCGTGGTGCCGTTGCCGTGTCGTGCTCGACGTGTGTGTTGGCATCGGCGGCCAGCAGGCCGGCGAACGGCTCATGGACGACGCTGGATTGCACTTGTCCATCTTCGCCGATGTAAATCTTGCGGAAGAATCCCTGGTTGAGCATCCGCCGATGCTTGGCGTTGGCGTGGCTGTAGAGACTGTGGCAGTGCTCGACGAGCGCCAGGGCGTTGTCGAGGCGTTGTTTGAGTTCGGCGACGGTCTCTTGGGCGGCGGTGACGAGCTTCTCGGCATCGATCTTGGCCTTGGTGAGGCGTGTCATCTCCGTTTTGAGCAGGTCGAGCGGCACGGCACCGGCGTAGTGAGCTTCGAGGAGCTTGGCGCGTTCGCGCTGGACTTTGTCGAGGTTCCGTGCGGTCCGGCGTGCCTGTTCGGTGGCGTCGGCTTGCTGGGCGTCGATTTCGGCACGGACAAGCTCGCGGATGGTGTCGGCTTGGTCGCGCGGCATGCGTAGTGTCTTGTAGTAGTCGATGATCGACGCTTCGACGGTGGTGACGCGAACGTACGGCAGCGAGCAGCGGTTGGTGGCTCGGCGGGTGCCCATGCAGAAGAAGTAGTCGTAGCTTTGCCCTCTGTGCCAGGGTGAGTTGGGGCCAGTGCTTCAGAGCAACTCGTTTCTCAG
>JASGFO010000265.1:0-4939 GCA_047605505.1 Gordonia sp. (in: high G+C Gram-positive bacteria) | reverse complement strand
TGGGCATACAACCAAACTACACCCATGTAAGCCTAACTGAACGGTATTGAGGCTAACGCCGAAAACGACGTTATTTTATCGTGCGCCCTAAGTGGTCTCGCCCGGACGTCGGGCAGTCACGGCTGCACGACCGCCAACGCCTGCTGCGCGATCGCGAGTTCCTCGTTGGTCGGAATCACCAACACGGTGACCGCGCTCCCGGGTGCCGAAATCACCCGAGGCTCCTTGCTGCGCACGGCATTACGCTCCTCGTCGACGACGATCCCGAAGCCTGCCAGACCGGCCAGCGCGTCGGCGCGGACATTCGCGGCGTTCTCGCCGACCCCGGCCGTGAACGTGATCGCGTCGACGCCGCCGAGTTCGATCAGATAGGCGCCGAGGTAATGGCGGAGCCGGTGGACGTAGACGTCGTACGCGAGCTGCGCAGACTCGTCGCCGGCCGCGATCTGCTCGGTCACCGACCGGAAATCGCTTTCGCCACAAAGACCTTTGAGACCGGACTGCTTGTTGAGCAGCGTGTCGATCTGCTCGACCGAGAGTTTCGCGACCCGGTGCAGGTGCATGACGACACCGGGATCGATATCACCGCTGCGGGTTCCCATCACCAGGCCTTCGAGGGGGGTCATGCCCATCGACGTGTCGACGGGGCGCCCACCCGCGATCGCCGACACCGAGGCACCGTTGCCCAGGTGCAGCACGATCTGTTTCACCTCGGCCGGATCGCGGCCGAGCAGGCCGGGAACGAGCCCGGACACATACTCGTGGCTGGTGCCGTGGAAGCCGTAGCGGCGGATCGCGTGCAGTGTCGCGACACCCCGATCGATGGCGTAGGTGGCCGCAGCGTCGGGGAGGTCATGGAAGAAGGCGGTGTCGAAGACGGCCACCGACGGCACCTGCGGCAACAGTTCCCGGACCGCCTCGATGCCGATAAGGTTCGCCGGATTGTGCAGTGGCGCAAGCAGAGAGATCCGGTCGATCTCGCTGATCACCGCGGGCGTGATCAGCACCGGATGGTAGAAGACGCGGCCGCCGTGAACCACACGGTGGCCGATCGCGGCCAGCCCGGCGTCGGCGAGGTCGGTCCCGCTCTCGGCGAAGATCCCCAGGATGAACTCGACGGCGGCCAGGTGCGTCGGCAGTGCCCGCTCCTCGACGGCCTGCTCCCCGCCGGCCGAATGCGTGATCGTGGAGCCGTGATCGCCGATGCGCTCGGCGATACCCTCCGCGTGAACCTGTCCCGTCGCCGGATTCACCAACTGGTACTTCAACGACGACGAGCCGGCGTTGAGCACCAGCACCGCACCCGCGAACCCGCTCATCACGCTCCCTGCTGCTTCGCGGCCGCGAGATTCTGCGCCTGGATCGCGGTGATCGCGACGGTGTTGACGATGTCGTCGACGAGCGCGCCCCGCGACAGGTCGTTGATCGGCCGCCGAATCCCTTGCAACACCGGACCGATCGCAACCGCCCCGGCACTGCGCTGCACCGCCTTGTAGGTGTTGTTGCCGGTGTTGAGGTCGGGGAAGATCAGGACCGTCGCCTTTCCGGCGACCGGCGAGTCGGGCATCTTCGACGCGGCGACCGACGGATCGACGGCCGCGTCGTACTGGATCGGCCCCTCCACGAGCAGGTTCGGGGCGCGTTTTCGGACGAGGTCGGTGGCGACCCGCACCTTGTCGACGTCGGCGCCGGTCCCCGAACTGCCCGTCGAGTACGACAGCATGGCCACCCGCGGCTCGATCCCGAAACCCGCCGCGGTCTGGGCCGAGCCGATCGCGATGTCGGCGAGCTGCTCGGCCGTCGGATCGGGGACGACGGCACAGTCGCCGTAGGCGAGGACCTTGTCGGCCAGGCACATGAAGAACACGCTCGACACCGTCGACGTGCCCGGGGTGGTCTTGATGACCTCGAAGGCCGGCCTGATGGTGTGCGCGGTGGTGTGCGCGGCGCCCGACACCATGCCGTCGGCGCGACCGGTGTAGACGAGCATCGTGCCGAAATAGGAGACATCGCGCATGCGCTCGGCGGCCTGCTCGACGTCGATGCCCTTGTGCTTGCGCAGTTCCGCATAGATCGCGGCGAACTCGGCGGTCAGCGGCGAGGTGGCCGGGTCGATGATCTCGGTACCGTCGAGATCGGTGCCGAGCTCGGCGGCGCGCCGCGTCACCGTGGCCGGGTCCCCCAGGATGATCAGTGTCACGACGTCGCGGCGCAGCAGTCGGGCGGCCGCGCGCAGGATGCGGTCGTCGTTGCCCTCGGGCAACACGATCGTCTTGCGGTCCGAGCGGGCCCGCGCGATCAGCCCGTACTCGAACATCTGCGGGGTCACCACGTCAATGGTCGGCACCTGCAGCACGGCCATCATCGCCTCGGCGTCGACATGGCGCTCCATGAGGGCCAGCGCGGCGTCGATCTTGCGGGCCGAGGCCACCCCGATCCGCCCGCGCGTGTTGGCCGCGGTCCGCGCGGTCTCGTAGGTGCCCTGCTCGCAGACGACGATCGGCAGCGTCGACCGTAACCCGCCGACCAGGGCGTCGATCATCGGATGCGGCCGCAGGCCACCGTTGAGGATGATCCCGGATAGCCGCGGGAAGCCTTGTGCGGCATTGGCGTTCACGAGTGCGAGGAGAACGTCGGAACGGTCGGCGGGGGCGATGATGACGGTGCCCTCGGAGAGTCGTTCCAGGATATGCTCGACGGTCATTCCGCCGACCATCACCGTGAGCGCCTCACGGTCGAGCAGGGCCGGGTCACCGCTGTAGAGGCGCGCACCGAGTGCGTCCTTGAGCTCGGCCATCGTGGGCGCGAACAGCACCGGGTCTTCGGGGAGACACCAATGCGGCACGTCAAGGGTCGCGAGCTCACGATCGATGTCGGGAAGCTGTGCGGGATCGCAACGATTGGCGACGACGGCCGCGGTGGTCGCGTGCATGGCACCGATCTCGGCGCCCAGGTATTCGGCCATCTCCCGGATCTCGGTGGAGGAATGCCCGGATGCGTTGAGCGCGAGAATGATCGGCGCCGACAGGTTCGCGGCGATCCGCGCGTTGAAGCTGAGCTCGGAGGGGTTGCCGACGTCGGTGTAGTCCGAGCCGAGGATGACGACGGCGTCGCAGGTGGATTCCACGGCATGGAAGCGGGCCACTATCTCGGCGATCGCCCCCTCGGGTGCGGTATGCACCTGCTCGTAGGTGACGCCGATGCAGTCGGCGTAGGCGAGGTCGGCGGATGCGTGTTCGAGGAGGAGCTCGAGCAGATGGTCGTGTTCCCCGGCGGCTCGGGTGATCGGCCGGAACACCCCAACCCGGCCACCGGTCGCGGTCAGCAAGGCGAGGACGCCGAGCGCCACCGTCGACTTCCCCGACTCGCCCTCGGCAGCGGCGATGTAGATGCTCGTCGGCGTCGACGATCCGGTGTCAGCCATAGCGCTCAGCCTAGCCTCGCGCTCGTCCCGGCGAGTGGGCACACGAGGGTGAGCACAAGCCAGCGGGGTATCGGAGCACCGAGACCGCCACATCTGTGCTCAGATGGCACCATGGACATCCGCCCTGCGTCGAATACCGACATCGATGCCATCACCGTGATCTACAACCACGCGGTCGAGCACACCACGGCGATCTGGAACGAGCGGATCGTCGACGCCGCGGACCGGCAGCGGTGGCTCGCCGACCGGCAGGCCGCCGGGTTCCCGGTGCTGGTCGCCACGGAGCCGGCGGGCGAACCCGGCGACGGGAATTCAGGGACCGGGCGCGCCGAGGTCCTCGGGTACGCGACCTATGGACCGTGGCGGAACTTCGACGGCTTCCGGCACACCGTCGAACATTCGGTCTACGTGCGAGAAGACCGGCAGGGCAAGGGAATCGGCACGTCACTGATGACCGCATTGATCGGGCAGGCCCGCACCGCGGGCATCCATGTGATGGTGGCCGCGATCGAGGCGGGCAATTCCGGGTCGATCGGTCTGCACGAGAAACTCGGATTCACCCCGGTGGGGATGCTGCCCGAGGTGGGCACCAAGTTCGACCGGTGGCTCGATCTGGCGTTTCTCCAGTTGACCCTCTAGCGCTGATCGTCACCGCCGGCCAGGACGGCGACTGCCCGCGGTTCATCCCGCTGCTCGAACAGATCTCGCTGCGCCGGATCGGCCTGGGTGCACTGTGCAAGCGTCCCGACGCGGCGTTGGCGGACAAGGCGTATGCATCGGCAGCGAACCGAACCGAACCGACCTGCGCGGCAAGCGCATCACCGCGGTCATCCCGGTCAAGGACGACCAAGCCGCCCACCGCAAGGCCAAAGGATCTCGCGGGGTTCGGCCACCCAACTTCGACACCGAGGTCTACAAGCGCCAGCGACTCGCCGTGCTGCTCGAAAATCCACCCGTTGCCGTCCTGGATCGCCCCGATGGAACGCTGAACATTCAACCACTCAGCCTTCCTCTTCTGCGCCCGGCGTATCACGCCACAATCGGCGTGATAGTCACGCGCCAATCAACCACCGTGATGACTCTTATCCTCGACCGCCGTTGTGACGGCAGCCGATTTTTGTCGGAGGGTCCGCGTATCATAGAAACCATATCCGAGATGCGCCTATCAGGAATTATCGCCGGGGGGGGTGAAGAATCAGATGACCACAGCGAAATCCTGCGCATGGGTGAACGCCGACCTGTCGGCAGTCACCGGCGTTGACGCGCCTGCGTCGTCGACGGCAGGCGATGTCGGTGACTGGTCGGTGTACGCCCGGGTCATTCACGACGGCCGGGCGAACCTCGCCTACCGCGAATACCAAAGCATCTACGCTCTCTATGAGGCGACGACCGCCGAACTCGCCGAGCGACACGATGATTCTCCTCGTGGTGGCGTGGCTGATCAGTTCGTGGTGACCGCGACCCGCCTGTCGATCACCTTCGCGGTCTCGGCGTTCACCGCGTCCCGACTGTTGG
>JASGFO010000264.1:0-4964 GCA_047605505.1 Gordonia sp. (in: high G+C Gram-positive bacteria) | reverse complement strand
GCGGATTGTCGATCGCCAGCCGCCACCCACTCGCCGCCACCGACATGCCACTGCGTGACTCGGCGAGCGCGAACTGTAGTTCGGAGATGTTCACTGCCCGGCTGAGCGCCAATTCTGGTCCGCGGACGGCATCGAGTCCCCAGTACGACGACCACTCGGGAGGTGCGCTGACCAGTTTCAGCACCGGCAGGTCCAGGGCGACCTCGAGCGCATCGGCCCCGATACTCGGGGGAACGGGAGCATCGGCACCGAAGACGAACACCCGTGGCTCGGCGAACAGGGGGGTGTAGTCCATTCCGGTGTGGCGGTTGGGGGCCCGCACGATCGCGACATCCACGCCACCGTCGGTCACTGCCTCGAATTGGTTGGCGAAACTCAGGTCGGTCATGGAGACCTCGACGTCGGGGTGGGTGCGACGGTACTCGCCGATGATCAGCGGTGTCAGTTCCCCGGCGGCCAGATGCCCGGACAGTACCCCGATGACCAGCCGCCGGCGCTTGGCGGCGGTGCGGGTGTCATCCAGAGCTTCGTTCACCGATCGCAGGATCCGCCGGGCGTGCGCGAGGAAGGTGATCCCGGCCGTCGACAGCTCGATGCCGCGCGGGCTGCGAACCAGCAGTTCTGTCCCGACCGAGTGCTCGAGGCGACGCATCGCCTGGGAGACCGCCGGCTGGGAGAGATAAAGATGCCGCGCGGCGGCGTGCAGGCTGCCGGACGTGGCGACGACGGAGAAGATCTCCATCTGGCGCAGATCCATGATGCTCCCGGTGAACGACAAGTGAATGAGATGAGAAGTGACGACCATCACGGTATGTCCGCTGACGATCCAGGGTCAACGAAAAAGCAGGGCTGATAAGCAGATGTTTCCACCGGATAAACAGCATCCGCCTACCGCTCGCCGACTGCTCCGAGTGACATGGACGACAACCGTCCCGCCACTTCACAGGAGCACATCATGACCACCGACTCGATCGACCTCGACCTCGACCTCGCCGATCGCGCCCGCGTCGAACTCGGGGACGCCGTCCGTGAATTCCTGACCCAGCGCACCGCCGTCGATTCCCCGCTGTTTGATGTCTCGACCAAGATGGTCTACGGCAACTACGCCTCGGTGCGGTCGATCCCTCTGCTGATGGATCTGGTCAACGCCAGGGCTACGCCGGCGGAGATCGGCGCGCGGCTGAAGACGATGGGCGTTCCGCTCGGCCTGGTGATGAACGGCCTCGGCTGGGTCCTCACGATGGGCCGCATCCAGCTTTACCTCGATGCGGGCTGGCCGGTGAATCCCGCACCGGTGGTCGAGGAGGACGCGCGGGCCGCGGAGGTCTTCACCTGGTGGGCCCGCATCATGCAGGTCTACCGGAACGACGGTCAGCTGGTGCCCGGTCAGGGCGGTGCGCCGGCCACCTTTGAGGTACTGCCCGACGACCAGGTGGCCACGGTGGCGCAGGTTGCGCGCAGCGATGGTGCGGTCGCCGCCGACAACACCATCGCCGGCGGTGGCGCCGTCGACATGCTGCGCCGATCGATCGCCGAGCTGGACATGTTCGAGTTCGTGACCCACGCCGAGGCCCGCGATGGCATCCACCAGCACGGTCCGTATGACATCGGTGACGGCCGCACGATCCTGTTCAAAGAGTTCACCGACCTGCAGGGCAAGTACATGCCCGACAAGACCGAGGATCTCCTGCTGCCGGTCTCCCGGGTGGTGGTTGCGCTGGTCCTGAGGAACGTCATGGTCCGCTTCGACATTTTTGCGATCTTCGCCGAGCCGGAGAACGTCTTCGATCATCTCGACGGGGTGGCGATCTACGTCGACGACGACCTCCACCAGATCTCCGTGCCCGAACTGGCCGAGATCACCGCGTCGGCGGTGACGGCTCAGCGCACATACTTCCTGAAGATGGCCAACTGGGACGACCGCACCAAGGTGACCCACTGCGCGAGCCAGTACGCGAATGATTTTCACGCGCTGCTGCTGCTCGCGGGATATTCCGACGACGAGATCGTCGAATTGTGGGTCGATCCGTTCGAGAAGAACGCACTGGACTACTTCGATCGCGCGACGAGCCCGGAGCGACTGGCCGTCTTCGGTCACCTGATGGGCGACGCCCAGCCCGTCACCCCGCCGATCCCGCACTGACGCCGGCTCCGGCATTCGGCCGATCCGCACCACGTCCCATCCCGTGCGCCACCGCAGGCCCACCCCACTGGATAAACCCGTAGAAAGAAGCGACCCATGAGCGAGAACTGGACCAAAGCCGGACACGGCGAGCGTGTGTCGGGCACCGCCTCCGTCACCGGCACCGTTGTCGAGATCAGGACCACCGAAGACGTCCTGCCCCTGTTCGATCACTGCCCGGACGCCCTGATCGTCCTGCTCCATACCTCCGGCGGCACCATTTTGTCCCCGTTGTTCTCCGATATCAACGGTGTGATCTCGACCGTGGGCTCCACCGGCTCGCATGTCGCGATCCTGTCCCGCGAGTTCGGCATTCCCTGCGTCATGGGCGCGGAGCTGACCGAAGAGCTGAACGGCAAGGTCGTCCGCATCGACGCCGACGGCACCGTCTACCTCGGTGAGTGACGGCCATGTCCGCTCGGGAATTCGCCCTTCTGCACCACCTGCGTATCCGCGGACGCGTAGCGCAGGACCGCGTTGACGCCGTCGCACTGGCCGCGGCCGCGGAAGCCGGCCTGGTCAGGATCACCCCGCGTGGCGTGACGCTGACCGGTCCCGGCCTCGCCAAGCACCGCGTACTCCTGACCGCGGACCTCGAATCGGCCGATCAGTCGGTCGTGGAACGCACCTACGACCGCTTCCTCGCGGTCAATGTTGACGTCAAAGCTGCGTGCGCGCAGTGGCAGGCGGCCGGTGCGACGGCTGACGACGACGTGCTCAACGCCACCGTCGACCGGCTCGAGCGCGCGTACCACCGCATCGATCGGCCGATGGCAACGCTGGGCGCGGCCCTGCCGCGTTTCGAGGGGTACCGGGCCCGGTTGGGGTCGACGCTCGACGCCGCCTCCGCCGGCGCCCGGGAACAGGTCGCCTCCCCGATCGAGGACTCGTTCCACACCGCCTGGTTCGAGTGTCACGAAGATTTTCTGCTGACCCTCGGCCGTGACCGCGAAGCGGACGACCGATGACCACGCCGGCACTCGATCGTCTCGTCGTCGGATTCGACGAGGCCACCGTCGACGACCGACTGCTGCTCGGCGGCAAGGGGTCTGGACTGGTGCAGATGACCCGTCTGAGGATACCCGTGCCGCCCGGGTTCATCCTCACGACCGAATGCGGCCGCGAGTACCGCGAGACCGGTGGTCTGTCACCGGCGATCCGAGGTGCGATCGCCGGTCATCTGCACACCCTGGAGTCGGCTCTCGGCCGGCGTTTCGGCGATCCCGCCGACCCCCTGCTGGTGTCGGTTCGCTCCGGTGCGCCGGTCTCGATGCCCGGCATGATGGACACGATCCTGAATGTGGGGTTGACCGCGGAATCGGTCACGGCACTCGCCGCGGCCACCGGAGACGACCGATTCGCCTACTCCTGCTTCGAACACCTGCTGACCGGTTATGCCACCTCGGTGAAGGACATCGACCCGGCCGACGTCGACGACGCACTGGACGGTCTCGATCATGAGATCGGCGACGGAGCGCGGCGCTGCGCGGCACTGGTGGCGCTGATCGAAGCCGAGACGGGAAGCCCCTTCCCCGGGCCGACCGTGCAGCTCGAAGAATCGGTCGGTGCGGTGTTCTCGTCCTGGGGGAGCCGCCGCGCCAAGGCCTACCGCAAGCACCGGGGCATCGACGATTCCCTCGGCACCGCCGTGGTGATCCAGGCGATGGTGTACGGCAACCGCAGCGACACCTCCGGCAGCGGGGTGGTCTTCACCCGCAACCCGGTGACCGGTGAACCCGGGCCCTGCGGCGAGTACCTTGCCCGCGCCCAGGGTGAGGACGTGGTGTCCGGCGAATTCGCCTCGGTGAGCCTCGACACCCTGGCCGCGCAGCTCCCCGAGACGGCTCGGCGACTCGACGAGGTCCTGGCGCAGCTGGAGTGCCACGCCCGGGACATGTGCGACGTCGAGTTCACGGTCGAGAACGGCCGGCTGTGGATCCTGCAGACCCGGGTGGGGCAGCGCGGCAGTCGCGCGGCGATTCGGATCGCCGTCGACCTCGCCGCGGACGGGGTGATCAGCCGGGAGGAAGCGGTCGAGCGTATTCGCGAGCGCAGTGTGACCCGGCTTCGGAGAGTGGCCGACCCCGTGCCTGCCGCGAGTGTCCTCATCGCCAGGGGGATCGCGTCGTCTGGTGGCGCCGCCGTCGGCATCGCCGCGTTCGACCCCGGTGAGGCCGCCGACCTGGCCCAGCGTGGCGCCGACGTGATCCTGATCCGGCCGACCACGTCGCCATCGGATATGGCCGGACTGATTGCGGCGCGCGCCGTGGTGACCGGTCGTGGCGGTCCGATGAGTCACGCGGCCGTGGTCGCGCGCGGGATGGACCGCCCTGCCGTCTGCGGCCTCGGTGAGATCTCGATCGCTGCCGACAGGCAATCGGCCTCGCTGAACGGCGTGCCGATTCGGGCCGGCACAACGGTGACCGTCGACGGTGACCACGGCTGGATCGCCCGCGGCGAGCTGCCCCTCATCGCGGCCGACGAGGACCCCTACTACCGGATATTCCAGAGCTGGAGCGACGAGCTCGCTGCAGCAGACGAGGTGAAGACCCGATGACGGCATCGTCGATGACCCCGAACGCCGCACGCAGCCGACGGCCGAACCAGGTGTTCCGCACCGGCCCGGTCCGCGCGGAGACCCCAGGGCGGACGCACCCCGCCGCGCCACCGCCATCGGCTGCCGCAGAACGTGGCGGCGACCCGACGGCCGCGGTCGACGACGCCGTCCAGCGGGCTCGCGCCGCCTACCAGACGCTGCGCCGAATCGATTCGGCGCAGCGCG
>JASGFO010000263.1:0-4968 GCA_047605505.1 Gordonia sp. (in: high G+C Gram-positive bacteria) | reverse complement strand
ATCCACACCGTGGGGCGCATGTACTCCGGGAGTGTCTCGGCCACCGCCCGGGTGACCGCGGCCAGATCCAGCGCAACGCTGCCGCCGGCGGCGAGGTAGGCCACCAGATGCTCGGCGCCGCCGGGGGCCGCGGCGACGGTGGCGGCCGCATGCACCACGCCGGGGGCGGCGGCCAGCGCGGCCTCGATCTCGCCCAGTTCGATGCGCTGGCCGCGCAGTTTCACCTGGAAGTCGGTGCGGCCGAGGTAGTCGATGGTGCCGTGCCGGTCGACGGCCACGAGATCGCCGGTGCGGTAGAGCCGGCCGCCGGGGCGGCCGAACGGATCGGCGATGAACCGTTCGGCGGTCAGGTCGCCGCGGGCAGCGTAGCCGCGGGCCACCTGGACCCCACCGAGATACAGTTCGCCCGGGATGCCCGGCGGCACCGGCCGTAGCCGCGCGTCGAGCACGTAGGCGGTGCTGTTCGGCAACGGCACCCCGATGGGCACCGACGGTGCATTCTCGTCGATCGCGTCGACGCGCTGGTAGGTGATCTCCACGGCGGCCTCGGTGGGACCGTAGAGGTTGTAGAACCGTGCGTGCGGCAGCGCCGTCCGGGTCTGCGCGGCCACCGCGGGCGGCAGTGCCTCGCCGGTGGTGGACACATAGCGCAGCGCGGTGAGGCGGGCCAGCCGGTCGGCGTCGACCACGTCGACGAACACCGACAGCATCGACGGCACGAAATGCACCATCGTGGCGTGCTGCTCGATCATCAGATCGGCCAGGTAGAGCGGGTCGGCGTGCCCGCCCGGCCGCGCGATCAGCGTCCGCGCGCCGGCCATGAGCGGGGCGAACAGCTCGGGGACCGAGCAGTCGAAGGTGTAGGGCGTCTTCTGCACGACGACGTCGTCGCCGCCGAGCGGGAATTGGTCCAGACCCCACCACAGCCGGTTGATCAGCGCGCCGTGGGTGAGGGTGACGCCCTTGGGCCTGCCGGTCGAACCCGACGTGAAGATCGTGTAGACAGCGTGGTCGGCGCGGACCGGGCCGCGGTGCTGCGCCGGGTCGAGGGGGTGCGACTGGTCTCCCACCGGACCGGAGGCGTCGACCGACCGGACCGGCAGGCCCACCTGGGTTGCGGCCGCCCGGACGTCGGTGCTGTCGAGGCCGTCGGTGCTGTCATCGCCGTCGGGGCTGTCGGGGCTGTCGGCCGGCACCAGCAGGGCCACAGCGCCCGCGGTGCGCAGCATGTATTCGGCCCGGTCCGCCGGGGTGGCGACGTCGATCGGCACATACTGTCCGCCCGCGAACACGATCGCGTGGATCGCCACCATCATCTCCACCGACCGCGGAATACACACCGCCACCGCCACATCGGGGCCGACACCGCCCGCAACGAGCTCGCGGGCCAGCGCAGTCACCCGCGCCCCGAACTCGCCGTAGGTGACGGTCCGGTCGGCGAAGACCAGCGCGGTCGCCGCCGGATTCGCCGCGATCCGCTCGGCGATGACGGCGTCGACGGTGTCCGGACGCACCGCCGTCACCGGACCTGCGGCCCGCTCGAGCGCCCGCTCCCGCTCGGTGGCCGAGAGCAGCTCGAGCTCCCCGACCAGCCGATGGCCGGGGGTCGCAATCTGGGCGAGGATCTCGACGATCGCGGCCGCGAAGCCGGCGACCTCGTCGTCACCGAAGGCGCTTGGCAGGTATTTGAGATCGAGTCCGAGGCCGTCCGGTGTCGGCGTCGCGAACAGGTTCAGCGGGTAGTGGGTGGCGTCGGTGAAGTCGATTCCGGTGATGGGCAGCCCGGCGGTGCGGCTGCCGTCGGCGACGGCTGCCCCGTCGACCGGGTACGACTCGAAGATGGTCAGGGTGTCGAAGCCGATGTCACCGGCGACCTCGGCGATCTCCGGCAGGCCGAGGTGCTGGTGGTCGAGCAGGCGGGTCTTGCTCGCCTGCAACGCGACGAGGGCATCGGTGACCGGCTGCTCGGGGTCGCAGGTGACCGCGACCGGCAGTGTGTTGATGAACAGGCCGATGGCCGTTTCCACCCCGTCGATCTCGGGTGGCCGACCGGACACGGTCTCCCCGAAGGTCACCGTCTGCCGGCCGGTCAGCCGGGACAGCAGGACCGCCCAGGCGAACTGCACGACGGTCGAGGTCGTCACGTGGTGGGTGCGGGCCACCTGCTCGAGGGCTGCGGTGGTGCCGGCGTCGATGCGCACCACGTGTTCGCGGGGCATCTCGTCGACGGTTGCCGTGGCGCCGCCACCGACCAGGGTCGGTCCGTCGACACCGGACAGTTCGGCGCGCCACGCCTGCCGCGCGGCCGCCCGGTCCTGCCGGTGCAGCCAGTCCAGGAAGTCGGCGTAGTCGGTGCCCGGCCGGGCAGCGGGTTCGGGCGCGGCCGGTGTGGTGACCCCGCCCTCAACGACCCCGCCCTCAACGACCCCGCCCTCAACGACGTAGCCCTCGATGAGGCCGGCGAGGACCAGCGGCCCGGACCAGCCGTCGAAGAGCAGGTGGTGGTTGGTCACGATCACCGCGGCGCGCGGGCCGTCGGTACCGGGCAATTCCACGAGCACGAACCGGATCAGCGGAGGCCGCGCCAGGTCGAAGCGGTCGACCCGCTCGGCCAGGGCGATCTCGGCGAGCCGGGCCTGCCCCGCCTCGACGGTGTCGGCGGTGAGGTCGACGGTGCGCCACGGGAGATCGACGCGCGGCGGGACGACGGCGATCAGCGCACCGCTGCCGGTGCGGACGAATCCCGACCGCAGCACCCGATGCGTGGCGAGCAGCGCGGCCGCCGAGGCCCGCAGCCGGCCGGCGTCGTAGCCCGCGTCAAGGTGGATAATCGCCTGCGTCACATAGACATCCACCGACCCGTCGGTGCCGCCGGCGTGGCGGGCGGCCTCGATGTAGAGCCCCCGCTGCAGCGGCGACAGCGGCCAGAGATCGGCGCCCGGGTACCCGGCGGTCAGGGTGTCCAGATCATCCTGGGTGACGTCGGTGCCGGGGACGTCGGAGGGGGTGAATCCCAGGTCGCCGGTGCGGTCGACCACGTCGACGAGCTCGGCGAGGGTGTGCTGCCAATGCTCCACGATCGCGGCGACGTCGGACTCGGCCAGCGCGTGCTGCGGGTAGCCGAACTCGGCGTGCAGGACCGGGCGGCCGGCGTCGACGCCGACGTACAGGTGCACCGAGAGTGCGGCGGCGGCCAGCCGGCCGGACACCGAACCGGGCAGGGGCGGTCCGTCGCCGACGATGGTGAAGGGTCGGTCGGTGACCGTCGGGTCGGCGTGATCCGGGGCCGCAGTGTGCACGCCGGTGGCGCCGGTGAAGTTGACGAGGGTCGGCGGCAGCGGACGGTCACGCAGGTCCTGATCGACGCCGCCGTAGCGGAGCGCGGCGAACCCGATGCCCTTGTCGGGGGTGGTGGCGAGCAGTTCCTTGACCGCACGCACGGTCTGCACCGCGGTGCCCGGGCGCAGGGTGAGCGGGGTGAAGGAGGTGAACCAGCCGACGGTGCGCGAGAGGTCGGCGGCCCCGTCGGTCGCGACCTGTTCCTCGCGGCCATGCCCTTCCAGCAGGATCGAGACCTCGGCCGGCCCGGTCGGGGTCTGGGGCTGGGTCGGGCTCTGATGCTGGGCCTGGGTGTCCTGCCAGGCACCGACCGCCACCGCGAGCGCGGCGGTCAGGATGTCGATGGTGCCGGTGCGGAAGGCGTCGGGCACCCGGCCCAGGAGGGCTTCGGTGAGTTCGGCGCCGGTCGCGTTGTCGATGGTGCGGACGCTCGCCTGCCGGTCCCGGGTGCGGTCGAGGCGTGTGCCGAGCACCGTGGGCTGATGCGGCAGGCGGTGTTTCCACAGCTCGAGTTCGGCGGTCCGGTCGTGGGCGAGGTCGTCGAGCACACTCGACCACCGGCGCATCGAGGTGACTTCGGCGGGCAGTTCGATCGGGGTGCCCGTCCGCAGGTGGGTCCACGCCTGGCCGAGATCGTCGGCGAGGACCGACCAGGACACGATGTCGACGGCGAGGTGGTGGATGGCGAGCAGCAGTCGGCCGGTGCCGCCGCATGCGGGCCGGATGCCGACGGCCGCGACGAGCCGGCCGGTGGCCGGGTCCAGTCGGCCCAGCAGCGCGGCATGCGCCTCGGTGAGGATCCGGTCGAAGTCGGCCGAGCCGGGTGCGGCGATGGTGTCGAGGATCCGCACGGCCGCCGGGTCGAGGTCGGCGGCGCCGCCGATCAGCGTCGGACGCCCGTCGGCGTCGGCGAGCCGGGCGGTGAGCATGGGGTGCGCGGCGACCACCGCACCGAGGAGGGTGCGGAGTTGGTCGGCGGTCACCTCCGGCGGCAGGGTGAACACCACCGACTGGGAGAAGTCGGCGTAGTCGGCAGCGGTGTCGGCGTGTTCGAGCAGCCATCCCACGCTCGGTGGCAGCAGCATGGGTCCGGTTCCGCCACCGGCGAATTCGGGCAGGGTGTCGCGGCGGCGCGCGCTGACGGCCCGGGCGATCGCCCGGATGGTGCGGTGGGTGAAGATGTCGCGCGGGGTGACGTCGAGGCCAGCGGCACGCAGCCGTGAGGAGAGCTGGATCGACATGATCGAGTCGCCGCCGAGGCTGAAGAACGACTCGGTGACCGAGACCTCGTCGACGCCGAGCAGTCCGGCGACGACGTCGGCGAGGGCGCGTTCGGTGGCGCCTTCGGGTGCCACCGACCCGATGCGGGGAGCACCGAATTCGGGTTCCGGCAAGGCTTTCCGGTCGATTTTGCCTGCCGTGTTCAGGGGCAGCGCATCCAGCACGGTCCAGACGGTTGGCCGCATATATTCGGGGAGGTGCGCGGCGACCGTCGCAGCCACCGCGGGCAGGTCCGGTGCGGTTCCGGGTGCGCCGGCCAGGTAGGCGACGAGATGGTCGCCACCGCCCGGGGCGGTGGCCACGGTGACCGCGGCGTGCACCACCGACGGGTCCGCGGCGAGGACGGCC
>JASGFO010000262.1:0-4981 GCA_047605505.1 Gordonia sp. (in: high G+C Gram-positive bacteria) | reverse complement strand
GCGGGTGCGGCGGTCCCAGATGCGGACGCGGCGGCGGCGACGGGGGTTGTTGTGGCGCTGGGTCTGGTGCTGTCGTGGCATCGTTGTCTCCTTGGTTGTTCTGTCCGGCCTCGTTGCCGGCCATGACAACAAGGTATTGATCGTTGCTGAGTTGGTGCTGGTGTGCTCCTGGACGCGTGCTGTCAATGAAAGGCTCAGTTGCGCAGTAACTCTGGAAGTGCCGATAGTCGGACCGAATGGGATATTCCGCTGCTGCGGAAACGGTCACGACAACCTCAAAAATCCCCGTGGACGATCCCCTCAGATATGTGTCTGAGGGAATCGCCCACGGGGACCTTTGTGGTCAGCGGACGCCGGTTGTCGCCGGATATCGCGGTGTGGGACGCCTCAACCTGCCTGCTGCCAGCGGACGCGACGAGTGACCGGGATAACTGTCGGGGCCGGCCGGGCGGTGACGGCGGCCGGGGAGACACGCCGGCGCGGGGCGACCGTGCTGAATGGCGGCAGCACCGTGGGGCATCGTCGGGCAACGGGTTTGGTCAGCGATCGCGGATCGATCGGCGGGATCACCGTGATCGGCGGCAGGGTCCGGATCGGACGCGTCGGAATCGGCGGGCTGGGTGCGTGCCGGGGACGCGGTTGCGCCGCGCGGTGCCGACCGTGACCCGGCACCGGCACCAGCCGCGGTGGGACGTGCCCGGGAATGGGCGGCGGTGGTTGACGGCGTCGTGCGTGCGGGGTCATGGCTTCTCCTTGCGGATCGAGGCTGCGGGAGGTCGATGGGTTCACGGTAGGGCGGGTGGCTGGGGTCTCTCTGGGCCCAATCTGGTGGGTTGCTGTAGACCGATCTGCCGCCGATAGGGCATCTGCTGTGCTCACTGAGGAGGCCGCGCCGACCCGGGTAGGTGGATACCCACCGCCCCCAACACATCGTCGAGATATGTCTGGGCCGGATAGTCCGACATCCGACGGAGATACGTCGAGGGAGTCTCCCCGGTGATCACGTCGACCATGTTCCGGAATGCCGTCGAATCGGGGTCGTTCCAGTAGCCGCCGTGTCCGTCGAGCCCGGCGACGACCTCGCCGTCGGCATATGTCCCGGTGTCGAGGCGGGTCACGCCGGGCGCGGTGTCGGTGTCACCGCCATGAGGGCTGCCGGGGAGCGCCTGCACGAGGTGGATCGGGTCCCCGGGAGCGGTCAGCGAGTAGCGTTCGACGTCATCGTAACGCCAGGGCTGGTCGTAGATCCCGGTTCCGGCCGACGACGCATAGATGACGCGGTTGGCGTGCAACCCCAATTGTTCGGCGGTCCCGACCACCGAGCCGCCGTAGGAGTGGCCGACGACCGTTGTGGTGGCCAAGGGCGACGTTTCCTGCAGTTCGGCGTCGAGGGCCTGGCCGAAGTCGACGAGGCGGGGTGCCATGTCTGCGGCATAGCGAGGGTCGGCGGCACTGTCGGCGAGTGCATGCCGGATATCCGACGGTGTGACGATCGGCAAATGCAGGGCCTGGTTGCGGATCGCCGCATGCGTTGCGGCTGCGCTGATGCGGGTGCCGTTGGCGACCACCTGGGGGAGATCGCCGTCGAGGTAGAGGAAGACCGGTCCGCCGGTCGCGTCGGCCAGGTTCCACGCCGCCTCCCGGTTGGCGCCGCCGAAGTTCTCGATGTTCGTGGAGGTACCGGGAACGTAGACGGTGGCACTCTGCGTGCCGCGGTCGAGGCGTCCGACCATCTCGATGACCCGCCCGTTGCCGACGTTGGCGAAGGAGATGAAGGTGCGTTCGGTGAGTCCGTCGTCGGGGTCGTGGATCGACGGCGCCGTGGTCGGTGTGGCCTTGGAAGACACCGTGGGAGCCGGCGTCAGCAGCGACCGCAGGGCATTGGCCCGTGAGGTGTCGGGTCCGTGCAACCCCACCTCGGTCGCCAGGGCATTGCGGATGTTGATCTCGTTGGCGACGGCCCGGTCGGCGAAGGGCACACCGTCGAGGTTGCCGAGAGTCTCCGGGTCGGCGGTGATGAGCCGACGCATGTCGTCGGGTGCCAGCGTGCCGAGCAGGTGTCGTCGGCGACCGATCGGCAGCTCACGCAGGCGGCTGACCAGTGCATCGGCATCGATACGGCCGAGGCCGGGCACCTCGATGGGTGCCTGCCCCTCGGTCATCGCCGCCAGGTCTCCGCGCAGGGTCTCGAGGCGGGCTCCGAACTGTTCATCACTCTGGTCCACGACGTCGAGGGCCTCCTGGATGCTGACGGTGATGCTGGTGGCCTCCTCGGCATGAGACGCCTGGGGATGGCTGACGTGCCCGTCGTCGGAGACACGGAATCCGCTTGTTTGCGCCCGGTCGGCGACGTGCAGCGCCACCAGGCGTGCATGACCGAGATCGGTGGCGGCGTCGAGGGTTTCGTCGGCGATCCGCAGGAGCACGTTGCGGACCTCTTGCGCGTGATCGCGCTCGGCGATGACGCGGGCCAGCACCGCGAAGTGGGTGGCGCCATGCCAGTCGTCGGGGGCGTCGGCGGCGCGGAGGACCGAGTCGAGGAGATCGGTGAGCTGGTGTCCGGTGCGTGCGGCGGCCTCGCCCGCGGCGAAGAGCGCGGTGAGGTCCCACGCGCGCAGTGCCGGGATCGTCGGGCGCATCAGCGGTGGGGGAGGCGGTCGAAGGCCCGGGCCGCCTGCTCGTCGCTGGATATGCTCTCGGTGGTGAAGTCGCGGAGCGCATCACTCATGTTCTGGAGTTGTCGGGCGATCGACGCGACGGCGGCCTGGGCGGGCGCGGGAACGGTGCGCAGCGCATCCATCACCCGGCTCGACGTGCCGGTCACGTCGCCGATGGTGTCGGGGTGGAGATTGGCCACCTGCTCGGCCTGGTCGAGCCAGATCTGTGCGGTGCTCTCGATCTCCGATGGGGTGATCCCGAAGAGCGTGGTGGGTTCGGACCTGCCGGGAAGCAGGTGGCTGAAGAGGTTGGCGAGCTCATCCCTCACCGTGGACTTGGTGGACATGGGTGCTCCTTGCTCGCAGTGATGTGGTTCTGTCATGTCCGACGCTGTGCAACGCGACAGGTTCCCTGCGATAGCCGGAGGTTGTGGATGGTGGGAATCGGGAGGTCGCGACGGTGACGGAATCGTCGGCATAAGCGGTGAATAAGCGATGACCCGAACCCCTGCTGAGCGGTCCGGGTCATCGTTTGTGCTGGTAGTGGTGCGCCCACGTGAATCTCTTTCAAACAACTCAGTGGGCGCGCACCGGCCGGAGGACGGCAAGGATGTCACTGTGCCCCCGGCAGGACTCGAACCTGCGACCTAGAGATTAGAAGGCTCTTGCTCTATCCAGCTGAGCTACGGAGGCGTGCCGTCGGCGGTGTGTGAAACGGCGTGGCGAATTATACCCACGCATGACGCTGTCGAGATCAAACCGGGTCGGCGGCCGCCCCCGCCACGGTCGCCGCCCGGCTTCCTCATTCTGGCGCGGTTCGGTGGCACATGGACCAGTGCCGATCGCGTCTGTGGACAACTCTGTTCAGCGATTGGAGCCGATGATTGTCACCGGGCTGACGTTGAGTGCGGTCTCCAGGCGGGCGAGGGCATTGGTGCCGGAGACCCTGCCGGCCCGGTCGACGGGGATGAAGTCGAGTCGGCGGATGATGGTGCCGACCACCGGCCACGCCCACAGCTCGGCCATCGCGATGGCCATGGCGCGCCGGCGCAGCGCACCCCACAGGAGGATGCCGTCGAGTATCGAGATGTGATTGCCGGCCACGGTTATCCACAGAATGCGGGCAATCGGCGGTGTCGGGGCCGGATGGGCCGAGTTGTGCACAGATCGTCTGCGGGGTCTGTCGCGGGCCGGGCTCTCCGGTGATGCTGGGTGAACGGGCACCGCGATCGTGGTGCGACCCCGAAGTCAAGGAGATCACCATGTTCGAGACCGTGAGCACCGTCGTCGGCACCGTTGTCACCGATCCGATTCGTCGGCGGGCGAGCTCGGGCGACGAGGTCATCTCATTTCGCGTCGCCAGCAACTCGCGGCGCTTCGACAAGGCCACCAGCACCTGGGTCGACGGTCAGACCCTGTATCTGACCGTGAGCTGCTGGCGGCATCTGGTGACCGGCGTCGGGCTCGCCGTGGAGAAGGGGCGCCCGATCATCGTCCACGGTTCGATCAGCACCAACGAGTACGTGGGCGCCGACGACGCACGCCGCAGTGACCTGCAGATGACCGCCTCGGCGGTCGGCCTCGACCTGGCCCGATGCGTCGTCAGCTATCGGGGCACCCCCGCGTATACGCCGCCGGCCGACACCAGCAACAGCAACAGCAACAGCAACAGCACCAGCACCAGGGAAGCGGTCACGGCGAGCACGGATCGGCCGGCGGCCTGAGGTGTTTCGGTGCCTCGGAACCCGCCTTGATGCGGGCTCCGCTGCCGGACCACTCGTCAGCCGGTGCGCCACAGGGGGTGACCACACGCGGTGACCGGGGCCCGCATCGCGCCCGGCGGGGACGCGCCCGGTGCGGTGACCGTGGAGTGGCCTCGCTACGCTGATTCCATGCGATCTGCGCGTGCACGCGCCCGCCGTGAGCGGCCGACGTGCACGCGCTCACGTACAGGGCGTGTCCGACGAGACTGTACGTTGACCCATTCATCGAGGTAGAAGGTGGTATCTCAGTGGCCGAGTTCATTTACACCATGAAGAAGGTGCGCAAGGCGCACGGGGACAAGGTGATCCTCGACGACGTGACGATGTCCTTCTATCCAGGCGCCAAGATCGGCGTCGTCGGCCCGAACGGCGCCGGGAAGTCATCGATCCTGAAGATCATGGCCGGCATCGACCAGCCGTCCAACGGCGATGCCTTCCTCGATCCCGACGCGACTGTCGGCATCCTGCTGCAGGAGCCGCCGCTCAACGAGGAGAAGACGGTCCGACAGAACGTCGAGGAGGGGATGGGCGAGGTCAAGGTCAAGCTCGACCGCTTCAACG
>JASGFO010000261.1:0-5029 GCA_047605505.1 Gordonia sp. (in: high G+C Gram-positive bacteria) | reverse complement strand
GCAGATTCGGGCCAGCAGCATTCGTGAGCTGCGACAGGGAGATTTGCGGGATCCGTGACCAATCGATGATGCCGGTCAGACCCGACCGCAGGGTGGTGATCGCCGACTGGATGGCGAGGTAAGTGTCGTCGTCGCCGGTGTAGGTGCCCGCGATAGCGGCTTCGAGGTCCGCAGGGTCAAAGTCCGGGAGCGCGAGCTCCCAGCCGGATAGGTCGCCGACCCAGTCACCGGCGGTGGTCGTGATCCAGGTCAGCAGCGGCGCCGGGTCCCCGGATTCGAGGGTTTGCATCAGCGCGGTGATGAATCCTCGAATGTCCTCGACGAGGTCCGTTGCGATCGCGGCCGCGTCGGGCTTCGACGCGAGACCAGTACTGCCGGCGAGGATGGTGACAAGGTCGACGTCGATGGGCAGACCTGCGGTGCGCGACGGCACCTTCGACATGTCGAGGGCGACCGGGGCGTCGAAGAAGTCACCGTCACTGGCCGCGCCAGCGGCGTCGTCCGGGTCGTCGTACCAGTCGGTGATCGTCGTCAGCGCCACCGGTCACCCCGCCGCGGGCAGCACGGTCAGCGCCACCGGTCACCCCGCCGCGGGCAGCACGGTCACTGCCAGTTGTGCGTCGACCTGGTTGGCGAACCAGGCGCCGGTGCCGGACTCGCGGACCGCTGTGATGTACAGGGTCGCCGACGATGCTGCCGGGACGCGGCCGAGCGCGCCGTCCGGAGACGACGCGTACCCGGTCTGCCCCGATGCCTGCGACGAGTAGTGCGGTCCGATGATGCACGGCCCGGACGTCACGGCGATACCCTTCGCGACGATCTGCCCGGTCGTCGCGTCACCCAGGCGAACTACTACGGCGACCTGGGCGGTCGACGAGGAGTCGACCTGCCCGACACGCACATGTCCGCTGACGTCGACCTGGTAGGCGTGGTCGAGTGCCGGCAGAGTCATCGTCGAGATCAGCTGCGAGGAGTTGCTCCCCGAGTACGCAGTGAACTGCGACTCCGGCTGCGTGTAGCGCCGTGGCCGTGGCAGATCAAGGGCCGTCGTCGGCACATAGACCGCAGCGGTGGTGTCCCACACCGGGAGGTCGCCAGCAGCCGCGACGGTGCCGGCGTCGTAGAGTTCCCACGGCCCGGACGGTCCTTCCGGGCCTGGTGTCGCGGGGATCTGCAGGTGGAAGTGCGGTGCTTCGTCCGTGCCCGTCACCACGACAGCGAACTCGGAATCCGCATCGACAAGTTCGCCGTCCATCGTGATCGCGGGCGTGACACCCGGGGTGCCGGGCCCGAACGCATCGACGAAATACTGCCAGGCGGTGCCGTCCCAGTACGCGATGTCGGCGGTGCCCGTGCCGTCCGCGATGAGGAACGCTTTCCCCGCGTCGTCGGTGCCGTAGGTGTCGGGAAGGTCGGCGGCGGAATCGAGTTGTGGCTGCTGCCAGTCGAACGGGGCCGCGGCCGCGCCCGCTGACCCGGCATCCCCTTGCAGCACGGGGATGCCCAGTGCGGCGTCGGTGCCGACCACCGACAGCTGTGCCTGCTGCAGTGGGGGCTCGCCCGCCGGGGCGGCGAGCCCGTACACCCGGCACTTGAGGAGCACGTCGCCAAGCCACACACCCAGATCAGCCGCCATCAGTGATTCCTTTCCATGGCTACACTATTTTTTTGGCCCGCTGCGAGACCAGATGCAAGTGGTCTCGCAAATCGGGCTGATCCGGCAAGAGTGGGATTACCTCTTGCTCGACGGTTCTCACCAACTCCGCAAGAATTTCCTTGACCTCACGCAGATCAGCTTTGATATCGGCCAGCTCGGATTTCGCTTCCACTACAGCTTCCTTGCTCATCTGCCGGAGGACCTGGGTCAGTTCGGCGTTCTCGCGATTCCGGCCTTTCAGCCACGCTACGATCGCGCCAGCGAGACCAGATGAGCCGGCCGCCGCAATGAGCGCAATCCACACCTCACTGCCCACGCCGGTACCCCGCGACACGCTCGGCTGCCCGCACCACGTCCCCGATTTCGCGCGGGATCTGTCTGAGGACGCGGACCGTCAGATAGACCGACATCATCCCCACGGACCATGCGCCGCTGGAAATCGGTAGTCCGGGGCCGTTGATGCAGACAGCAGCGAAATACATGTACCCAGCAGTGGCCAACGCGATTCCGCCGACGCGTTCCACATTGAGGGACAGCAACGCTCGCTGAATGTAGACGCTGACCATGATCAGCAGAGCGCCGCCAGCCTGCATCGACACATAGAGGTAGTCGAACAGGACTGGACTGGTATTCGCGACAGCCGGGGGAACACGTTGAGTGGCAATCTGAATGATCCCGGAGATGACCACACCCAGCACCATCAGCCGATACAGTGGCCAGCTCCCGGAAGCTGCGCGACGCCCGACGAGGCGGGTCCACGACCAGGTCCGCTTCACGGCACGCCCCCGAGCTACCGCGCTACCGGCGCTGTCGGGTCGGCCTCACCGCGGTTGCTGCCCCGGCTAAACGGCGATGATGTCGCGGTGTTGGCGTTCGCGACACCGCCGGCCGCGCCGCCGATCAGTGCCGACACCAGCGGCACCCACACCCCGACCTGCGCGTCGGTGACCAGGCCGTACCCGACGGCGACGGCCTGCCCGGCGGCGAGCACCGCGTAGAACGCCGGCCGGAACGTCGACACGGACCGCGAGGTCAGGAACGCGATCCCGGGGCCGAGGAGCGCGGCGACCAGGCCCACCCAGAGGGCGACCTGCGACTCATCGGCCACACCGTAGGTGACGGCCAGTGTCGACGCGATCGGCAGCAGCGTGTAGACGAGGGCCCGGACGTCGGCCCACGAGTGCATTTCGAGCAGAGACATCTACTTGTTGCCTTCCGTGAGCGCGATGTGAGCCAGGAGTGCCGTGGCCCGGGTATTACCCGCCGCGGCCGCCGCCTTCACCCGATCGAGGGACTCGGTGTCACCGAAGAACGCGCCGAGCTCGGTGTAGATGGCGTGGACTCCTCCGTCCGCCCACTGCGCGAAATCGAGGGTCGTGCCGATCGGCGTGGCGGATCCGCGGTACGGGGACGTCGACGGCCGCTTCTGCACGAGCTGCCACGCGGTGAGCGCGGCGCGCTCGATCGCGCGGCGCGCCCACCCCTTGGTGGACGGGCTGTACTCGCCGGCGACCTGCTCGCTGGTCTTGCCCCACTGGGACGAGTCGCCGAGCTGGCCACCACCGGCAGCGAGTGCCTGCTGCTGCTGATCGGTGAGAGACATGAGGAAACCTCCATTGATTGCTTGGGCCCGCGTGATCACGTCGACCAGCGGGTAGTTGACGCCTGGGTCGGTGTGATCGGACTCCCCGAACGCCACCGAAATGTCGGCGTGCGTGCACACACCCTTCACACCGCGCCGGATCTGCTCCGGAGTCACCCGCACCAGCGGGATCCCGTACGCCGCCGACCACGACGCCAGCTGCGCGGCAATCGCCTCGACCTGGGCGGCGCCGCTCAACCACCGCGACCGCGACCACGCCGCCCGCCCCGCCGCGCACACATGCAAACCGATCCGATTCCCCGACGACATCGCCGCCCACGCCTGCCGGTCGTCGGGCACCATCCGCCACGCATCACCGGTGGTGTCGACGAGCACGTGATAGGAGCCATTGCGTTGCGACTCCATCCACGCCAGCGCCGCAGCAGCCCGATCCGACTCCGTCGAATGCACCACGATCACCTGCCAGGTCGGAGCAGCATCATTCCACAACCGTGCGGCCATCCGGTCGCGGATCATGACGGGCCCAGCTGCGCAAAGTGCGCCAGCACCGCCTGTTGCGATGCCGGTGACAACGCACCGAACACATCGGGAACGGTGGGTTCGGTCAGCGCCCCGTACCCCTTCGGCGTGATATTGACCGCCAGGCGCTCCACACCCATCCACCAGTGCTCAATACCGGAGAACCGCGCGGAATCGGAGATATAAACCTGATCCGTGGTGTCGTCGTAGCCGACCGCGGCCACGTAGTGCATGATCAGCTCCCACGGATACCCGGGCGGCCGGGTCGCGCCTTGGGCCCAGATGTTGACCGGCATCCCGCGCCGCGAGTCAACGACGGTGCCGCGGATCGCCGCACGCAACTCAGCGACCCGGTCCGACGTCGCGGTACCGATGTAGCGGGCCGAATACCGGCGGCCGGCCCGGCGGGTGAGGACCGCGTTGATGTTCGCGACATCCGGGGTGCCGTCGACGGTGGTGCCGCACTCGCGGGCGAGCTGTGCCTCCGACACCGACAGCCCAAACGTCGAGAGCACCACCTTCGCCGTCGACGGCCCACAGGTGTACCCGGTCTGCTGGGCGTGATAGGTGTGCGGGACGATGATCTGACTCATACGCCCACCCCGCGACCGAGGTCGCTACGGCAGCGGCGACAGTGGGCGTTGCCGAGCCAGTACGGTTCGCTGCGCTGGTGGCCGCGGACCAGGCATACCTGGGCGCGCCACCACCAGCGCAGGGTGTCGTAGTAGATGGACAGGGTCTTCACTCGTCGGTCCTTTCCGGGTGGTCTTGGTCGTCGAAGGCGGCGAGTTGCGCGCGCAGGAACTCGCGTTCTTCGGCGGTCATGCGCGCGGGATCGGGGGTGGTGACCTCGGGTGGGTCGGGGACGTCGATGGGCACCCACAGCCCGGTGTTGCCGGGCTGGTGGTGGCCGCGTGGGGGCGGCCAGAACTTGACCTGCCGCGGGGCGGTCTTGCGGAGCCCGCACGCCTCAGCGTGGATGCCGAGGCGGTCGCGCATGTCGTCATCGAAGTGCAGTGGCTGCCCGTGCGGCAGGATCGGCGGGTCCTGGAAGAACTCGGCAAACCGGTGAGGCTGCTTACGGCCTGGTGTCGGGTCCGCACGCCAGTACCCGCCTGTGCCTGTGTCCACGTCAGTGCTCCAAGAACAGTTTCCGGCCGATGTCTCGGACCTCACCCATGTGCCGCCACAGTTGGGCGATGACATCCTCGTCGTCGGTGTCGTCACCGACGACGAGCGACAGCATCAGC
>JASGFO010000260.1:0-5069 GCA_047605505.1 Gordonia sp. (in: high G+C Gram-positive bacteria) | reverse complement strand
TCGGGATCCTCGTCGCCGACGGTGATGGCGTCGATCGCGTCCTGCCCGGTCGGATTCTCGGTGCCGTCGACGAAGCCGATGAGATCCCGCAGGTCGAAGTAGCGGAAACCGTGCACCTCGTCGACCACGGTCACGGCGTCACCGAGATCGGCCATCAGCAGCCGGCCCAGCTCGAAGCACAGGTCCATCTGGTCGGCCTTGAGGTGCAGGAGGAGGTCGGCCGGGGTGGCGGGCGCGGTGTGCACGGCGCCGACGAACCCGGGGAACGGGTGCAGGGATGCGGGCCGCGGGCCGTCGAAAAGTCGGTCCCAGGCGTCCGATCCGATCCCGACGATGCCGGCGAGCGCCTGCTCCGGGGCGCGCGACGACACCGACGACACGCGGGAACCGAGCTCGCCCAGCACGTCCCGGACGGTGTTCTCACCACCCGGGTTGATCGTGAGGGTGACGAACACCGCGTATTTGGTCTTCCGGGTCAGGATGGTCTGCGGCGTGGGCACCCGGTCGAGTGTAGTGGGGACGGGTCCGTGGTTAGGTGGAAGTGGGACAGATCGGCGCCTATCCGCGCGCGACCGCCCGTCCCGCGGCGCGCCCGGAGAAGATGCAGCCGCCCAGGAAGGTTCCTTCCAGCGCGTTGTAGCCGTGGACCCCGCCACCACCGAAACCGGCGACCTCGCCGGCCGCATACAGTCCGCCGAAGACACTGCCGTCGGGGCGCATCACCGCCGAATCCAGGTTGGTCTCCAAGCCGCCCAACGTCTTTCGGGTCAGGATGTTGAGGCGCACGGCGATCAGCGGGCCGTGGGCGGGATCGAGTATCTTGTGCGGTTTGGCCACGCGCGCCAGTTTGTCGCCCAGGTACTGGCGCGCGTTGGTGATGGCCATGATCTGGGCGTCCTTGGCGAACTTGTTGTCCATCTCGGCATCCCGCGCCGAGATGATCCGCTCGAGCTTTTGCAGGTCGACCTGCGGGCCGCGGGTGATCGCATTCATCTTGGTGACGAGATCGGCGAGATTGTCGGCGACGACGAAGTCCTCCCCGTGCTCGACGAACTTCGCGATCGGACCGGGCGCCCCCTTCGCCAGGCGGCTCTTGGCCGCGAACTTGAGGTCCTTGCCCGTGATGTCGGGGTTCTGCTCCGACCCCGACAGCATGAACTCCTTGCAGATGATGCTCTGTGTGAGGACGAACCAGGAGTAGTCGTACCCGGTCGAGAGGATCGCCTTCATCGTCGAATTCGTGTCGAAACCCGGGAAGTTCGGCGGCGCGAGCCGGTCGCCGTTGGCGTCGAGCCACAGCGACGACGGCCCGGGGATGATGCGGATCGCATGATTGGGCCAGATCGGATCCCAGTTGATGATGCCCTCGGTGTAGTGCCACATCCGATCGCGGTTGACCAGATTTGCGCCCGCGTCCTCGGCGATACCCAGCATCCGGCCGTCGACGTGGGCGGGCACACCCGAGATCAGTGTCTTCGGGGCGGGCCCGAGCCGTTCGGTCGGCCAGTTCTGCCGGATCAGGTCGTGGTTGTGTCCGATGCCGCCGGTGGTGACGATGACCGCACCCGCCCGCACCTCGAAATCGTCGACCACCGTGCGACTCGACGCCACCCCGCGCGCGAGGTCGGTCGGCTCCAGGACCGCGCCGCGGATGCCGACGGCGGTCCCGTCATCGACGATGAGCTCGTCGACGCGGTGACGGAACCGGAACTCGACGAGGCCGCGGCGCTCGGCGTCGAGGACGGGTTCGGCGAAGATGCGCACCACCTCGGGTCCGGTGCCCCAGGTGAGATGGAAGCGCGGCACCGAGTTGCCGTGGCCGTCGGCGAAACCGCCACCGCGCTCGGCCCACCCCACCAGCGGGGCGCGCAGCCCGAGGTCATAGAGATACTGACGTTTCTCGGTGGCGGCGAAGTCGACGTAGGCGCGTGCCCACTGCCGGGGCCAGTAGTCCTCGTCGTCGCGGTCGAAACCGGCCGATCCCATCCAGTCCTGCAGCGCCAGTTCGGCCGAGTCATGGATGCCCAGGCGCCGCTGCTCGGGGGTGTCGACGAGGAAGAGCCCGCCGAGTGACCAGAAGGCCTGTCCGCCGAGGTTGTTGCGGTTCTCCTGGTCGACGACGATCACCCGCCGCCCCGCCGTGGTGAGCTCGTAGGTCGCGACGAGACCGGCAAGACCGGCTCCGACGACGACGGCATCGGCGTGCTGGGCCACTGTGCGCTCCTCAGGTGTGGTAGGGCAATTCTGGTCGTCACGAATTGTGACCTAGTCGACACCGAGACTAGTCCCTGCAGGTGATGGCAGCCACGGGGCCGCGGGATCGGCGGCGACGTGCGACACGTTCCGCAAGTTCCCCTTTGCTGCGGTGTTATGGAGCCGTTACTATCAGCCCCGACGGGGTGGCCTGTGCTCACCCGTGCATGACCGTGTCGTCGAGCCCCTTGGGACTGACCGTAAGGATTCGCATCACATGATGATCCGCGCCCGAAAGCGCCTGGTTGCCGGAATGGTGGCGCTTGTCGCCGCCGTCGGTGTCACCACCGTAGCCGCGCCGACCGCCGAAGCAGCCCGGGGCTGCAACGTCGAAACCGTCCACTCCAACGCCATGCACAAGAACATCAAGGTGTGCATCGTCTCCGGTGGCGGCAGTAATCTGCCGACGTTGTACCTACTCGACGGCCTGCGCGCACCCAACAACACGAGCGGCTGGCTGCAGAACACCAGCATCGCCAGCTGGATGAACGGCAAGCGCACCAACGTCGCCATCCCGTTCGGTGGAGGCGGCAGCTTCTACACGGACTGGCAGCAGCGTGACCCGGTGCTCGGCGTCAACAAATGGGAGACCTTCCTGACGCGTGAGCTGCCCGCGTACATGAAGGCCCGGCACGGCTCCGACAACCGGCGCAACGGCATCGCCGGCCTGTCGATGTCGGGTACTGCCGCGCTGAACCTTGCGTCGCGCCACCCGCGGTTCTACAAGGCCGTCGCCTCCTACAGTGGTTACCCGACGGTCACCATGCCCGGCTTCACGCAGGGCATCCAGGCCTCGGTCGCCGAGATGGGCGGCAACCCCAACAACATGTGGGGGGTCTACCCGGCCGGTACCTGGTTCCAGAACGATCCGTTCCTGTCGGCGGGTAACCTCGCCGGACACTACGTCTACGTCTCGTCGGGCTCGGGCGTCGGCAGCCGCTACGACTCGTCCCTGACCCCGGGTGCCCCCGGCTTCAACCCGACGAAGTTCGCGCAGATGATCCCGCTCGAGGTGGCCGCGTCGACCTCCAGCCAGATCTACATCGCCCGCCTGCGCACCCTCCCGGTGCATCTGACCACCGGGATCACCCCCGACGGTTCGCACTGGTGGGACTACTGGCAGGCCCACTTCAAGGATTCGTGGCGGTCGACCTTCCGCCCCGCGTTCTTCTAAGACGCTGAACACAAGGGCCGGTGATCGAAAGATCGCCGGCCCTTTGTGCTACGTCTGCTATTCAGGTGGCGTTCTACCGTCGCCGGTCGCACCCCTGTAGGTGGCGATCTTGTATTCGGTGGCGACCAGGGAGAGCTGAAGTTCGCGGAGCCGGCGGCGGATGGTGTCGCGATGCTCGATGAGCATGTCCAGCCGCTCCGGCTGAGTGTTCGAGCCTTGGTCGACAAGCGCGATGTAGTGCTGGAGGTCACGCATCGGCATGCCGGAGAGCCGCATCCGGGTGATGAACACCAGCCGACGCTGGGCCTCAGCGTCGTAGATCCGGCGACCTGACCCGTCCCGATCGACCGTTATCAGGCCCGCTCGCTCGTAGTACCGCAACGTGTGCGGGGACAGATCGAGCAGATCAGCGAGTTCACCGATCGTCATCGGCGGGGTCTCCTCGCCGACATCCACGAGCCGGTGAATGAGCTCGACCGGCAGGCTGCCATCGACCTCGGCACGTTCCCCCAGTTCAGTCAGCACGCGCGTCATCAGATGGTCGGTCGGCATCGCGATCACACCGCCCGAACCGACGGGGCCACGCCGGGATAGTCCGCGCCGCGCGCCACCTCGGCCCACTCCCGCACGCCCGCCAGATCCCGTTCGTACGCGTCGGTGAGTCGGCGGATGGCCTCGGCCCCCAATGGCAGGCGCAGCGGCACCTGTTCGCCACGCACCAGGTCCGCGATGATCCTCGCCGCTTTGGCGGGGTCCCCTTCCTGAATCCCATCAGCTCCGGTGAGGTCCGCCCGAGCGGGACCAACCACGTCCGCATAGGCATCAAGCGCGCTGGCCATCCCCAACGAGTGCGGAGTGTTGAACCCGGTGCGGAACCGGGACGGCTCCACCACCATGATGCGGACTCCGAACGGTGCGACCTCAGCAGCCAGGGCCTCGCTCCACCCCTCCAGGGCGAACTTGCTCGCGGAATAGGCTCCGACGCCGGGGAAGGACAATCGGCCGCCCTGGCTGCTGAACTGGACGATCGTGCCGCTGCCACGCTGACGCATCCCCGGCAGGATCGCGCGGGTCAGCGCCGCGGCGGCGAAGAAGTTCACTTCCAGTTGCTCGCGAAGTTCAGCCAGCTCGAGTTCCTCTGCGGCGCCAACGATGGCGCGACCTGCGTTGTTCACGAGCACGTCCGGGGTCCCGAACCGCGCAGCCGCCGTCTCAACGATCCTCTCGACGGCAGTCGCATCTCGCAGATCGGCGGTTACGACGCCCAACCGATCCGGATAGCGGTCACGCAAGTCCCGGATCGATGCTTCGTCGCGCACCGTGGCGAGCACCGCATCGCCGCGGGAGAGCGCCTCGACCGTCAGCGCCCTACCGAAACCCTGCGACGCACCGGTGATGATCCAAGCTAGAGGTCGCTGCCTGCCTGCCTTATCGGTGTCTTTGCCATTCATGGGTTCCACGCTAGGACTTTGAGCGCACTCGAACGCAACACGTCGCCAAGAACCGTTGCGAGGTCTGTCAACGTAAGGGCCAGGGCTCGGCCGGTGAGTGCGTTTGCAGAACCTCGGGAGACATGCCCTACTCCATCGGCCGGAACTCGGCGTCGCCGGCGTCTCGGCCCTCGACCCGCGGGATGCGCTGG
>JASGFO010000259.1:0-5074 GCA_047605505.1 Gordonia sp. (in: high G+C Gram-positive bacteria) | reverse complement strand
GCGGCATGTACGGCGTGATGACCGGCACCGGCGGCTCGTGGGCCATCGTCACCGCACTGGGGATCGGCGTCGGTCTGGCCACCGGTGTCACGCTCGGCGAGTTCATCGCGCGCTCGCTGCGCCGGCCACGGCTGGACCGGGTCCTCCCGGTGCGCCGTTGATTGGCGTGGATCCAGTTCCGCGGTCTGGGTCTGAACCGGACAGCAGGTGACTAGCGTTCGATCTGTTCGGGGCCGATCAATCGAATGGAGTCCCCATGTACGTCGCCATCACCAAAGCCGCCGCTGCCACTTTCATCGTCGCTGCCGCGGCCGCGCCGGTCGTGGTCGCCGCGAGCGCGCACGCTTCGCCGTCGCTCGTCAAGCAGTACGAGAACTGCACAGAAGCCCGCAAGGACGGCGCTGCACCGATACAGAAGGGGCAGGACGGCTACGGCGATCACCTCGACCGCGACGGTGACGGCATAGCCTGCGAGTAGGGCTCGGACTTAGATCCAACGCTGCACGACAGGTTCCAACACGGCCGAGTGTTGGAACCTGTTGCGCGAAGTTGGAACTTCGCCAGGTCGTCGCAGTCGTAGACTCGGACCATGGGATTCCTCGACAATCTCTTCGGCCACGAGAGGCCCGGTGCGGACTGGGTGCGAGGAACGGCGCGGGTCATCTCTGCCAGCAGGCCCCACCCGCATGCGACGTGGGCCAACGTCTCAGCGACGCTTGTCGTCGAGGTGCCGGGCCAGCCCGCCTATCAGGCGAACTACCGCAAACTGAACTGTCGTGTCGCCAAGTGGCCGGTTCCGGGCGGCACACTCCCCGTCGCCGTCGACCCCCGCAACCCGCTGGACGTCCGCGTCCTCTGGGACGAGGTGCCGACCGGGGCCGACGCGGCGCAGCAGCAGGCCGCCCTGATCGTCGACGTCTCAACCGTCGTGGTGCGCCATCGTCCGGCGGCTCGTCACCGACTGCGCCGACGCCGGGCGTGCTCCCGCCGAACGTCTCCGTCGTTGCCGGCCAGACCGGCGCCGATCCGGTGCAGCGACTGGAGAAGCTGGCCGGGCTGCGCGACGCCGGAATCGTCACCGACGACCAGTTCGCCCAACTGCGCGCACAGATCCTCGAGCAAGCCGGACTCGACGACAGCGACTCCTAGTGGAGTTCAGTCCACAGGTGGAGGAACGAGTGCAGGGCCAGGATCGCGCTCACGATCGCGACGATCAGCGCCCAGTTCCGCTCCAGGAACCCGCGGACCCGGTGCAGCAGCTCGGTGAAGCGCTCGCCGCCGAACAGGACCGCGAGCACCGGTAGGGCGACCGTCGAGACGCCGACCAGCGTGTAGACCGCGATGCCGACGATTTTCGTCGTCACGGCGGCGCCGGCGAGGGTGTAGCCGGCGTGCACGCCCAACATCACCGTCTTGAGGTTGATGACGCCCAGCGCGAAGGCGATCGCCGCTGTCTTGCCCGGTCCGACGGACTCGATCTTCTGCATCCACGCGGGGTGCTTCATCTCGCCGCCGCGGCGGTGGGTGCGCCACAGGATGATGGCGAGCGCGCCGAAGACCGTGCCGATGATCAGCGGGACGACGATCGCGCCCCAGCCGCTCCCGCCGGACTGGTGCTGCTCGGGCAGGCGTCGGCCGAGCGCGGCCACGATGGTGATGGTGAGCGCGATCGCGGTGGTCCAGCCGAGGAAGAAGGCGACGCCGTTCTGCTTCGCCCGCGTCGTCATCAGGAACAACAGCGCGGCGAAGATGACCTCGGGCGAGATCGCGACACCCAGCGCGAAGGGCAAGAGCTCGGCTACTGCAGCGGCCATGGTCGGGGCTCCCGTCGGACTATCGGTCGCGGCCCGGGTGGCCGCAGACGATCCAACGTATCAAAGCCGCCCCACAGCGAACGGGGTTGCGGCCGGTACGATTTTCGCCCAGGGGGCGATAGCTCAGTTGGTTAGAGCCGTGGACTCATAATCCATAGGTCCCGGGTTCGAGCCCCGGTCGCCCCACCACCCACACTGGAGCGTCACAGCGCAAACGCGTTGTGACCCGTTCGGAGGAATCGCGCGCCAGAATCTGATCCATGTGCCGGTCAGGGAGTAGGAACAAGCCATGGCCACAACCCCAAACGACGACACCAATCACCCCGCGGCACCCTACCGGGACATCCCGGACTACAGCCGCGAAGAAACGCACTACGGCAGGCGCGCCGACGTTGTGGCCGACGAGTTGTTTGGCGAGGACTGGACCGAGCCGGGAATGTTTTTCACCGAGGCCGGCAGCGACCGTGACGTGCCGTACCGCGTCGTGTGCACGGGCAACGGCAACCTCACCACCTACAACATGATCGCCGAAGGCAAGGAGTATTCCAATGGCCGACTCGGCCTGTCCGGACGGGTCGTATCCCCGGAAGTGGCGTTCGCGTTGATCTACCCGGCTGCGATGGAGGAGACGCAACCAAACGATGCGGAACGGTAGCAGCCAGCGATTACATAGGTCCCGGGTTCGAGCCCCGGTCGCCCCACCACGCGCTATGCGCCGTCCAAGCGCTGCGCAAGCACGGCGACGCCCCGGCCGGCCAGTTCCGACAGCGGCTCCGATCGCCCGGTGAGGCACAGGAGCAGGTCGAGTGCCCGCCCGCTGATCTCCGGTCCGTCGCCACGCGCCCAGTCCCCGTCGGTGGCAACCATCCGATAGCCCTGCAGGTCGGCGACGGGGAATGCCTTGACCCCTTTCGGACCGGTGATGAAGTCGAGCCCGATGAGCACCGAACCGACCGGCGGATCCAACTCGCGACCGATGGGGCGCGCCATGTCCTGGCCGTGGACGAGCAAGTCGGTGGGCGGGGCGTCGAGCGGCAAGCCCGGCGGGGTGAACTCGTCACGGGCGTGCTCCCGCAGGCCGGCCACCAAGTCGTCGAGCGGCCGCTCGCCCACTCGACGACTCAACCCGATACTCGCCTTGTTGAAGTCGAACCGGTGGCGCGCCATGGCGAGGACGACGCGCGGCATCGGGGTGACAAGCGGCATCAGCAGGTGGCCGAGAACGTCACGGACCGTCCATGCCTCACACAGGCTCTGAGCAGCGAGATCGTCGGTCGACAACTGCGCGGCGAAATCTGCGACGCGTTCACGCTCGTCGGCAATGAGATCGATGAGAGCCATAGGCAGCAAACTACTCGCGGACGCACCCCCAGGCACGCCAAAAGGCCCCTGGTCGTTCAAGCGGTGCCGCTGTCAACGATTCGGCTCACGCTGCGCGACGGGGTGACGCGCGTCAACTCCTTCCGTAGGTTCGGCAGCGCCCCCCTACGGAAGGAACTCCCTGTGACTGCCCAGTCGCTGCCCGAGGTCGTCGATGTCGCCTGGCTCGCCGACCACCTCCACGACCCAGACCTCGTCCTCATCGACTCGACTTCGCACCTGGAGGTCCCCGAGGACGGGCCCTACACGATCGAGTCCGGCGCGCAAACCTACCGCGACGAGCACATCCCGGGGGCCCACTTCGCGGACCTGCTGGCCGAATTCGCCGACCCGGACAATGCGGAGCCGTGGACCGCGGCCGATCATGACCGGTTCGCCGCCGCTGCCGGTGCGCTGGGCATCGGCGACGGCGCCAAGGTCGTCGTATACAGCCAGCACGCCCCGTTCTGGGCGACGCGACTGTGGTGGCAGCTCCGCTTCGAGGGCTTCGACGACGTCGCGGTTCTCGACGGCGGCCTGCCCGCATGGAAGGCCGGCGGCGGTGCCGTGACCGCGGAGCCCGCAACCCCCACCCCGCGCAAGTTCACCGGTGTGCGGCGCCCCGAGTTGATCCGGTCGACCGACGACGTCGCGGCCGCGCTCGACGACCCGGACACGTTGCTGGTCAACGTGCTCGGCGAGGAGGACTACCGCGGCGAAACGACGACCTACCCGCGGCCCGGGCACATCCCCGGAAGCGTGAACTTCCCCGTCGTGCGGCTCGTCGATCCCGACACCGGCAAGCTCCGCCCCATCGAGGACCTGCGCCCGGAGTTCGCCGACGCCGGTCTGCTCGACTCGGACCGGAAGGTCGTCACCTATTGCGGCGGCGGCATCGCGGCGACCGGTATCGCGTGGGCGCTCGCCCAAGCCGGTGTCGACGATGTCGGGGTGTACGACGGCTCGCTCACCGCGTGGACTGCCAACCCGAAGTTACCGCTCGTCACCGGTCCATCACCGCGCTGACGGCAGGCCCCAGATGTCATCATGGGTCGGTGACCAGCGCAAAGCCCGACCAGCGAGCAGCGTCGCTCCTCGACGCGCTGCGGTCTGCCGCCGATCCGGAGAAGTACCCCAACCGGCACTACAAGGGGCAGGGCGGGGTCCTCGGCGTGCGGATGGGCGAGCTGTTCGACATCGCCAAGAAGCACACCGCCCTGCCGTTGTCGGAGGTCGAGCTACTGCTCGCAGAAACCGAGTACGAACCGCGGCTGGCTGCCTTCTGCGTCCTCGACTTCCAGGTGCGCTCACCGCGCCTGACCGATGACGAGCGCGAGGCGAGGTACCGCTTCTACCTCGACCATCACGGCCACATCGATACCTGGGACATGGTGGACCGCGCCGCACCGCGCGTGATCGGCAGGTACCTGCACGACCGTCCCCGCGATCCGCTGTTCGAGCTGGCCGCCTCCGACGACCCGTACCGTCGCCGGACCGCGATGACGGCCCCGCTGGGCTTCTTGGGCGACGGGGCCGAGGCGGTCGCCGACACCCTGCGCCTGGCCGAAGCGCTGGCCCACGACCGCGACCCGATCGTGTCGAAGCCGGTGGGCATCGCCCTCAAGCACGCGGGCGCCGTCGCCCCGGCGCAGGTCCAGGCGTTCCTCGACCGCATGGGTGATGCGCTTCCCGCCCCGGTGCGCCGCGAGGCGCGGTCGAAGCTGCCGCCCCGATAGTCGCCGCGCGGTCTGTGAATGCCCTGTGGCTTGCCGTGTTCAGCGGCCTCCCATGCGGCGGGAGGTATAGATTTCAGGCAGGTACCAACCCCCCAACTGAATGAGGCCTCGTGACCGATAAGAGCGCGTCCACCACCTACATCACCGGTCGGATCGTCCGCACCG
>JASGFO010000258.1:0-5172 GCA_047605505.1 Gordonia sp. (in: high G+C Gram-positive bacteria) | reverse complement strand
GCCGGGGCTGCGGCGAGCACCGCGGCGACGAGGTCGTCGGGGTCCTCCCCCGCGCCGACCACCCGCAGGCTCCGGGCCGCCGACGGGATCGAGAACGTCTGCAGCGCCGCGAACCAGTCGGCGCACTCGGCGCATCCGGCGAGGTGCTCGTCGACGCGGATCGACGGCACGGTCTCGCGCTCCCCGTCGATCCGCGCGGACAGGGCCTCCCGCGCCACCTCGCACCGCATGCCCCTGATTGTCCGCAGGCCGTCAAATCCGGCCGACCGGTGCGCTACCGGCGGGTGCGCGCGAGCTCGTCGAGCATCGCGTTGTAGTCGTCGAGCTCGGTGTCCTCGTAGGTGTCGGCGTGGCGGTCGGCACGCCGGGCCGCCCGGCGGTCGGACTTCGCCCACTGGGCGACGATCGCCACCACCACCAGCACCACGGGCACCTCGCCTGCACCCCAGGCGATGGCGCCGCCGAGCCACTGATCGGCGGCGCGGTCCGACACCCAGGGCAGGGCGAGCTGACCGTAGAACTGCTCGCCGATCACCGAGGTCATCGTCATCAGGGCGATCCCGAAGAAGGCGTGGAACGGCATCACCGCGAACAGCAGACCGATCCGCGCCAGGAACGGAATGCGCCGCGGGCCGGGGTCGACGCCGATGATCACCCAGAAGAACAGGTAGCCGACGACGATGAAGTGGATCGTCAGCAGGACGTGTCCCCAGTGATAGCGGGCGAAGGTCCCGAAGATCGGCGTGAAGTACACGAGGTAGAGCGACAACACGAACATCCCGAACGCGACCGCGGGATTCGAGAGCACGCCGGTCACCCGTGAGTGCAGCAGCCACCGCACCCATTCGCGCGGGCCGGGGGCATGACCGGCGCCGGCGGCCGGGAGCGCGCGCAACGCCAGGGTGGCCGGCGCGCCGAGCACCAGCAGGACCGGCGCGAACATGTTGAGCGCCATGTGCTCGGCCATGTGCAGCGAGAACATCGCCGACCCGTAGGCCCGGATGCCGGAACTGGTAAAGATCACCAGGACCACACACCCCGACAGCCAGGCCACGGTCCGCCCGACCGGCCAGTCGTCGCCGCGACCGCGCAGCCGCCGCACCCCGAGGATGTAGAGGATGGCCGCGATCGCCCCGGCCACCCCGAGGAGCAGATCGAACCGCCAGAACCCGGCCAGCCGCGCGGCCGTCGGCGGGCCCGGAAGCGCATAGCCGAGGAAGACATCCCACCCGGTGAACGGGTGCGCCAGCAGGCCGGGCGCGACGCGGGTGTCCAGGACCGTCCAGCACGCGAACGCCCCGACCAGCACTCCGGCCGCGGCCACCTGGACACCCCAGAACCGGGTGGTCGCCGAGCCACGCAGACCCCACACTCCGGCACCGACCACCGCCGCGAGCGCCCCGACCAGCACCAGCGCCGCGACGCCGAACGGCGTCGACACCAGGTAGCGGGCGGGTACCAGAAACGCCACCAGCGCGATGCCGGTCACCAGCGTGACACCGTCGGCGCCCCCCACGATCCGGGCGTGTCGTCGCTCACCGACCGCGCGGTCGGCGGCCGGACCGATCACCGGTGCGGCCGTGTACGCCACCCGGTATCCGACGGCGAGGGCCAACGCCAGCGCGAACAGGATGCCGAGGCCGGTCGTGTAGTCGTGGTTGGGTCCCTGCCCGGCGTTGCCCGCCATCGGCAGTGCGCACACCGCGACGCCGGTGGGGATCACCAGCATCACATGCGCCACCCAGGAGAGAACCAGCCGGATCAGCACGGTCAGCAGAGTCGCCAGGACGGCGATCACCAACCAGGCGACGGCCGCCTCACTGACCCCGATCGCCTGGCGCAGGTGACCGCTCGACAGCAGTTCGCCGAGGCTCACGCCATACCCGTCGGCGGCGGCCACCCCGACCATCAGCCACGCGAGCAGCGCCCAGATCGGCGTGACGGCCGCGACGTAGCGGTGTGCCCGGTAGACGGTTGCGTCGATGATGCCCTCGTCGTCGGGTCGCGCGCCGGCGACGACGAATGCCAGCGCGCCCAGGCAGGTCGCGGCGGCGAGCGCACCGAGGAAGTAGCCGGCCACCCCGAGGACCGCGATCCCAGCACCCGGGAACGGATCCCCCTTCTCCACGTAGCGGCCCGCCCCGTCGGCCACCGCGTCGATCACGAGCCCCCCGACACCGGCAGCGACGAGACCGCCGAGCACCCGCGTCGTGACCACGGCCCGGCGGGCGGCGCCGACGGACCCCGGCGCCGGGCCGGCGGCCCCTGATGGGGTGTCGGCTGATGGGGCGGCGGGCGGGGTCGGTTCCTCAGGGGCGGTCACGACAAGGTCTCCTAGCGGGCGAGGTGACGACGGTGCCCTCGCAGACGGCGTCGGCCGCCAGTCTACGACGCCCCGCCGGCGCCGATTCGTGATGCGCTGCGGGGGACTCGGGTCCGACTGCGGGGGCACCCGGAATCTGGCAGTACCCTTGACAGCGGCGCGTTCCCCGCCGCCAGCCAGCCGAAGCGAGAGTGTGAGGAAACCGTGGCAGACAAACGCCGGAAGCCGGTCATCGATCCGCGAGCAGCCGAACGGCGCCGGTCGCTGTACCTCAAGATCGGCTCCGCGGTGGCGATCGTGGTGGTCGCGGCGATTGTCTTCGTCGCGGTTCTCTGGGGCAACGGAAAGATCTTTTCCGACGATGACAGCAGCAACCTCACCACCCCGTCGGTGCTGACCGGCAATGCCTTCCGGGTCACCGCGGCACCGGCCGGCACCACCCCACCTGCGGTGCTCACGCTCGTCGAGGACTTCCAGTGCCCCGCCTGCCGGTCGTTCGAGCAGCTGTTCGGTGACGCGATCACCGAACTCCAGAGCAACCCGAAGGTCGCCGTCGACTACCGGCCGATCTCGATCCTCGATCGCATGTCGTCCACCAACTATTCGACGCGGGCCGCCAACGCGTCGGCGTGCGTGGCCGAGGCGACCGGCGGCGCCGACAACTTCGACGTGTGGCGCAAGTTCCACAACCTGCTCTACGCCAACCAGCCCGACGAGGGCGGCGCAGGCCTGGCCAATAGCCAGCTCATCGCCTATGCCCGCGAGGCCGGCGCCGACAACGTCGCGCAATGCGTCAACGACGGACAGTTCACCGGTTGGGTCGCCCACACCACCCGCGACGCCAATCCCGAGCACACGCCGACCGTCCTGATCAACGGCACCGAGTTCCAGATCACCAATCAGACGACGCCGCAGAAGCTGATCGACGCGGTGCTCGCTGCGGCCGGCGGCCAGCAGTGAACCACCCCGGTCTCGTGAATCAGACGACACCATGACCACCAGCACCCGTGCCGCGTCCGAGGGGACCGGGCGGCCGGCCGTCAGCGCCCGGATCGGCATCACGGTGCTCGTTCTGGGGATCCTCGGCTTCGTCGCGTCGGCGACGCTGACGATCGAGCGCATCGAACTGCTGATCAACCCGGAATACACGCCGAGCTGCAGCATCAACCCGATCCTCTCGTGCGGGTCGGTGATGGTGACCCCGCAGGCACGGCTGTTCGGTTTCCCGAATCCGTTGATCGGCATCGCCGCCTTTGCCGTGATCATCACCACCGGCGTGCTCGCGACGGCCCGGATCTCCCTGCCACGCTGGTATTGGCTCGGTCAGACCGTCGGCACCGCACTCGGTTTCGTCTTCATCAACTGGCTCGCCTTCCAGAGCCTGTACCGGATCAACGCGCTGTGCCCGTATTGCATGGTGGTGTGGACCATCCTGCCGATCCTGCTGATCCTGTCCGCCGGAAGACTTTTCGGTGATTCCGACCGCGCCCGCGACCGGCGTGGCTGGCTATGGGTGGCGTTGCCGCTGTGGTATGTGATCGTGATCGGTGCGATCGCCGAACACTTCTGGTACTACTGGTCGACGCTGATCTGAGGGCCCGCCGGTCGAGCACAACCACCTCACCCCCTTCCCCCCGCTGGTCGAGTAGGGCCGACGAAGGAGGCCCGTATCGAGACCACACACCCGCGAACTGCGGTCTCGAAACGCCCTCCGGGCTCCTTCACCATCAGATATCCGGTAGCTCCCGACCAGCGGAAAACGCCTCCTGAACACCCATCGACCGGCGGCCCGTCAGCGGGTGATCACCGGGATCAGTGCGCCGACATGCCGTTCGCGCACCACGCCTTCCCACAATCCGGCGCCGTAGGCGAGATCGTCGAGGCGCCGGCACAGCCAATACCCGACGACCCCCATCATCGGCCCCATCTCCGGATCGGCCCGCACCGACCGGACCCAGGCGACGACGCCCTCGACAACGGCCACCTCGATGGCGCGCCGCCGGAACCGGCGTGAGATGAGCGCCAGGACCACCGTGATCGGCCAATAGTGCCGGCACAGAGCGGCCGCGGCCTGCAGCAGGCCGTAGCCGGTGGCGCGTCCGGTCATGGCCGCGGCCCCCAGCGAGGCGCCGGGCAGCTCGCCGAGCCGGTCCCGCAGCCGGTACCAGACCCGCGTCAGGATCAGCAGCGCGATCACCGCACCCGCGGTCGTGCGGGTGAGCAGTGCGGCCACCGCGACCGCCATCGACGCGGTCATCACCATCGGCGCGGCGAGGGTGCCGTGGCGTTGGGCGAGGTACGCGCCGCCGGTGCCGTAGAAGCGTCGACGGCCCAGCACCTGCCGCATCCCGGTGCGGTGATCATGGGCCACCCGGGCCACCGGGTCATAGCGCATCCGCCAGCCGGACTCGTGCAGTCGCCAGCACAGGTCGACGTCCTCGGCCACCCGCAGGTCCGCGTCGAATCCGGGAAAGGCCGCGCGGCGCACCACCATGGCGGCACTGGGCACGTAGGGAATCGGGGTCCCCGGGACGACCGCGGATTCGTTCGGCCCCATGTCGAGGGAGGAATGGCTGTTCTCGTAGCGTTCGGCCAGGCCGGGCCGGGCGCCCACCTCACCGGACAGCCCGACGATGCGGGGTGCGGCCAGGGCGACGACCGGATCGGAGAAGTGCGCGAGCAGCATGATGAGCCAGTCGGGGCCGGGCACGACGTCGGAGTCGAGGAAGGCGATGAAGTCGGTGCCTGCGGCCGCGGCACCGGCATTGCGGGCGGCCGCGGGGCCGCCGTTGCGGGCGAGCCGGATCACCTGGACCAGCGGCCCGTCGGCGACGATCGGCCTCGCCGAC
>JASGFO010000257.1:0-5248 GCA_047605505.1 Gordonia sp. (in: high G+C Gram-positive bacteria) | reverse complement strand
GCAACTTCGACATCTCGATCCGCAACCGCCGCAAGGGATATCCGCACCTGACCGCAACCACGCGGAACGACTGAGGGTTCCGAAGACACCACCCCCATCCGAGTCCGTTGTAGGAGAACGCGGTTGCGGCAACAACCTCGTTCTCCAACAACGAACGCGGTTTGCCCCTACGAAAGCTCGTGCATCCCCACGCCCTTGAGGCCGCGCCAGACGATCCCGACGAGCAGGTCGGTCGCGGTCTCGAGGTCGACGTCGCCGGCGGTGATCCGGTCGGCCACCGCCTCCCCGGCGCCCACCAGCGCGACGGCGGTGAGCTCGAAGTCGATGTCCTTGGCGCCCTCGACGGTGGTGCCGCGTTTGATCAGCTCGGCCACCATCGCCACCACCTGCTGCCGGGATTCGGTGACGATGCCGGCGAAGGTCGTCGTGCCGACCGCAACGCGGTAGAGCACCCGCCAGGATTCGCGATGTTCGTCGACGTACCGCAGGAACTCCCGGACGACGGTGCGGGCCTGTTCGCTCTGACGGAGTTTCGGGTCGAATCCGACGGCCATCGCGTCGATGAACCGCCCGGACTCGCGCGCGATGCAGGCCGCGAGCAGTTCGTCCTTCGAGCCGTAGTACAGGTAGAGCATCGGCTTGGAGATCTCGGCGCGCGCGGCGATGGTGTCCATCGATGTGTCCCGGAAACCGTTCTCGGAGAACACCGCGACCGCGGCGTCGAGCATCTGCTGCTCGCGTACCGCCCGGGGTAGCCGCTTCGTCCCGCCGACCATCGTGCCCTGCCTCCTCGACATCCGTGCCCACTCAACTTACCAGGCAGTAAGTTAGCCGGCGCGATCGCGCCGATCAGCAGCGCAGGACGCCTTTCGTTCGGAGCACGCGCACCACCGAGTCGTTGACCGCGGTCTCGGACAGCTTGCGGTTGCGCACCGCGCGCTGCAGGGTGTCCAGCACCGACGACACCGCGTCGGTGGAGATCCACAGCGCGATGTCGCCGCCGGCCTGCAGGAAACGCAGCACGGCCTCGGGCAGCGGGTACCGCTGGGTGATGGCGCCCATGCCGGAGAGGTCGTCGGAGAAGATCACGCCGTTGAACGGCGCACCGCCGTAGGGGTGACCGTCGGGGGCGTTGCCCGTGCGCAGCATCTGGATGGCCCGCCGGCTCAGGCTGGCCGGGGTGTTGCCGGCAGTCAGGCCGGGCACGATCAGGTGCCCCACCATCACCGCGGCATTGCCCGGATTCTGCAGCACCGTGTGATAGGGGACGAGGTCACTGCGTTCGAGCTGGGACAGCGGCGGGGTCCGCACCACACCGAGATGCGAATCGCCCGAGCCATGGCCGTGGCCCGGGAAGTGCTTGAAGACCGGCACGATCCCGGCGGCCTGCAGGCCCTGGGCGAAGGCCTGCGCGAACTCGGTGACCTGCTGCGGGTCATTGCCGAAGGAGCGGTCGCCGATGACCTCGTCGTCGGCCTCGTCGCTCACGTCGAGGACGGGTGCGTAGTCGACGGTGATGCCCTTGGCCTTGAGTTGCCGCCCGATGCGCTCGGCCAGTTGACGCACCTGGGCCGGCGTGCTGGACTGCGCCAGTTCCCGGGCCGACGGGCTGTCGATGCCGAGCGAGCTCAACCGCGAGACGCGGCCCCCCTCTTGGTCGACGGTCACCATCAGCGGGACGTCGGACTGCTGGTTGAGCCGGCGCAGGTTGTTGCCGGAGAGGATCGACTTGTCGGTCCAGCTGCCGACGAAGATCCCGCCGACCGGCTCACTGCCCACCAGCGACAGCGCATCGTCGGTGCCGGTCACACCCACCACGATCAACTGTCCGAGCTTCTGCCGCACCGACATCCGGCTCAGTTGCTCGGCCCCGCAACCGGTCGGCGCCGCCGCGGCCGAGGCGGCGCTGCTCGCGGTCCCCGACGAGCCGAGGGTTGCCGTCGACACCGTCGTCGCCGATGCCATCGGTTCCGGGGACGCGCTGTCGCAGCCGGTCACCAACCCGATGGCGGTGACGGCCGCCGTGGCGAGACAGGTCAGACTGCGCATGGACCGACGGGGCGAAACCGCGCGAGGAGAACCCATGGCATGAGTGTGGCATGTACGCTGGCGCCATGGACTCCCGGTCCACGTCACCTGCCGCGGGCCGCGCGTCGTCGAGTTCCGCGCAATCGATCATGATCGCCTTTGACGGCCGCCCCAACGCCGAGCGCGCCATCACCTATGTCGGCCACTTCCTGCGTGCGTCGACGGCGCATGTCGTGACCGCATGGCAACCGGGGACGCTGCACCCGACGGGCCTGTCGTCGATGTCGGCGGGTATCCAGCCCTTCGTCGACACCACCACGTTCGAGGCCGACGTCGATGACGCGCTCCGCGAGGAGGCCGCCGAGATCAACGAGCGCGGGGTACGGCTCGCGGGCAATGCGGGGCTCGCGGCGACGGGCACGCTCGTCGAGGTCGAGTCGACGGTGTGGGGTGCACTGGTCGCCGCGGCCGATGCGCTCGACGTGGATCTCCTCGTCACCGGCACGCGCGGCAGCTCCGGCTTCAAGGCGTTGCTGCATTCGGGGGTGGCCGAGCGGGTGCTCAAACACTGCCACCGGCCGGTGTTCATCGTGCCGGCCACCTGCGACAAGGCCCCGCCGGTGATCCCGTAGGGTCGCTGTCCCGGCATCCCCGACGACCTCCGAAAAAGTGACGAAAATCCAGCAGCCGTCGGGGATATCCCCGGGAGCTGCTGGAAAATAGGCACTTTTTCGGAGCCGGATCCGCATCCTGGTAGTTTCGATCCCATGAACAAGCGCCTGCTCTCCGTCGTCCTCGGCGCCGTCGCCGGGGTCATCGGGATCGTGGTCGGGCTGGGCGCGGTCTTCCTCGGCGGATTGCTGTCGGCGCAGACCAGCCCGTCAACCGATCTGAACAATCTCAACCCCAGCAACGGGTTCGTGCAGGGCTCGGTCGATTACGGCACACGTGGCGGCGCCGGCAACAACCAGTGACCGTCGTCGTCTGTCACGACGCGGAGTCACCGTCGCGGCGCTGGTGGCGCTGCTCACCTCATTCCTCCAGTCACCGGGCCTGATCAGCGCCGACACCAAACTCGATCTCACCGCGAACCCGCTCGGCCTCCTCGCACGCGCCACCCATCTGTGGACACCGCAGGCCCCCATGGGTCAGGTGCAGAACCAGGCCTACGGCTACTTCTTTCCGCACGGCGCGTTCTTCGCGTTCGGCGATCTCGCCCATCTCCCGCCCTGGGTCACGCAACGACTGTGGTGGGCGATCCTGCTGACCGCCGGCTTCGTCGGCGTCATCCGGCTGGCCGAGGCGCTGCGGGTGGGCTCGCACGGCTCGCGGTTGCTCGCGGCCGCGGTGTTCGTGTTGTCGCCGCGGGTCCTGACGACACTCGGGTCGATCTCCTCGGAGACGCTGCCGATGATGCTGGCGCCCTGGGTACTGGTCCCGGTGGTCCGCGCCCTCCACCCCGACCACCCACCACCCGATGGCCGCGCCATGCCGATCCGCCGCCTCGCGCTGTCCTCGGCGGTCGCCGTCGCCCTCATGGGTGCGGTCAACGCGGTGGCCACCCTCGCCGCGGTCGGGGTGTCGGTCGTCTGGTTCCTGATGTGTGTCCGGCAGCCGCGGTGGTGGCGGTTCGGCGCGTGGTGGGGCGCCGGACTGCTGGCCGCGTGCGCATGGTGGGTGGTGCCGTTGTTGATCCTGTCGCGCGTCTCCCCGCCGTTCCTCGATTTCATCGAGTCCTCGCGGGTCACCACCGAGTGGACCTCGCTCACCGAGGTATTGCGCGGCACGAGCGCGTGGACCCCGTTCGTCTCCCCCGAGCGGATGGCCGGCGCGGTCCTGGTCACCCAGCCGGCCGCGGTTCTCGCGACGGGGACCCTCGCCGCCGCCGGGTTGGCGGGATTATGCATGCGGCACATGCCTTGTCGCCGACGGCTCAGTATCCTCCTGCTGATCGGCCTGGTGGTGATGTGTACGGGCCACCCCGGGGGGCTCGGTGCGCCGATCGCCGAGCCCGTGCGGGTGTTCCTCGACGGCCCGGGCGCGTTCCTGCGCAACATCCACAAGTTCGAGCCGTTCCTGCGTCTTCCCCTGGTGTTGGGTCTGGCCCACCTGCTCGCCCGGGTGCCGTTGCCCGGCTCGGCGCCCACGCGGGAATGGCTGTCGGCGTTCGCCCATCCGCAGCGGTCGCGGCCGGTGGCCGCGGCCTGCGTCGTCGCGGTGGCGCTGGCCGGGGCGGGTTCGCTGCTGTGGACCGGACAGCTGGCCCCCGACGGCGCCTATCGCGCGATCCCCGACTACTGGCGCCAGACCGCGAACTGGCTGTCGGCACATGGCGGTTCCGGGGCCGGCGAGCCGCGGCGCGCGCTGGTGGTGCCGGGTGCGCCGTTCGCCGATCAGTTGTGGGGGCTCACCCGCGACGAGCCGCTGCAGGCGCTCGCCGAGACGCCCTGGGCGGTCCGGGACGCCATTCCGTTGACCCCGCCCGGCGCGATCCGCGCGCTCGACGCGGTGCAGCGCGACCTCGCCGGTGGACTCTCCTCGCCCGGCCTCGCGACAACACTGGCCGGGCAGGGGATCGCCTACGTGGTGTTGCGGGCCGATCTGGATCCGGACACCTCCCGCTCGGCGCGCCCGTTGCTCGCCCAACAGGCCCTGACCGGCTCGCCGGGGCTGACCCGGGTGGCGGGCTTCGGCCCGCTGGTGGCCCAGCCGACCGTCGCCGACGTGGTGCGCGACAGCGGATTGCGGCCGCCGCTGCGGGCCGTCCAGATCTTCGCCGTCGACGGGGCGACGGGCGTCGGTCCCCGACTCGTCGACGCCGCGGCACCCCCGCGGATCGACGGCGGTCCGGAAGCTGTTGCCGCACTGCATGACACCTGGGCGCGGCTGGGTTTGCCCGCGTTCGGTCCATCGGTCCTCGCCGCTGATGCCGCGCGGGCCGGACTGCCGGCCGCTCCGGTGATCCGTACCGATACGCCCGCGGATCGGGAGGTCGATTTCGGCCGCGTCGACGATCACAGCTCAGCGATCCGCGCACCCGGCGATCCGCGACGGACCCAGAACGCCGCCCCCGACTATCCGGTCCCGGGCACCCCACGCACCGAGGGGCAATGGCTGCTGGACAACGCACCGGGCGAGGTGCAGGTGTCGACGTCGTCAGCGGCGGCCGACGCGACCCAGCCCGGCCAGACGTCGCCGGCGGCGTCGGCGGCCGCGGCCG
>JASGFO010000256.1:0-5336 GCA_047605505.1 Gordonia sp. (in: high G+C Gram-positive bacteria) | reverse complement strand
ACACAATACAGTCACGAACAAACCACCAGCCACTACTCGCGGATTTAGGTCTGATCAACTGCCTTCCTCCGAGACCGCGCGCGAGAGCGATGACCTTGCCGGCTACCTCACCGATGGCTTCCTCCCAGCTTCCGGGGCTGACGCCGATAACAGCTACGCCCTCGCTTTCTCGTTCGATTTCGACACAAGCTCCGCCTCATCGTTCACGATCACGTCGATTCACCGCACAAGCAATGCGACAGTCACCGAGACTGCCTGTGAGATAACCTGCGAGTGACTTCTGGTCATTCGTCTGGGCACCACGACCCCCGAGATCGCGCTGATAGTCCAGCTCGCGGACCACCCGAGCACCTCGTTGACCGCTCACAGTCCCCTCGGGCAAGTCGCCCACGCACTCGCCCGGCCCTGGTCACCTCGTGAACTGGCCACCTTCTCGACCACCGCCGACGGGAGCCCCCCACAAGCCGCATCCGCGGTTCTCCAACATCTCATCGGATTGTCCGGCCTGCCCGATCAGTTCAACTTCGCCGAGAACGCGGTGGACCGCATCGAGCACCGAGCACACGTCCTCCTCGTGGGTGTGCGCGAACGCGAGCTCTCGTCAACGGTCCTCGACGAGGCACTCGTCACCCTCACCGTGGACCCCTTCGTCGTCGGCGGATACTCTGCGCACTATCGCGAGTCCTGCCTGACGAAGGGACGCGTCGACCTGTATAACAACTGGCGTGGGATGGCCGGGAATGGGTCATTGACGGTCCTGATCGACCCCGAGTCAGATTCCTTTGTCGTCGACGAGGAGGGCACCTTTCCCCGACTTTTCCGCAGTGTCTATCTCCTCGTCTTCGTCGATGCACTTGCCGACGTGGTGTCCGTGGACCGCTACCTTCGCCGGCGGGATGGGTCGAGCCGCGCCAAGGCAGCCGTTCGTGACTACGCGCGGTTCAGTAGGATGCGGACGGAGTGGGACGTCGAGCCCATCCGGGCGTTCCCGCTTCAGTCCGCCGTTCGGGAGGCAATCCATCGCTCTTTCGATCTCGAACAGAGAATCGCCCGGGCCGAGCAGATCGCGCAGGCCCGTCTCACGTCCGCCACGGCGGTATCGTCGCACGCCACCGAACTGTTGCTCCTCGTCCTGGGCGTGGTGGGCATCATCGGTGTCGGCTTCAGCGCGGTCGCATTTTGGAATCCGACCTATTCCCAGCCCGCTCCCTGGCTACGCATTGTGTGTGTCACAGTTGCCTTCATCGCGATAGCAGCCGCATTCCCCAGGATCATGAACTGGTGGCACCAGCGCCGCATCGGCGGTTGATCTCCTCACCCGTTCCCAGACGCCGGCACCGCACTCGCGGCGTACGTTCCCCGAATACTCGACCAGCCATCATCGAGACGACGGCGATCAGCTAAAATGGGCATCCACTCACCACTCGGCGAAGGGCTTCACCAACACCATGGCCAAGCCACCTGTCCACGTGTTCATCAGCCACTCGTCCGAGGACGCGACGATCGCCGCCGAGGTCAGGATGGCCTTCCTCGCCCGGGGTATCCGAGCGGCCGTCCGCGGAGAGCCGACCGTCACCGGCGATACCGAACCGGGCGCCAAGACCACTCGGCTCGGCAAATGTGCCGTGCTCGTCGCGTTGCTCTCGGCATCCGCTGCGAATTCCCCCGACATCGTCGGTGAACTGGTACAGGCGGCCGCAGACGACACACCCATTATCGGGTTCACACTGGATATCGCGAATCTGCGGGAACTCCCCGAGCGCCTCGCCGCCATTCCGGTTACCCCATTTCCCGGTCCTGAGCAGGTGGTCGATGTGATCTGCGAACAGTATTTCGACGGCGCCGACAGCCCCACCGTGCAGCATGCCGACAGCCCGACGGCCATGCCGCCTGCCGCTGCGGGCTCGCAGATACTCCGCCCCGGAGCAGTTCTGGACAACTACACCATTCAGCGGCGGTTGGCTGCGGGCGGGATGGGGGTGGTCTATCTCGCCACGAATCCCAGTGTGCAGCGGACCGAGGCCCTCAAGGTGCTCCCCAACTACCGGTCGGTGGACCAGCAGATGCACACTCGGTTCCTCCGGGAGGCGAGGCTCGCGGGCAGGCTCAACCATCCCAACATCGTCAGTGTGTACGACTGCGGCGAATCACCTGACCATCTGTGGATCGCAATGCAGTACGTCGACGGGCAGAATGCCGCGGAGTTCTCGGGCGGTCGGCTGCCTCTTGCGGACTGTCTGTGGATACTGCACGATGTCGCGTCGGCCCTTGACTACGCGCACTTGCAGAATGTGTTGCACCGAGATGTCAAGCCGGCGAACATCTTACTCGACCTGAAATGCAGCCCCCGTCGTGCACTGCTCGCCGATTTCGGCATCGCCCATGCCATCGGATCCCCGATGCTCACCGCTCCCGGCCAAGCCGTCGGGACGGTCGCGTTCATGTCACCCGAGCATCTCGGTGACCGGGCGATGGACGGACGCTCTGATGTCTACTCCCTCGCGTGCACCGTGTACGCCCTCACCACCGGAACGTCGCCGTTCACCGGTGTACCCGCACAGATCGCCGACGGACACGCCCACCGCGAACCGCCTCGGCTGAGTTCCCGGCTCGCCGGGGTTCCACCTGCCGTCGACGACGTGCTCGGCACAGCACTGGCCAAGGCGCCCGACCGGCGCTTCCCCAGCGCGGGCGCCTTTGTCGCAGCGCTCGCCCGGGCCGAGAACACGCCCAGGTCACCGCAGCCCCTCATCCAGCAGAAGCCTCCGCGGCCACGGCCCGCGCGCCGGCGCTCGGGCACGGTGAAGTGGTGGCAGTCGATCGACCGCTACGGGGTCATCGTTCCCGACGACGGTGGTCCCCAGGTGTTCGCCCGCAGGGCCGCACTGGGCGCCGGGATCACCGCGCTCGTCAAGGGCCAACGCGTCGAATTCGAGACCGAGCAAACCCCTGACTGTCCCAGTGCACTTCGGATCACGATCCTCCCCCAGGCACCACCACCGTGAGCGAACCCGATCAGGTCGGAGATCCGCTGCGCCTGCGTCAGAGCATCACCTTCACCGTTCAATGCCGCCAGAACCCCGACCCGCAGGCACCGGACAGACCGCGGCCATCGATTCCGCCGCGAGTCGGCGATCCCGACACCCGGCCGGGGTATTTCCGCCACCCCGTCACCATCGAAACCGACTGGACCGTCGTCACCCCGCACGCCGACCTCGAGCAACAGGCGGTGCTGGCCGCGCTCAGTGGCGAACGGCCCCACGCCTGCGTCGACCTTCCCCGGATGGTCGGCCAGGCCCAGCAGGTGATCGCGACGCAGACGCGCCACGAGACGTACCCGATTCGCTATGCAGGTGCGGGCCGATGGCTCGTCGACGGGTCACCGTCCCACGTCTTCGGCAGCGCGGTGACCGCAGCCTCGTTCATCCGGACGCGCGCATGGGACCAGATCAACGAGAACAACGACCTACAGAATCGGCGGCACTTGGATAAGCTGCCGACCGAATCCCTCGCCGGGAGCATCGTCGACGCCGCCGGACGCAACAGTCACCCGCCCCGACTGTGGGCCCGCATCGCGGCGAGCCTGCTGGCCGAACACAACGGTGTCGATATCCTCTGGGACGCCGGTATCCACCCGCGCCGTTGCGTCGAGATCTGGTGCGGGCGGGGCAAACCTCGCGACGTGTCGTCGGCGTTCGCCTATATTCGATGGATCTATTCCGATATCTCCGGCCGGCCCCCCGTCGACGATTTCCCGCTGGTCAGGACCGCAGCGGCCACGGCCCCGACCCGCCGGCCCACACTCCGGGAATGGGCCGGTGGCGTGCTCGGTCCCGGGCTGGTCGCGAGTCTCATCAGCGACCCCGATCTGCCTGCTCACCTGAACCTCGACGATCTGCCCGACAACAACTCGTGGTGGGTGGCACCGGAAACAACGCTCGCGACGAATTTCGCGGCCATTGTGCTCCATCACCCCACCGCCAAGAAAGCAGAATATCTTTCCCAGATCAGTTCGATCTGGTACCGGCGTTTTCCGGAGACATGGGGGCTGGCACGCCACAGCTGTACACGGTCGATCAATCTGGACACCGAGCGACTCGATCGACTCGATCGAAAGTTCTTTGTTCATCTCACCGCCAAGGTTCGACGCATCCTCGGCGCCCTTTTCGCCGAGCTTGCCGCCCCGCACGACCCGAACCAGTGGTCCGACCTGTGCACCACGGAGATCGGGTTCGACACGTTGACCCTGCAGTGGGGCACGGCGTGGGCACGGCTCACCGCCACCAGCGACAGCAAGGGCGCGCTCGCGGCCACGTCCGGTGTCCGCGGACATATCCTTCTCGTCGCCCTGGATCTCGCCGTCTGTGACCAGCTGAACCGTACGACGCCGACCCTCGACACGGTATTCGACTTTCCACAGATGCGCCGATGGGTACCCTACGCGGCCCGGTTGTGAGCCCGGTTGCGAGCGTCTGCCCCTGTCCGAAACGTTCATGACGCGACCCGCGCCCGACCGTAGAGTCGGACGCCATGACCTGCCCCACCCTCAACGCCCTGTCCGTCGTCGTCGCCGAGATGGCGGCGACCGTCGCCTTCTACCGTCGCCTCGGGCTCGAATTCCCCGACGACGCGGCGTCGAGCACGCACACCGAAACACGTATCGGCGGTCTGCGACTGATGTTCGACACCCGCGACGTCATCACCTCCTTCATGCCGGACTGGACACCGCCGACGGGTGGCCACGCCATGGCACTCGCCGTCGAATGTGCTTGCCCCGCTGCGGTCGACGCGTGTCACGGCGATCTCGTCGATGCGGGCCATCGGTCGATCGCCGAGCCATTCGACGCGGTCTGGGGGCAACGCTATGCGATCGTCGCCGATCCGGACGGAAATCCCGTCGACCTCTATTGCCCACTGTGAGCACCGACGAATTCCACCGGTGAGGCGCCCGCCAGTTCCCGGAATTCCCGGAACATGTGCGAATAGTCGGCGTAGCCGGCCGCATGGGCGACGGCACTGATATCGATATCGCGCCGAAGATGATCCAAGGCGGTCCGCATTCGCAGGATCCGTGCCAGCGTCTTGGCACCGTACCCGAAGTGCCGCACCGACATTCGATGTAGCGTGCGCTCACCGACTCCGGCCTGCTCGGCGACGGCGGCCACCGTCAGCCCCCGGCGCAGACCCGCGGGCACGGCCGGAATCCATCGGGGCACCGGCGCCGACGCCTGCGCCGCCGACGCCCGGGCGGTCACCAGCGTGCGCAACGTGTCGACGGGATCCGCGGTGGCCGCCAGCAGCTCGGTCCAGCGTCGCACTTCCTCGGCGGGCCAGAG
>JASGFO010000255.1:0-5383 GCA_047605505.1 Gordonia sp. (in: high G+C Gram-positive bacteria) | reverse complement strand
CCGCCACCCTGGCGGCGGATCACGACGCCCTTGAACACCTGGACGCGCTCCTTGGCACCCTCGATGACCTTGACGTGAACGTCGAGGGTGTCGCCGGGGCCGAAGTCCGGGATGTCGTCGCGCAACGACTGCTTGTCAAGAAAGTCCAGGGTGTTCATGATGATGGTCCTTGTCATACAGGGTGTGAACAGAGGAACCTGGCGGCCCACGCTCGGGCACCGGGGCCGGCCCGGGATGCTCGAGGGAGGTTCGACCGGTTCATGCTCCGAGTCGGTGTCGACCCGGTTCACGCCACGCGTCAGCGGCGCTGCACCAGGCAACCGCACCATTGTGCCACCGCCGCCTCGTGGAAACGAAATCGCGGCCGGCGTCTACGACCCGGCCGGTCCCGGGGCGCCGACCGCCGCCACGACGGACATCACCGCGCCGGTTGCCAGCACCGCGCGGGCGGTCGGTGGTGGCGGCCGGGACGACGCCACCGCCAGGGCGTGCCGCCCGGCGCCGCGCAGATGCGCACAGATCGCCACCTCGGGGGCGCGTCCGTCGGCCAGGAAGACCTCGCCCGGGTTCAGTCGCATCCCGTCCCGCAGGTAAGGGCAGGGGTCGCTGGTCGCGACGACGATCGTGCGCTCACCGTCGGCGTCGGCTCCCAGCCCGACGGCGACATCGACCCACGATGCCACCGGCGCCGACAGCGACCCCACGAGCCAGCGGGTGCGGGCGAGCAGCCACTCGATCTCGCCGCGGCTCGCCGCCACGTCGGCAGCGGAGCCCTCGGGGCCCGGGCGGCCGGCACGGTGGGCCGCCCATCCACCCAACGCCCCGGCACCGGCCGGCAGGGCCGCGGCGGGCACCGCACCACCCGACAGGTGATCACCGGGTGTCTGATCGGACGGTGCCGGATCAGATGGCTCCGGATCGTCGGGGGCCGGGATGTCGGGGGCCGGGATGTCGACGGTGCTGCCGGCCTGCGCGGCATCGTCGACGTAGCGATCGGCAGCCGCGGCCAGCACCGGCGCCACCGCACCCGCCGCGGCCGCGCGCACCGTGTCGTCGCCGGCCAGCGCTGCCACCTCACCGGCCAGCCGGTCACGGTCGGCGACGGCCACGGCCAGCATCATCGACTCCTGCGCCCGCATGGTGACCTGGGCGAATCGGTCGACGACACCTGCCAGCACCCCGATCGTCGCCGCCGCACCGGCGATCCCGGTCGGCGGATCGGCGGTGCCGGCCAGCGCCCGGCCCGCTGTGGTCACTGCTTGCTGCATCCGCCCCGGGCCGGGGAGATGACGCACGTGGGCGGCGACGATCTCCTCGGCAACGACGTCCAGGCGGTCTCGCAGGATTCGCAGGTCCGCGGCCAGCGCGGTCAGCGCAGCCACATCGGAGTCGGGCCAGTGCCCCCGCCAGTGTCCGGCGGCGAGCGTCCGCAGGTCATCGTCGGTCATGGGCCGGCGTCGGTCATTCGCCACTGTCGGTCATTCGCCACTGTCGGTCATTCGCCACACTCGGGCGGCGACGGCACGATGAACCGATCGGCGCGGGCGAGATCCGCCGCGCCCTGCCCGATCCGCTCGATGTGCTCGGTGAGCCCGGCCAGCGCATCGGGCATCATCGTCTCGACCGCCGCGACAATGCCGGTCAGCCCGTGCCGGAAGGTCGCCGACCCGGCGTCGGCGCCGATCGCGCCGGTCACCGCGGTGACGGCACCGGCGAACTCGTCGGCGATCATCGAGATCTGGTCGGCGAGTGCGAGCAGGTCGGCAGCCAGGGCCGCCAGGTCGACCGGATCGACGTCGAGGGTCTCGGCAGGGGTCGCGTCGGTCATCCGACCACGACCTCGGCAATCTCGTCGTATCCCGGCGACATTCCCGCCGCGGCGCTCAGTGCCCGCCTGCGGTGCTCGCGCAGCGTGGCATCGGCGTCGGCGACGAGCGCGGTGATCAGCTCGGCGAGCCTGCCGGCCCGGTAGCGGCGCAGCGCGGCGTTCTCTATCTGCAGGTCGATCAGCACGCCACGCGAGTCGACGGTCACCGCAACCAGGCGGTCCGGGCTGACGGCGCGGGCCGTCAGGGCGGCCAACCGTTCGGCAATCCGGGAGAGCTCGGCGCGTCGCCGGGCCAGCTCGGCGAGCAGGTCGGCCCGGTGTTCCTCGCGCCGGCGTTCCTCGTGATGGTCCATGGGTGCCCCTCCCCCCTGACCGGCTGGGTTGATCCTAACCCAGGAGTGACACCGGTCACCGGTGACGGTCCACAGGGTGCCCGGCCGATCGGCCGGTCAGGGCCGGTCGGCGGGGCCGGGATCCGGTAACAGGTCGGGCCGGCGCTCCCGGGTCCTGGCGAGGGACTGGTCCCGCCGCCACCGGGCGACCTTGCCGTGGTCACCGGAGAGGAGCACCGGGGGCACGGCCAGCCCCCGCCACACCTCCGGGCGGGTATAGCTGGGACCTTCGAGCAGGTCCTGGGAGAACGAGTCCTCCTGGTGTGAGCGCGGATTGCCCAACACGCCGGGGATCAGACGTACCGTTGCCTCGATCATCGCCATCGTGGCGACCTCGCCGCCGATGAGCACGAAGTCACCGAGGGAGACCTCCGCCACCCGGACGCGGCGGGCGGCGTCGTCGAAGACGCGTTGGTCGATACCCTCATAGCGGCCGCACGCGAAGACGAGGTGCGCCTCGGAACTCCATCGGGTGGCGGTGGCCTGCCGAAACGGGACCCCGGCCGGGGTCGGGACCACCAGCAGGGCGTCGTCGGGGCAGACCGCGTCGAGGCACGGTCCCCACACGTCGGGTTTCATGACCATGCCGGGGCCGCCGCCGTAGGGCGAATCGTCGACGCTGCGATGGACATCGTGGGTCCACTCCCGCAGGTCATGCACGCCGAGGTCGAGGATGCCCTTCTCGATGGCCTTGCCCAGCAACGCCGCCCGCAATGGCGTGAGGTATTCGGGGAAGATCGTGACGATGTCGATCCGCATGTCGGGGGGCCTCAGGACCCGGCGGCGTCGTCGAGGAGTCCGTCCGGGGGGTCGATCTCGACGCGATCCGCGCCGACGGTCGGCACGATCTCGCGGACGAAGGGCACCAGGATCTCCCGACCGTCGGGGGTGCGCACGGCGAGGACGTCGTTGGCCGGCAGGTGCAGGACCGATTCCAGAATGCCCACGTCGGCCCCGGCCGTCGTGATGACGGGGAGTCCTTCGAGCTCGTGGTCGTAGAAGGCGTCCGGATCGTCGGTGGAATCGACGTCGGCGGCGTCGATGAGGAAGAGGGTGCCGCGCAGGGCGTCGGCAGCGGCGCGGTCGGTGACGCCGGCGACCGACAGCAACAGCCGCCCGGCATGCTGCCGGGCGGCTGTCACCGTGTACGTATGGTCACCGCCACCGCGCGGCGCACGACCGTGCAGGGTGGCGCCGACGGCGAATCGCGTGTCGGGGTCATCGGTGCGGATGTCGACGACGATCTCACCGCGCACCCCGTGCGACTTCACCACCCGGCCGACGACCAGCTCCATGACGGCCGGCTCAGCGGTCGGTGTCGACGATGTCCACGCGCATGCCCCGGCCGCCGATCCCGGCGACGAGGGTGCGCAACGCGGTCGCGGTGCGGCCGTTGCGGCCGATGACCTTGCCCAGATCCTCGGGGCTGACGTGCACCTCGACCAGCCGGCCACGGCGGCCGGTGATCAGTTCGACGCGGACGTCGTCGGGGTTGGCGACGATCCCGCGGACCAGATGTTCGACGGCGTCGGCGACGACAGCGCTCACGCCTGGTCCTTGGCGGCGTCGGCCGGGGCCTCGTCGGCCTTCTTCGCGGCCTTCTTCTTGGGTGTGGTGGCCTCGGCGACCGGTGCGCTGTCGGCGGCCGCGAGCGCGGCGTTGAAGAGGTCGAGCTTGCTCGGCTTGGGGGTGGCGACCTTGAGGGTGCCCTCGGCTCCCGGGAGTCCCTTGTGCTTCTGCCAGTCGCCGGTGACCTTCAGGATCGCGGCGACCGGTTCGGTCGGCTGGGCGCCGACGCCGAGCCAGTACTGGGCGCGCTCGGAATCGACCTCGATCAGGCTGGGCTCTTCCTTGGGGTGGTACTTGCCGATGGTCTCGATGACGCGGCCGTTACGGCGGGTCCGCGCGTCGGCGACGACGATGCGGTACTGCGGGTTGCGAATCTTGCCGAGCCGCGCGAGCTTGATCTTGACAGCCATGTGTTCAGTCTTTCCTTTGTCACTGCGCAATTCAGCGGCCCGGCAGAGCTGCCGAGCCCGGTTTTGCGTTCTCTGATGGGGTGACCGCCGGACGGTGCGTGACCGTCTCCGGCGAACCAGCAGCTCATTGTGCCAGACGCGCCGGACTGACCGAAAATCGTCGCGCGCAGTCGGCTCTGCCGACCGCGATTGCACGGTTGGGGCCTGCGGTTACCCACCCCGCGATCGAGGTAACCGCAGGCCGACCGATCCTTCTCGTCTCCGAAAGATGCGCGGGCCCCCGCCCCACCCTGACCGGCTCCCCAGACCGGCACGGCATGCTCTCGGATGGTCGACGAAACAGCCAACCGTGCAACGCGTCTGCAACGTTACCGGACGGTAAATATTGGTTCCATACCCATACTTTATGAGATACATCACAATCAGGAATCTTTTGGCGCCCAGACCGAACCCTCACCCCCTGACGGGGATCCCGGCGCAGACGATCATCCGGGGGCGACGCAGCTCGGCAAGATCGACGCCGGGATCGGCGTCGAAGACGAGGAAATCGGCGCGTTCGCCGTCGTCAAGTCCGCCGACGTCGAGCCAGGCACGCGGTTCGACGGTGGCGGCCGCGAGCGCCCGCCGGTTGCCGAGGCCGATGCCGGCCAGCCGTTCGATCTCCTCGACGATGCGGCCATGTTCGACGAAGCCGCCGGCGTCGGTGCCGGCGAACAGCGTGACCCCGGCCTCATGGGCGGCGGCAAAGGTCTGCACCGCGTGGGCGTGCAGGTGGCGCAGGTGGGCGGCGTAGGTCGGGAATCGGTCGGCGCCCGCGGCGATCTCGCCGAAGTTGTCCACCTGGATCAGGGTCGGCACCACCGCGATCGACCGCTCGACCAGGGCATCGAGGTGATCCTCGGTCAGACCGGTGCCGTGCTCGATACAGTCGACACCGGCCCCGATCAGATCATCGAGCGCCTCGGTGCCGAAGACGTGCGCGGTGATCCGGGCGCCCGCAGCATGTGCTGCCGCCACGGCCGCGTCGAGTTGACGACGCGTCCACAGCGGGGCGAGATCGCCGACGGCGCGGTCGATCCAGTCGCCGACGAGCTTCACCCAGCCGTCGCCCGCGTGGGCCTGGCGGGTAACCTCGTTCGCCAGCTCGTCGGGATCGTCGAGGTCGACGCCGTAGTCGCGCAGAT
>JASGFO010000254.1:0-5398 GCA_047605505.1 Gordonia sp. (in: high G+C Gram-positive bacteria) | reverse complement strand
GATGCCGGTGACCAAGCACAACTTCCTGGTCAGCAATGCCGCGGACATCCCGCAGATCATCGCCGAGGCCTTCCACATCGCCGAGAGCGGACGTCCGGGCGCGGTCCTCGTCGACATCCCCAAGGACATCCTGCAGGCACAGACCACCTTCTCGTGGCCGCCGCAGATCGATCTCCCGGGATATCGTCCGGTCACCAAGCCGCACGGCAAGCAGGTCCGGGAGGCCGCGCGCCTGATCAACGCGGCTGCCAGCCCCGTCCTCTACGTCGGCGGCGGCGTCATCAAGGCCAACGCATCCGCGGAACTGCGGGAACTGGCCGAGCTGACCGGCATCCCGGTGGTCACCACGCTGATGGCACGCGGCGCCTTCCCCGACTCGCACCGGCAGCACCTGGGCATGCCGGGGATGCACGGCACCGTCGCCGCGGTGGCCGCGTTGCAGCGCAGCGACCTGCTGATCACGCTGGGCGCCCGCTTCGACGACCGCGTCACCGGGCAACTGGCGTCGTTCGCGCCCGGCGCGAAGGTCATCCACGCCGACATCGATCCGGCCGAGATCGGCAAGAACCGGGTCGCCGACGTGCCCATCGTCGGTGACTGCAAGGCGGTCATCGTCGATCTGGTGGAGACCCTGCGCAACGAGCAGGCGACCACCGGCGCCGCCCGCGACCTGACCGAATGGTGGAGCTACCTCGACAATCTGCGCCGTACCTACCCGCTGTCCTACGACCGTCCCGCCGACGGCTCGATGTCACCGGAATTCGTGATCTCGCAGGTGGGGCGTCTGGCCGGTCCCGACGCGATCTACTGTGCCGGGGTCGGCCAGCATCAGATGTGGGCTGCGCAGTTCATCTCGTACGAGAACCCGCGCACCTGGCTCAACTCCGGTGGCCTCGGCACGATGGGTTACGCGGTACCCGCCGCGATGGGCGCCAAGATGGCCGCACCCGAAAAGGAGGTGTGGGCCATCGACGGCGACGGCTGCTTCCAGATGACCAATCAGGAACTGGCCACCTGCGCGATCGAGGGCATCCCGATCAAGGTCGCCCTCATCAACAACGGCAACCTCGGCATGGTCCGGCAGTGGCAGACGCTCTTCTACGACGAGCGCTACTCCAACACGGACCTGTCGACGCACTCGATGCGGATCCCGGACTTTGTCAAGCTCGCCGAGGCGCTGGGCTGCGCCGCCTTCCGCGTGGAGAACGAGGCCGACGTCGACGAGGTGATCGCCAAGGCCCGCGCCATCAACGATCGCCCCGTGGTGATCGACTTCATCGTCGGCGCCGACGCGCAGGTGTGGCCGATGGTCGCGGCCGGCACCGGCAACGACGAGATCATGGCCGCCCGGGGCATCCGCCCGCTGTTCGACGACGATCTCGCCGCCGCCGACCCGTCGGACATCCACCAGGTGGTCAACCAGAACACCAATCTCGGTCAGCAGGACGGTGAGAAGAAGTGAGTACCCATACCCTGTCGGTCCTCGTCGAGGACCGCCCCGGTGTCCTCGCCCGTGTGTCGGGCCTGTTCTCGCGGCGGGGATTCAACATCGAGTCCCTCGCCGTCGGGCCCACCGAGATCAAGGGCATCTCGCGGATGACGATCATGGTCAGCGTCGAGGATTTCCCGCTCGAGCAGGTCACCAAACAGCTCAACAAGCTGATCAACGTGATCAAGATCGTCGAGCAGGATCCGGCGTCGTCGGTCTCGCGGGAACTTCTCATGGTCAAGGTGCGGGCCGACTCGTCGGTCCGGACCGAGGTCATCGAGGTGGTGAACCTGTTCCGCGCCAAGGTGATCGATGTGTCGCCCGAGTCGCTGACGGTTGAGGCCACCGGAACCGGCGAGAAGCTGGAGGCGCTGTTGCGCATGCTGGATCCGTACGGGATCCGGGAGATCGCGCAGTCCGGTGCGGTCACGCTCGGACGCGGCCCCAAGAGCATGTCGGCCAACCGCTGACGAACCACCTCGCCCCTCGCCGGCGGACCGCCGATTCGCTTGGGGCACACCACAAATCGAAGGGAATTCCACTGTGGCGATCGAATTGTTCTACGACGACGACGCCGATCTGTCGATCATCCAGGGCCGCAAGGTCGCGGTGATCGGCTACGGCAGTCAGGGCCACGCGCACTCGTTGTCGCTGCGTGACTCGGGTGTCGACGTCGCCATCGGCCTGCGCGAGGGCAGCAAGTCCCGCGAGAAGGCCGCCGAGCAGGGTCTCAAGGTCATGAGCAATGCCGAGGCCGCAGCCTGGGCCGATGTCATCATGCTGCTGGCCCCCGACACGAGCCAGGCCGCCATCTTCACCGAGGACATCGAGCCGAATCTGGCCGACGGCAACGCACTGTTCTTCGGTCACGGCCTCAACATCCACTTCGGTCTGATCAAGCCGCCGGCCAACGTGACCGTCGGCATGGTCGCCCCCAAGGGACCCGGTCACCTCGTGCGCCGCCAGTTCGTCGACGGCAAGGGCGTGCCCTGCCTGATCGCGATCGACCAGGACCCCAAGGGCGAGGGCCAGGCCCTGGCACTCGCGTACGCCTCGGCCATCGGCGGTGGGCGGGCCGGCATCATCAAGACCACCTTCAAGGAGGAGACCGAGACCGATCTCTTCGGTGAGCAGGCCGTGCTGTGCGGTGGCACCGAAGAGCTGGTCAAGACCGGTTTCGAGGTCATGGTCGAGGCGGGGTACGCCCCGGAGATGGCCTACTTCGAGGTGCTGCACGAGCTCAAGCTGATCGTCGACCTCATGTACGAGGGCGGCATCGCCCGCATGAACTACTCCGTGTCGGACACCGCCGAGTTCGGTGGTTACCTGTCGGGCCCGCGGGTCATCGACGCCGACACCAAGGAGCGGATGCGGGCCATCCTCGCCGACATCCAGGACGGGACCTTCGTCAAGCGCCTGGTCGCCAATGTCGAGGGCGGCAACAAGGAGTTGGAGGCCCTGCGCAAGGCCAACGCCGAGCACCCGATCGAGGTGACCGGCAAGAAGCTGCGTGACCTGATGAGCTGGGTGGACCGCCCGATCACCGAGACCGCCTGATCGATCGCCCCGGAGAAGGCCCCCGCGTCCTGGATGCGGGGGCCTTCTGCGCTGGTTCGACGGACAAACCGCCACAGCTGACACCACAGCGGCCCGCCATGACAATAATTGTCGCGACGGGCCGCTGCGGTGTCAGCTGTGGCGCACCCCGGTGGTCACACCGGGGTGAAACCGCCGTAGCTGGTGCTTTTGACGTAGTCGAGGATCGGTCCGATGTTGGTACCTGTCTCCGGTCCGACACAGCCGAAGAAGTAGTAGGCGTTGACCATGCCGACGAGGCGGTCACCGACCACCACCGGGCTCCCCGAATCGCCCTCGATGACGCAAATCTGGGTGAAGTGGACGTCACCGTCGGAGAACCACGAGAGGCCGCAGGTGCTGCCGGTGGTCCGCCCCTGCTTGCAGGCGATGGTGGGGAAGGAGATGGGGCGGGTGTCGATCCGCCGGATGGTCACCCCGCGAACCGTGCGCAGCGGCACCACCTTGCTGGGGTTGAACTTGATCAACGCGATGTCGTCGCGCGAATTCGAGTGGGTGATCTTCCCGATGACCCCACGTTCGGAGAACGTCTCCGATACCACGAGCTGACCGGGTTTTCCGCAGTGACCAGCGGTGATGCCCATCAGATCCCCGTTGTTCCCGTGCCCGATCGTCGTCAGCGTGCACGCCGACGCCGAGTTGCCACCCTCCAGGACAAGGATGCCCGAACCGCCACCGATGAACGCCTTCGCCGGCGCCGCGGTGGCCGAGCCGATCCCCCCCAAGCCGGTCAGTACGGTTGCCGCGAGGACAGCCACCAGCACTGTCAGCTTCTTCTTCATCCACACTCCACTCTGCTACCCGACCCGTCCTACCCCGTCTGCCAGGACGATCACACTGTACACGCCGGATAATCCCACATCGGGTGATCGCGCCCGCCCGGCTGTCCTGGGCGCGGGGGGCGGCCTCTAAGCTGTCTGTGCGGTGCCATAGGGCATCGCACCTGATCTCGCAACCGATCCTGGAGAACAATTGTGACCTCTGCAGGCCTGCCCGTCGTCCTCATCGCCGACAAACTGGCCCCCTCGACCGTGGCCGCCCTCGGTGACGGCGTCGAGGTGCGATGGGTGGACGGCCCCGACCGCCCCAAGCTTCTGGACGCCGTCGTCGACGCCGACGCGCTCCTGGTCCGGTCGGCCACCACCGTCGACGCGGAGGTGCTCGCCGCCGGCCCCAAGCTCAAGATCATCGCGCGCGCCGGCGTGGGTCTGGACAACGTCGACGTCCCGGCCGCCACCGCCCGCGGCGTGATGGTGGTCAACGCCCCGACCTCCAATATCCACACCGCCGCCGAGCACGCGATCACGCTGCTCCTGGCGGCGGCCCGGCAGATCCCGGCCGCCGACGCCAGCCTGCGGGAGCACACCTGGAAGCGGTCGTCGTTCAACGGTGTCGAGATCTACGGCAAGACGGTCGGTGTGGTGGGTCTGGGCCGGATCGGGCAGCTCGTCGCCGCGCGCCTGGCTGCCTTCGAGACCCATGTCATCGCCTACGACCCGTATGTGTCGCCCGCGCGGGCCGCGCAACTGGGCATCGAGCTGGTCGGTCTTCCGGAGCTGCTCTCGCGCGCCGACTTCATCACCGTGCACCTGCCGAAGACGCCGGAGACCCTCGGCCTGATCGGGGCCGCCGAACTCGCCACCACCAAGAAGGGCGTGATCATCGTCAACGCCGCACGCGGGGGACTGGTCGACGAGCAGGCGCTCGCCGACGCGATCGCCGCCGGCCAGGTGCGGGCCGCGGGCTTGGACGTCTACGCCACCGAGCCGTGCACCGATTCCCCTCTGTTCGAGCTGCCGCAGGTCGTGGTGACCCCGCACCTGGGTGCGTCGACGTCGGAGGCGCAGGACCGGGCGGGCACCGACGTCGCGGCGAGCGTGCGGCTCGCGCTGGCCGGGCATTTCGTGCCCGACGCCGTGAACATCACCGGCGGTTCGGTCGACGAGGAGGTGGCCCCGTGGCTTGAGCTCGCCCGCAAGCTCGGCGTCCTGATCGGCGCGATCAGCACCGAGCTGCCGTCGTCGATCGTCGTCGACGTGCGGGGTGAGCTGGCGGCCAGCAACGTCGACGTGCTGGGGCTGTCGGCGTTGCGCGGACTGTTCGAGTCCGCCCTCGACGAGCCGATCACCTTCGTCAACGCACCGCAGGTCGCCGCGGATCGCGGCGTGACCAGCGAGATCACCACCGCCACCGAGAGTCCCAACCACCGCAGTGTCGTCGACGTGAAGGCCGTCTTCGCCGACGGCTCGACGCAGAACGTGGCCGGCACGCTGACCGGTCTGCAGCAGGTACAGAAGATCGTCACGATCAACG
>JASGFO010000253.1:0-5425 GCA_047605505.1 Gordonia sp. (in: high G+C Gram-positive bacteria) | reverse complement strand
CTGACCGCGATCCCGAGGGCGCCCATGACGCGCCCCAGTCGTTGCGGGCCGACGGTCTGTCCGAGGATGGTCTGTCCGGTGGGGATGAGCAGCCCACCTGCCAGGCCCTGGATGACGCGCGCGGCGATGAGGAATTGGATTGTCGGGGCGAGGGCGCACGCTGCCGAGGCAATGGTGAACGCGGTCAACGAAGTCAGCCACAGCCGCCCGCTGCCGAAACGGCGTGCCATCCACCCGGCTGCTGGTAGAGACACGGCCAGGGCGAGCAGATATCCGCTTGCGGTCCACTGCGTCAGGTTCAGCGGAGAATGGAGATCGGTTCCGATGCTGTCCATGCCCACGGTGACTATCGATGAATCCAGCCCGCTTGCGAAGGCGCCCAACACGACGACCCAGCACAGCATCCAGGTGCGGCGATCGATTTTCTCCAGGCCCGCGGCGGATGTCGGTGTCACGATCGCGTCCGGTGACCGATCGTGCGCAAGGCTGCGGACCAGTCGACGAGTTCGTCGAGCATCCGGTTGAGGAGTCGGTGCTGTTGTTCGCTAGGCGTGAGCGTTCCCGGGGCTGTCATGTCGGGGAGAGCAAAGTCGTCGACCAGGTTCAACGCGACCTGGCTGCGCACGGTCGCGACGTTGACCTCGGCGAGAACGGGGCGGAGCTGTTCGGCAGCACGAACGCCGCCGGCCAGTCCGAAGCTCACGAATCCGGCTGCCTTGTTGTTCCACTCCGCGAAGAGGAAGTCGATGGCGTTCTTCACTGCGGCTGGAAAGGAGTGATTGTATTCCGGGACAACGAAAATGAACCCGTCATAGTGCTCGACGGTCTGGGCCCAGCGGAGTGTGTGATCGTGTGAATAGCTGCCCATTGCTGCGGGCTGAGGCTCATCCAGAAGGGGAAGATCGAAGTCGGCGAGGTCGATGAGATCGATAGTTGCGCGATCATCGAGATGTGACCGGCCCGCTTCGTGGGCCCAGTCGGCGACCAGCCGGGAACGCCGTCCAGGCCGTGTGGAACCGACAATGACGGCGAGTCGTAGGCGGTGGTCGGGTTCGAGTGAGGTGGTGTTCATGAGCCCAAAGTACAACAATCGTTGTATCTAGTACAGTGATGGTTGTACCTAGGTGGAGGTGTCGATGCGACGGGACAAGCAAGAGGATCTACTGGAAGGCGCCTTGCGGGTCTTCGCGCGCGACGGGTACACCCGGTCGACCATCCAGGCCCTCGCCAAGGAAGCGCAGGTTTCCACCCGCACCATCTACAACCAGTACGGCAACAAGAATGCACTCTTTCGGGCCGTCATCGTTCACAGCGCCACCCAGGTTGCCGAACGTGAAATCGCGAGCGCGGCAGCAGCCTTCGGCACCGATGCCACCACCCGAACGCGGCTCGTCGAGTTCGGGAAGGCGTGGGCCGCGGAAGATCCGGCCACCCGAACGCACTTCGCCATGGTCAAACAGATCAACGCCGAGATCGAACACATCGACCCCGACACCCTCCAGGCCTGGCGGGAAGCCGGACCGCTTCGGGTCCGCCGCACCATCGCCGACCATCTGGGCGCACTGCACAAACGTGGCGAGCTGTTCGCTCCGAACCCCGAACTCGCAGCGGTACACCTCGTGCAACTCACAGCAGGCACCGTCCGCGAAATCGGCGCCACATTCCCCATCTCCGAAATCATCAACCAGGGCGTCGACACCTTCTTGGCTGCCTACGCGTCCCGGCGCGATTGAGGGGAATGGAACGTCGCACCACTCCGGGCGGTGCTGCCTTCCGAACGTCAGCACCGTCCCGACCCGCAACCTCGCTGGATTGCGCGCGCTGTGAGCGCAATTCGGGGCGCTGTGACCTGCAGCGATAGGGCCTGCGATGGCGGGGGCGCGGCGTCGTGTTGACGCCGGTGTCCCCACGCCGCCAGCATTTGTCGCGGCCCGTGAACTCGGGCGACGAACGTGCAGGAGGATGAGGACATTGCGGCGAGGAATTGCTCGGATCGGGATATCTCTGGCGGCTGCGGCCGCCGTGGTGGTGGCCGGTGCCGCGTGCTCGTCCGGCGACGAGACATCGGGTTCGAGCACGCTCAATGCCAATACCACGCTGGTCGTCGGTGATCAGGTCAAGAGCACCCAGACCCTTCTCGAAGCGGCCGGAGAATTGCAGAATCTGCCCTACAAGATCGAGTGGGCGGCATTCGAGTCCGGGCCGCCGCTGCTCGAGGCCGAGGCCGCGGGCAAGGTGGATATCGGTGCCACCGGGGACACCCCGGCGGTCTTTGCCCAGGCGGCGAACTCGCCCTTGAAGATCGTCACCGTGACCGCCGTCCCCAAGATCAATGACTTCCTGCTCGTCCGTCCCGATTCGCCGATTCACTCGGTCGCCGACCTCCGGGGCAAGAAGGTCGCCTTCACCAAGGGATCCAGCTCGCACGGCCTGGTCCTCGGGCTGCTCAACCAGGCCCACCTGAAACCGTCGGATATCACCGAGACTTATTTGACGCCCACCGAGGGGTTGGCCGCCTTCACCTCCGGACAGGTCGACGCGTGGGCAGTGTGGAATCCCTACGCCGTGCTCGCGAAACAGAAGGGTGCCCGGGTGGTCGGTGACGGCGCAGGCATCCAGACCCAGCAGAGCTACTACCTCGCGTCCGACCGGGCCCTCGGGGACGGCGCCAAGAGCGCGGCGCTCACCGACTTTGTCGGCCGCCTTGCCCGCGCCCAGAAGTGGGCCATCGGTCACGAGAACGAGTGGGTTCCGGTTTTCAGCAGACTCACCACACTGCCGGAGTCCGTCGCCCGCGAGACCTTCCGGGCCCAGGCGGGCAGCTTCGTGGCCATCGATGCCGCCCGGATCGCCAAGCAGCAGAAGCTGATCGATCTGTTCTCGGGCGCCGGGGTGATCCCGAACAAGCCGACCGCCCAGGACTTCTTCGACAACCGCTTCAACCCCGAGGCGACGGCATCATGACCAACATCCTGGACCGGCCCGTCGCACCCAGCGCCGCACCTCGGTCGCCGGTCGCGGCGACCCGCCCACCCGCTGCCGTCACCGCGCACCGGTTCCGGCTGCCTCCGGTGCGGTATGGGGGACTGCTCCGACTGATCTCACCGGTCGTCCTGCTGGTGCTCTGGCAGGTCTTCTCGGTAACCGGGGTGATCCCGGTGGACAAGCTGTCGCCGCCCTCACAGGTGATCGCGGCGGCCCGGGAGACCTGGCAGGACGGCAGCCTGCGCGAGGCCCTGCCGGTGTCCCTCGAACGTGTCGCCTACGGTTTGGCGCTCGGCGTGGCCATCGCGATCGTGCTTGGGCTGCTCGTCGGCTTCTTCAAGGTCGCCGACCTGGCGATCGATCCGCCACTGGAGATGCTGCGCACGGTGCCGTTCCTCGGGCTGATCCCGCTGTTCGTGGTGTGGTTCGGCATCGGTGAGCAACCGAAGATCTACCTCATCGCACTCGGCGTGATGTTCCCGCTGTATCTGAACCTCGTCTCCGGGATCAAGGGTGTCGATCCGAAACTCATCGAGGCCGGCCGCTCCCTCGGCCTGGGTCGGCTGGGGCTGGCGCGCACCGTGGTGTTGCCCGGCGCGCTGGCGAGCGCGTTGACCGGTTTCCGCCTGTCGCTGTCGATCGCGTGGCTCTCGCTGATCGTCGCCGAACAGATCAACGCCGACGCGGGCCTGGGCTATCTGGTGATGAATGCCCGCACCTATCTGCGTAACGACATCATCGTCCTCGGCCTGGTCATCTACGCCTTCCTCGGTCTCACCACCGACTGGCTCGTGCGGGGTATCGAGGCCTACCTGCTGCGCTGGCGGGTGACCCGATGAGCGCGCCGGACACCTCGGTCGTCCGCGCCCGGCAGATCTCCCGGGCGTTCGGAGACGTCGAGGTCCTCCACGACATCGATCTCGACATCGATCGCGGCGAGATCATCGCACTCGTCGGCCGATCCGGGTCGGGCAAGTCGACGCTGCTGCGGATCATCGCCGGACTCGACGGCGGTTTCCACGGCAGCCTCGAGGTCGACGGCTCCCGCGCCGTCGCCTTCCAGGAGCCGCGGCTCCTTCCCTGGCGGAAGGTGCGGGCGAATGTCTCGCTCAACCTCTCCCGGCCCGGCTTGTCCCGCAGGGAGATCGACGCGCTGGCCGTCGACGCGCTCGGCGAGGTCGGCCTGGCACACCGCGTCGACGCCTGGCCGCTGACCCTGTCCGGCGGTGAGGCGCAACGAGCCTCGCTGGCCCGGGCGCTCGTCCGGGAACCGGATCTGCTGCTCCTCGACGAGCCGTTCGGTGCTCTCGACGCACTCACCCGGCTCGAGGCCCATGCCCTCCTGACCCGACTGTGGTCCGAGCACGGCTTCTCGGCGCTGCTCGTCACCCACGACGTCGAGGAGGCCGTGGTCCTGGCCGATCGCGTCCTCGTCCTCGACCACGGGCACATTGCCCATGAGATCACCGTCGACGTCCCGCGCCCACGGGAACGCGACGACATCCGACTCGTCACGCTCCGCGAGGAAGTCCTCGGCCACCTCGGCGTCGGCACCACCCCTGTGAAGGAGAACTCATGAGCCGCCCCCACTTTCACTGGTTCCTGCCCACCGCTGGTGACAGCCGCGACGTCACCAGCGGCGCGAATGTCGCCGGCGCCGCGATCGGCAACCGGGCGGCCGACCTCAACTACCTGACCCTGCTCGCCAAGACCGCCGATACCCTCGGCTACGAGGCCGTGCTCACCCCGACCGGGACGTGGTGCCAGGACTCGTGGATCGTGGCGTCGGCGTTGCTGCAGGAGACCGAGAAGCTCAAGTTCCTCGTCGCGTTCCGGCCCGGACTGATCACCCCGACGCTCGCCGCCCAGCAGGCCGCAGCCTTCCAGCAGCTCTCCGGCGGGCGGCTCGCGTTGAACATCGTCACCGGCGGCGACGCCACCGAACAGGCCCGCTTCGGTGATTACCTGAGCAAGGACGAGCGGTACGCCCGGACCACGGAGTTCACCACGATCGTCCGCGGCGCCTGGACCGGCACCCCGTTCGACTTCCGGGGCACCTACTACGACGTCACCGGTGCCGTGGTCGCCACACCGCCGACGCCGATCCCGGAGATCTTCTTCGGCGGTGCCAGCGACGCGGCGCGCGAGACCGCGGCGCGGACCGTCGACACCTACCTCACCTGGACCGAGCCGCCGGCCGCCGTCGCCGAGCTCGTCGCCGATGTCAGGGCACGGGCGGCGAAGTACGGCCGCGAGCTGACGTTCGGCATCCGCGCGCATGTCATCACCCGCGACACCCACGACGAGGCGTGGGCCGTCGCCCGCAAGCTCGTCGAACGCATGGATCCCACCGTGATCACCTTCGCGCGGGCGGCGATCAACCAGGCCGAGTCCGAAGGGCAACGCCGGCAGGCCGCGCTCAGCGCGGACATCGACAACC
>JASGFO010000252.1:0-5457 GCA_047605505.1 Gordonia sp. (in: high G+C Gram-positive bacteria) | reverse complement strand
GACGTCCCCGCCGACGTCGTCGCCGACGAGCGTCGGATCGCCGAGGAGACCGCGAAGGCCGAGGGCAAGCCGGAGCGGGCGCTGCCGAAGATCGTCGAGGGTCGCGTCACCGGCTTCTACAAGGATGTCGTCCTGGTCGACCAGCCGTTCGTCAAGGACTCGAAGAAGACCGTCGGCAAGGTTCTCGAGGAGGCCGGCGCCACCGTCGTCGCGTTCACGCGCTTCGAGGTCGGCCAGAGCTGACCCGGCACGGACCTCGTCCGCACCGCATCCCCCGTGACGACCGACCCCGTGCCCAGCCTTGTGGGCACGGGGTCGGTCGGTCTCTTGGGGGGTGGCCCTAAGATGAGGTGCGAACACCGGCACCACAGCGAGGAAGTTGATGAGCGAATCGTGCGATGTCCAGGCCCCTGGGCGGACCGGCTACAGCCGGGTGCTGCTGAAACTCGGCGGCGAGATGTTCGGCGGAGGGAGCGTCGGGCTTGATCCCGATGTGGTCGCGACCGTGGCCGATCAGATCGCCGAGGTGGTCGCGACCGGCGCGCAGGTGGCGGTGGTGATCGGTGGCGGCAACTTCTTCCGTGGCGCCGAGCTCCAGCAGCGCGGCCTCGACCGGGCACGCTCGGACTACATGGGGATGCTGGGCACCGTGATGAACTGTCTGGCGTTGCAGGACTTCCTGGAGAAGCGTGGGGTGTCCACGCGGGTGCAGACCGCGATCACCATGGGGCAGGTCGCCGAGCCGTACCTGCCGTTGCGTGCGCAGCGGCACCTCGAGAAGGGGCGCGTGGTGATCTTCGGTGCGGGCATGGGCATGCCGTACTTCTCCACCGACACCACCGCGGCCCAGCGGGCCCTTGAGATCAAGGCCGAGGTGGTGCTGATGGCCAAGAGCGTCGACGGCGTCTACAGCGCGGATCCGCGCACCGACCCCGACGCCACCCTGTTCTCCGAGATCTCCCACCGGGAGGCCCTGGAACGGCAGCTGAAGGTGGCTGACGCCACCGCATTCAGCCTCTGCATGGACAACAAGATGCCGATGCTCGTGTTCAACCTGCTCGTCGAGGGCAACATCGCCCGCGCCGTCGCCGGTGAACGCATCGGCACCCTCGTGCGCACCTAGCGGCGACGCCCCCCCACCGGTGACGGCACCGGGACGTCTTCCCACCACGGCTCCCTTCCCACCCACCTGACCGATCCGAGACCCTGGCCGCTCCGGTCACGGTCTCAGCACCACAGAAGCAGGAACGACGATGATCGACGAAACGCTCTTCGATGCCGAGGAGAAGATGGAGAAGGCCGTGGGCGTTGCCCGCGAGGACATGGGCTCCATCCGGACCGGACGCGCCAATCCGGCGATGTTCAAGAAGGTTGTCGTCGACTACTACGGCGCGCCCACCCCGATCACCCAGGTCGCAGGCATCACCACCCCGGAACCGCGGCTGGTGGTCATCAAGCCCTACGAGGCGTCGATGCTCAAGGAGATCGAGACGGCTATCCGCAACTCGGATCTGGGGGTCAATCCGACCAACGACGGATCGTTGATCCGGGTGTCGATCCCGCAGTTGACCGAGGAGCGTCGGCGCGACCTGGCCAAGCAGGCCAAGGCGAAGGGCGAGGACGCCAAGGTGTCGATTCGCAACGTGCGTCGGAAGGCCGTCGAGGAGCTCAAGCGCATCCAGAAGGACGGCGAGGCCGGTGAGGATGAGGTGGTGCGCGCCGAGAAGGAGATTCAGAAGACCACCGACACCTACGTCGCCCAGGTCGACGAGCTGGTCAAACACAAGGAAGCCGAACTGCTCGAGGTCTGAACGCTTTCCCGACGCGCCGCGCCGCCGGGGGACGGTGGCAGACACACAGACAGGCAGAATGGCAGACGATGGCAGACGAGTCGCCGATGCAGGCGAGCGCAGCGGGTAGTGACGCCCCCACCCCGAAGAAGTCGCGGGCCGGTCGGGACCTCCCTGCCGCGATCGGCGTCGGTGTGTCCCTGGGGGCCACGATCATCGTCATCCTGGTGTTCGCGCCGATGGCCTGGTACGGCATCGTCTCGGTGGCGTTCATCGTCGCGACCTGGGAGGTCACCAAGCGGCTACGCGACGGCGGCTACGACGTCGCCTTCGGGCCGCTGGTCGGTGGTGGCCAGGCGATCATCTGGTCCGGCTGGCCGTTCGGCACCACCGGTATCCTCGCGGCGACCGCGGGGACCGTGCTCGTCGTGATGGTGTGGAAGCTGCTCGCGCAGGGCATCGGCAGTGCGCCGGAGAATTACCTGCGCAATGTCGCGGCGTCGGTGCTGGTGGTGGTGTGGTTGCCGCTGCCTGCGTCGTTCGGTGCGCTGCTGGTCACCGAGGATCACGGGGCGGGCCGGGTGGCGACGCTGGTGCTCGTGGTCGTCTGCTCCGACGTCGGCGGGTATGCGGCGGGGGTGCTGTTCGGCAAGCATGCGATGGCGCCCGCGATCAGCCCGAAGAAGTCGTGGGAAGGGCTGATCGGGTCGTTGCTCGTCGGTACCGTCGGCGCGGTGGGTTCGATGGTGTTCCTCATCGACAGTCGCTGGTGGGTCGGTCTGATCCTGGGGCCCGCCCTGGTGGTGTGCGCCACGCTCGGCGACCTCGTCGAATCCCAGGTGAAACGCGATCTGGGGATCAAGGACATGGGTACGCTGTTGCCTGGGCACGGCGGCATCATGGACCGCCTTGACTCGCTGTTGCCGTCGGCGTTCCTCGTGTGGGCGGTGTTGACCGCCCTGCTGTGACCGCCCGCGGTTCGGCGTGTCGTGACCGACCGTCACGACATGCGAGAATGGGCATCATGACGTCATTGCCGCTGGTGTTCGACGCGCCTCGCCGAGGCCGTCCGCCGACCCATTTCGCCGATCTCGACGCGGCGGCGCGGGTGAGTGCGCTCGGTGACCTCGGATTACCCAGGTTCCGTGCCGATCAGCTCGCCCGCCAGTACTACGGCCGGCTGACCGGCGATGCGGCCGAGATGACGGATCTGCCCGCGGCGGCGCGGGACAAGGTGGCACAGGCGTTGTTCCCGCGGCTGCTCACCCCGGTCCGCGAGGTCAGCTGCGATGACGGCAGCACCCGCAAGACGCTCTGGCGGCTTCATGACGGCACACTGCTGGAGAGCGTGCTGATGCGCTACCCCGACCGCAACACCCTCTGCATTTCGAGCCAGGCCGGCTGCGGGATGGCGTGCCCGTTCTGCGCGACCGGGCAGGGTGGACTCGACCGCAATCTGTCCACCGGCGAGATCGTCGACCAGGTCCGGGCGGCCGCCCGGACCCTGCGTGACGGTGAGTTCGGTGCGCCGGGGCGCCTCTCGAACATCGTGTTCATGGGCATGGGGGAGCCGCTCGCCAACTACAAGCGGGTGGTGTCGGCGGTGCGGCAGATCATCTCGCCCGCCCCGCACGGGCTCGGGATCTCGGCGCGCTCGGTGACGGTGTCGACGGTTGGCCTCGCCCCGTCGATCCGGCGACTCGCCGACGAAGGGCTGGCGGTGACCTTGGCGGTGTCGCTGCACACCCCCGACGACGAGCTGCGTGACACCCTCGTCCCGGTCAACAACCGGTGGCCGGTGACGGAAGTGCTCGACGCCGCCCGCTATTACGCTGACACCACCGGCCGGCGGGTGTCGATCGAGTACGCACTGATCCGTGACGTCAACGACCAGCCGTGGCGCGCCGACCTGCTCGGCGAGAAGCTGCATCGGGCGCTCGGGTCACTGGTGCATGTCAACCTGATCCCCCTCAACCCGACACCCGGGTCGGAATGGGATGCCAGCCCCAAGAACGTCGAGGCCGAGTTCGTCCGGCGGGTGCGCGCGCAGGGCGTCTCCTGCACGGTCCGGGATACCCGAGGTCAGGAGATCGCTGCGGCCTGCGGCCAGCTGGCCGCCGAGGAGCGATAGCGCCCTGGTCTGCCCTAACTCCACTTGGGCTTGGCCAGCATCCCCCGCAGCAGACCGTACGCGACGACGATCGCAGCAGCCGCGAGCCAGATGTCCTCGACGTGGCCCTTGTGATTGCCGATGAACATGGCCAGCAGCGCGATCACGCCCAGCCAGCCGACGACATAGATGCTCTTGGTGGCCACCCCGTGCCAGCCGAAACGGGCCGACGGAGCGTCGGCCGGCTCACGGCGCCAGCCGGTGTCGATCTCCTCGTGATGCTCCACGTCGGTGCCTGCCACGGTGACTCCTCACTGCGCGGACGTCAGATGCCTGACGACAATCGGTAGTAGTTCTCTCACCCCGAAGCATAGCGGCCTCGTGCCGGTGCCGTGACACCTCACCGGCGCCGTCGGGCCGGTCGGCGGAATCGGTGCGAGAATTCAGCCATGCATCCGCCCACGAGAACACTCGCCGACTACCGCTCCGAGAACTATCCACGCGACATGATCGGGTACGGCAAGACCCCGCCCGACCCGCAGTGGCCCGGCGGCGCGAAGATCGCGGTGCAGTTCGTTCTCAACTACGAAGAGGGCAGCGAGAACAATGTCCTCGAAAATGACCGCAACAGTGAGACCTTCCTCTCGGAGATGATCGGCGCGCAGGCCTTCCCCAACCGGCACATGAGCATGGAGTCGCTCTACGAGTACGGCTCGCGGGCCGGGGTGTGGCGCATCCTGCGGACCTTCGGGCGGCGCGATCTGCCGCTGACGATCTTCGCCGTCGCCCAGGCCATGGCCCGCAACCCCGAGGCCGCCGCGGCGTTCGTCGAACGCGGCGACGAGATCGCCTGCCACGGCTACCGGTGGCTGAGCTACCAGATGGTCGACGCCCACGTCGAACGCGACCACATGCGCGCGGGCATCGACCTGCTGACCGAGATCACCGGGTCCCGACCGCTCGGCTGGTACACCGGCCGCGATTCGCCGCAGACCCGCTCGCTCGTCGTCGAGCAGGGCGGTTTCCGCTACGACTCCGACAGTTACGCCGACGATCTCCCGTACTGGGTGACGGTTCCGCGGTTCACGAGCGGAGGACAGGAGCTCGTCGACCATCTCGTGGTGCCCTACACCCTCGACACCAATGACATGCGGTTCGCCTCACCCGGCGGGTTTCCGTCCGGCGAACAGTTCTTCGCGCACCTGCGCGATGCCTTCGACATCCTCTACCGCGAAGGCACCGAGGGGTCGCCGAAGATGCTGTCGGTGGGGCTGCACTGCCGCCTGGTGGGCCGGCCGGCCCGGCTCGCCGCTCTGGAACGGTTCCTCGACCACGTCCAGTCACACGACGACGTCTGGATCACCCGGCGCATCGACATCGCCGAACACTGGCACAAGAACTTCGCCCCCGGCGCGGTCGCGTTGTCGTAGCCGACCCGCTCACATCTTTTCCGCTCACATCCTCATCGGGGGGACGGCGCCGGACGGCAGGTTAAATGGGTACGTGACAACACGCGTGCTCGTACTCGGTTCCACCGGTTCCATCGGCGTGCAGGCG
>JASGFO010000251.1:0-5491 GCA_047605505.1 Gordonia sp. (in: high G+C Gram-positive bacteria) | reverse complement strand
CTGTTCCCCGAACTCGATGACATCGATTGTGAGCACGACAGCGCAACCGATCCGAAACCACCCGATATCGGTGAACCGCCACCCACCACCTACTCACCCACCCACGCGAAACACGCCCGGCGGCGTGCCGAACGCGCCCGTAACCGGGCACGCCGCCGCGCCGAACGCGAACAATCCGAGCGAGACCTCGGACCACCACCGTTCTAGAAACACCACTCGACCTTCCCGCGGATCACCTAGCCCGTGGTCCCAGCGCCGCCAGTCGCTCGTGCGCCTGGGTCATGATCGACTGGATCAGGGCGTCACAATCGGGGAGATCGTCGATCATGCCGACCACCTGTCCCGACGCCAGCACTCCCGCGCGGGTGTCGCCGTCGACGAGCCCGGCCCGCAACAGCATCGGCGTATTGCCCGCCATGATGATCTGCTGCCAACTGCGTTCGCCGGAGCGTTTCATGGCGACACCATCGCGCAGCATCGTCGTCCACCGCATCCCGGTGAGCTGCTTGAACTCCTGGGCGTTGCGGGCGGCCGCGGCCAGGGCCTTGGCCCAGCTGCCGCTCTCGAGGGCGTCGACGAGCGGGGTGCGCAACACCCGGTGCGGCATGCCGTCGACCTTCACCGACACCACGGTGTCGGTCAGTGTGCGTCGCAGATACTCCTGCTTCACCGAATCCGGCACCGCCGAGTCCGACGTCAACAGGAAACGCGTACCCATCGCGACCCCGGCGGCGCCGTAGGCGAGGGCCGCGGCCAGTCCGCGGCCGTCGAAGAATCCGCCCGCCGCGACCACCGGGATCTCGGAGCCGTGGGCCGCCAGGGCGTCGAGCACCGACGGCAACAACAGCGTGGTGGCCACCGGGCCGGTGTGGCCGCCACCCTCGCCGCCCTGCACGAGGACCGCATCGGCGCCCCAGGAAGCCACCTTGACCGCGTGCTTGGCTGCGCCGATCGACGGGATGACCACGACGCCATGGTCTTTCAATCTCCCGACCAGCTCCTTCTTCGGCGCGAGGGCGAACGACGCCACCCGCACATTCTCGCGGATCAGCAGGTCGATGCGCTGCGACGCATCGGTCGCGTCGGCACGGATGTTCACCCCGAACGGCCGGTCGGTCAGTGACTTCGTCTTCCGGATGGCCGCCGCGAGCTCGTCGAACGTCATCGTCGCCGACGCCAGGATGCCCAGGCCGCCGGCGTTCGACGTGGCCGAGGTCAGCGACGGCCCCGACACCCAGCCCATCCCGGTCTGCACGACGGGGTAGTCGATGCCGACGAGATCGGTGAAGGCGGTGCGCAGGCCCGGCGCCCGGCGCTGCGACGATGCTGCGGTGTGGGGCGCGGCCGTGCTCATTTCACCTCCAGATGGCGAACACCCTTGGGATCCAGGACGTCCCGGATCAGCGTGAGCTCTTCCGCCGACGGCTGCCGGGTGATCGCGGCGTCGTCGAGACCGGCGATCGCGAACGAGGTGGCCGCCGCGACGTCGTCGGCGTGCACCCCGGGATGCAGCGACAGCGCCCGGAAGGTGTGCCCGGGTCCGCCGAAGTCGAAGACGCCGAGATTGGTGACCACGCGGTGGATGTCGACGTCATCGAAGGCCGGGTTGGCCGGGTCGACCGTGTCGTAGCCGATCCCGGACACGATGTCGACGTGCTCGGTGAACACCCGCGGTGAATGCCGGGGCACCCAGTAGCTCGTCGGGTGGTTGATGGTGTTGCCGGGCGCACCGCGGACACCGAACATCTGCCGGGTCGGCTGCTGCAGCGGCCCGAACGCGGACAGGTTCTGATTGCCGTAGCGGTCGATCTGATTGGCGCCCATGACCACATGGCGGCGCCCCGACGCGACGACGTCGAAGACCTTCGTGAACGGGAGCCACCCCTCGATGGGGCCAGTCTTCCCGATGCCCGGCGTGTCGGCGAGGATCAATGCCTCGCCGTCGGTGATGAGCAGATCGGGCTCGATCGTCAGCCGGGCCAGCCGGGCCCCGAGCAGCGGGATCGGAGCCATCGGCGACGCCATCACCTCGCCGGCCCCGCGAAAGATCTCGGCGCACGCGACGACGCAGATCTCGGCCCGGGTGACCTCGGTGACCGGGGTCTGGGGTGTACCGGCCTGGGATGCGCTCACTTGCTCTCCTCCTGCTCGGCGCGCCACGCGGAGACCTCGCGCTGATAGGCGGCCTCGTCGACGGTGAGGAAACGGTTCGAGAATTCCTCCCAGGCGCTCGGGTCCGTGGCGCATTGGACGTAGTGACGCTGGAACGCCTCGTCCCGGCCGTATTCGCCGGCAAAGGTGAAGTGAGCGCCGCCCGGCGTGTGCACGACGCGGTCCACGTGCATCCGGTTGAGCAGGAGCCGCTGCGGGGGAACCGATTTGACCAAGATTTCGGTGTCGACGAGCTGATCGGTCTCGAGATATCGGCGCTGGGCCGCGGCGCAGTAGAGATCGTCGAAATAGGGATCGACGCCGGTGTAGGCGGCATTGCCCCGGGCGTCGGCGAGATCGAGATGGACGAAGGCGGCATCGAGTCGCAGCGCAGGCATCGCGATCAGGGTCTGGGTCCGTCCGTCCGGGTCGGGGTACGGCGAGGTGACCGTCTTCAGCTCACCCTCCCAGAAGCGGGGGACATCGGAGCCCAGGCCCGCTCGGATCGGTTGGAAGGGCAGCCGCGCGCCGGCCGCCTGCAGCCCGGCCTTGATCATGCCCTCGTCCATCTCGCGGGCCTCGATCGCGCCGGTGGTCCGGGCGTGTGCGAACCATGGGTCGTAGAACGGGGCCGAGTCGAGTGAGACGAAGCCGTAGTAGGCGCGCCGCACTTTTCCTGCCGCACACAGTAATCCGAGGTCGGGTCCGCCATAGGTGACGACGGTCAGGTCGGTGATCTCGGAGCGTGCCAGCGCGCGCACCAGGGCCATCGGCTTGCGCCGGGAACCCCAGCCGCCGATCCCGATGGTCATGCCGTCGGCGAGTTCGCCGATGATCTCGTCCAGCGTGCTGGTCTTGTCTTTTCCGACGGCCGCCATGTCAGTTGTTCCCGCCCGTCTCGAGCGCCTGGCCGGTGGTGACGAAGGCGTCGCGATGCTCGTCGGCGATGCCGGCGAGGTTGAGCTCGAAGGTGTAGCCCTGTTCCAGCCGGTAGCTCGCCTTCACGTCGACGGGATCGATGTGGTTGATTGCGGACTTGGCGGCCCGGATCACCCGCGTGTCCTTGGCGGCGATCCGCTCGGCGACCTCCAGCGCGGCCGCGTCGAGATCGGCGGGCGGTACCACCCGGTAGACCGAACCGAAGTGCAGGAGCTGCTCGGCGGTGACATTCTGGGCGGTGTAGTAGAGCGTGCGCATGAGATGTTGCGGAACCAGGCGCGCGAGATGCGTGGCGGCGCCGAGTGCTCCGCGATCGACCTCGGGGAGCCCGAAGACGGTGCCGTCGGCGGCGACGATCACATCGGCATTGCCGACGAGCCCGATACCGCCGCCCACGCAAAAGCCGTGAACGGCGACGATCACCGGGACCGCACAGTCATAGACGGCCGAAAATGCTTTCGTACAACCATGATTGGCGGCGATCAGGGCGTCGAATCCCTCAGTGGCCTGCATTTCCTTGATGTCGACGCCCGCGTTGAAGCCGCGCCCCTCGGCCCGGAGTACGACGACGTGGGTGGCCGGGTCGGTGCCGGCGGCGATGATCGCCTCGCCGAGCGCGAACCAGGCCGCCGAGGGGAGGGCGTTGACGGGTGGGAAGTCGACGGTGATCGTGACGACCCCGCTGCTGGTGCGGGAAGTGGTGATCGGCACGCGTGCTCCTCTCGCAGTGCACTGTCGCGGTACTAACCAAGCAAGTGCTTGGTTGTTTGGTAGGGTAGCACCCATGCAGTCAGCAACACAGGCGCCGTCGTCGCCCCAGCGGCCCGCGACGGAGGTCTCCGCCTTCGATCTCGGCCTCGCCGGCAAGGTCGTGCTGGTGACCGGCGGTGCCCGAGGTGTCGGGCTGGGGATCGTCGGTGTGCTCGCGGCCCTCGGGGCGGTCCCGGTGGCGTGCGCACGACGGCCCGCCGCGATCTCGGATGCGGTGCCGCGGGCTCAATTCCGGACCTGCGACGTGCGTGACGAGGCGGCGGTGACCGCGCTGATCGATCACATCGTCGACGAGCACGGTCGCCTCGACGGCGTGGTCAACAACGCGGGCGGGGCACCGTTCACGCCGGCGGCCGACGCGCCGGCCACGCTGACCGCGAAGATCGTCGGGCTGAATCTGTTGGCCCCGTTGACGGTTGCGCGTGCGGCGTACGCGGTGATGAGCCGCCAGCCCGGTGGGGGTGCGATCGTCAACATCTCCAGTGTCAGTGGTCACCGGCCGTCGCCGGGCACCGCGGCGTACGGTGCGGCCAAGGCCGGCCTGGACAATCTGACCGCATCGTTGGCGGTCGAGTGGGCGCCTCGGGTGCGCCTCAACTCGGTGGTCGCCGGACCGGTGGAAACCGAACTGGCACATCTGCATTACGGTGACGACGCGGGTGTCGCCGCGGTCGGCGCCACGATTCCGATGGGCCGGATGGCCCGCCCGGCCGACATCGGTACGGCCGTTGCGTTCCTCCTGTCACCGCTGGCCGCGTACATCACCGGCTCAACGCTCACGGTGCACGGCGGCGGCGAGCGGCCGGCCTTTCTCGACGCGGCCACCGCCGGCAACAATGTGTGAAGGGATTCGATGTGAGTGAAGCGAACACCGGACGTGTCGTCGTCGTGACCGGCGCCGGACGCGGTATCGGGCGGGCCCACGCGCTCGCCTTCGCCGCCGCCGGTGCCCGGGTGGTCGTCAACGACTTCGCCGCCGACGCCGCCCGCGACGTCGTCGCGGAGATCGCCGCCACCGGCGGCAGGGCCATCGCCGCGGCCGGTGATGTCGCCGATTGGGATGTCGGTGCCGGCATTGTCGCCGCCGCTGTCGAGGGTTTCGGTGCGCTCGACGTGCTCGTGAACAACGCCGGATTCGTGCGTGACCGCATGCTGGTGTCGATGTCGGAGGACGAGTGGGATGCCGTGGTGCGGGTGCACCTCAAAGGGCATTTCGTGATGCTGCGGCACGCGGCCGGTTACTGGCGCGCGCAAGCCAAGGCCGGCGCCGCCCGGGCGGCGCGGGTGATCAACACCAGCTCCGGTGCGGGTCTGTACGGCTCGGTGGGGCAAGGGAACTACGCGGCGGCCAAAGCCGGTATCGCGGCACTGACGATTCAGGCCGCGGCCGAGATGCACGCGTACGGTGTGACCGTCAACGCCATCGCGCCTGCTGCGCGGACCCAGATGACGATGGGCGCCGGGGAAGCCATGGCCGCCCAGATGGCCGCACCCGCCGACGGCTCCTTCGACGCGATGGACCCCGCGAACATCTCGCCGCTGGTGCTGTACCTGGCGTCGCCGGAAGCCGGCGAGATCACCGGGCGCGTCTTCGAGGTGGAAGGCGGAAAGGTGTCGGTTGCCGACGGCT
>JASGFO010000250.1:0-5498 GCA_047605505.1 Gordonia sp. (in: high G+C Gram-positive bacteria) | reverse complement strand
GCGTGGCCGCGTGGGCGGCCACGCAGTAGGGGGTGAGGAGGAGCGGCGTCAGATCCTTGACAGCGCGAAGGTGGCACCGCTGGCCGTGGGCCCGGCGAGCGGGTAGATCGTGTGCACCGGGTTGGGCGGCCCGAAGGTGGATCCGTCGCAGATGTTGTCCAGGGGCAGACAGTACCGGGTGGTCTTGGCGGAGTAGGCGGGGCTGATGGTGATGGGCGGTGCGCCGATGCTGCGCAACCAGTTGTTCGACGGCGCCGCAAACAGCACGATCGCGGCGACGTGGTCGGCGAAGTGGGCCGGCATCGGCCTGGGCATCGCGCCCTGTGCGAGGGCGAGCTCGGCGGGGAGACGGATCTGCGAGCTGAGGGCGTAGCCGACGATGGCCGCGCCTTGGGAGAAGCCACCGAGAACGATCTTCGTCGACGGGCAGGCGTTGATGACCTTGTGGATGCGGGCCTGGGTGCCCTCGACGCCGTCACGCACCGACTTGATGAAGTTGAGGAGATTGCCGTAGTCGCCGCTGGCCGCGTAGTTGATGCCGTGGATGCCAACCGACCGGCCGGGCAGCCCGGCCATCAGGGCGGTGGCAAAGGATTTTCCGGTATGGCCGACGGGTCGGGGCGCCTCGCCGGTGCCGCGCGCGAAGATGACCTGAACGTCGGGGCAGGGGGCGGCCGCGGCCGGCGGGGCGGCACCGATCCACACGATACCCGTCACGGCCAGCAGAGCGACGAGGACAACCGATCGGACCTTGGACATATACCCGATGGTAACGATTCCCGGTGAATGCGCTGGGCGACGCCGCGGGCCGATCGGTCACCCCCGGTGGCCCGGTATATCGGTGATCTCCTGCCACAGACGACACCGGAGCGAGGGCTGACGACAATTATTGTCGCCGTCTTCCGCTGCGGTGTCGTCTGTGGCGCAGACAGGTCAGTGCGCGGTGTTGACCGGCGGCCGGGTGTCGTCGGTGGACAAGGTCTGCGCGTAGGCCACGCCCAGGGAGAGCAGGACGAGCCCGACGACGATGAACGCGATGACCCGGAACACCCCGTCGAGCGCGGCGAGGTCGAACAGGAACAGTTTCAGCACCGACACCGCGATCACCGCGAGCCCCGCCGACAGCGCGAGCGTCCGGTCGGTGCCGTGGACGCGTCGCGCCCACAGCAGCGTACCGCCGGCGGCGAGGACACAGCCGATGGTCGCCGCCAGGTGACCGGCCCGGAAGCCGGCGTCGGTGCCGCGGGTGACGAGGGTTCCGAGGGTGACGGTGAACAGGGTGAACAACGACAGCGTCAGGATCCCGGCGCCGACGGCCAGCGGGCCGCGCCCGGCCGCGCTGCTCTCCCGCATCCACGACCACGCGAGAACTGCGACCGCAATGATCGCGAGGACGGCTGCGATCATCAGCGACACGCGCTCCTGCTGATCGAGGGTGGCTGCCGAGACGAGTTGCGCGAGCGCGCCACGGGAGAGCATCGTCAGCAGGCCGAACTGGCAGACGACGGTCGCCAGGATCCGGACGGGTCCGGCGAGATCACCGGCGACCGTCGCCGCGAGCGCCAGGATCACCGCCACGCCGAGCAGCCCGATCAACCCGCCGTGGGCGCCGGTGCCGATCGCGAGGGCGGCGAGCGCGGCGATCACGGCGGCGGTCAGCCAGACGACGCGGGCGGCGAACCCGAACCAGTCGATGAGGCGACCGGCGATCGCGGCACCGAACAGCCCGGCCGCGGCGCAGGCGAGTAGGCCGGCGGCCGGCACGGCGTCGAGTCGGTGGTCGTTGACCAGCAGCGGCAGCAGCCCGGTGGCCGCGACGATCGCCACATACACCTGGCGGGTGCTGCTGCGCAGCAGCAGGATTCCCGAGGCGAGCGTGAGTGTGAAGCCGGTCGCGGTGACGACCGCGACCTCGGTGGGGGCGGCCGAGCCGAATCCGGCGACCAACAGCAACGGGACGACCACCGCGACGGTGTTCACCAGGTACAGCCACAGCCAGTCCCGGCCGTACTGGGCGGCGAGTGCGGCCGCGGCGTAGACGAGCAGGAAGACGACGAGGGTGAGGTCGAGGCCGCCGGTGAGGACCGGCGCCAATGCCACCAGCCCGATCCCGACCGCAACCCCCAGCGATTCCCGATTCCAGCGCACCGCGAGCGCGAGACCCCCGGCGGTGATGACGCCGGTGGCGATCAATGCCGCGACCACCGGCAACCAGTGATAGATGACGGTGGCCGCGAGCACGTCGAACAGTGCCGTGGCGATGCCGGTGGCGACCAGCGCGGTCGCCCCGACCCGGCGCTCGGCGTGCCGCCCCACGCGCAACCCGGCACCGACGAGGACCGTCGCGAGCAGCACGCCGCCCGCGACGCGGATCTCAGGTCGCAGCAGACCTGCCTGCGCCGCCAGCACCAGCAGCAGGACGACACCGATCAGGGTGATGCCGACGCCCACGAAGGCCAGCCATTTCCCGACGGTCCCCCGGTCGGCGGCCGCGGAGATCCGGTCGCGCATCGACGGCGCCGGGCGACGTGGCGGTGGGGGAAACGGCGGCGGAAATCCGGCGGGCGGCCCCGAATGCGGGGTATACGGCGGCGGGGTGAACGACGTCGGCGGGGCGAACGGCGGGGTCGGGGTGGGTGGTTGCCACGCCGGTGCGCCGGCGACCGGTGGGATCGGGACGATCTGCGGCCAGAGCAGCGGTCGGCCCGACGGTGCCGGAACCGACGACGGATGTGGCGGCGGGGTCGGCACGAGCGGGGTCTGGGGAGAAACGGCCTGGGGAGAAGCGGTGTGGGCGGTGAGGAGGGTCGGCAATCCGCTGACCTCGTGCGAGACCTCGGCCAGGCGCGTGCTGAGATGATCGAGTTGCTCGCCGATGCGCGTGATCGCGGTGAGGGGGTCGGTGTTGGGGTGCATGCCTCCAGCCTCGGCCGATGCGGCGGCCGAGGGATGCGCAGATCTACCCAGCCGGGGTGGGGGATGTCTACCAGCGGGGGTCAGTCGGAGAGCCCGTGCTCCATCGCGTAGCGGGCCAGCTCGACGCGGTTGCCGAGCTGCAGTTTGCGCAGGGTCGCCCCCACGTGGTTTTCGACGGTCCGCGGGCTGATCGTCAGCCGCGTCGCAATCTGCTTGGACGACAATCCCTTGGCCACATATCGCAGTACCTCGGTCTCGCGGTCGGTCAGCGCCGGGGTGTGTGGCTCCTCGGCGCGGGAGATGCGCCGGAACTCGCCGAGCACCAATCCGGCCAGGCCCGGGGTGAACACCGCCTGCCCATCGGCGGTGGCGCGGACCGCCGACACCAGCTCGGCGCGCTGTGCGCTCTTGACCAGATATCCGGTGGCGCCGGCCTTGACGGCCTCGAGGACGTCGTCCCGCTCGTCCGACGCCGACAGCACCAGAACCCGCGCCCCCGGGTGCACCGCCAACACCCCGGCGGTCGCCGCAGCCCCGGAGCCGTCGGGCAGCTGCATGTCCATGAGCACGACGTCGGGACGGACGGTCGTGGCCAGCCGGATCGCGCGGTCGACGGTGTCGGCGGTCGCGACGACGTCGAAGCCCTCGTCGGTCAGGTCGCGGGCGACACCGTCGCGCCACATCGGATGGTCGTCGACCACCATCACCCGGATCTGCCCCGTCCCGGTCATCGGTCCTTCGGTCATCGGTCCTCCTGTGCGCGGTCCGGGGTCGGAATGGTCAGCTCCCATTCTGTGCCCGCGCCCGGCACCGATTCCAGGGTGGCGGTACCGCCGAGTCCGTCGATGCGTCCGATGATCGAGCGACTGATCCCCATCCGCCCCTCGTCCGCGGCGGCCTCGAGGCGGCCGGCCGGGATTCCGGCACCGTCGTCGCGGACCGACAGGATCACCTCGTCGTGGAGATCCTCGAGCAGGACGTAGACGTGCGCGTCGGCTCCCGCGTGGCGTTGCGCGTTGTCGATGATGTTGCCGACGGCGGCCAGGATCTCGGTGACGGTGAGCGCGGGCAGCCGGACCGGCTCCGCGGGCGTGCTCACCGACACCGCGTCGCCGGCGAGGGCCCGCAATGCCGCCGCGAGATCGGTGGCCGCCCCGGAATCGGGGATGGGTGGCCCGTCGGCGATCAAGGCCCGCAGCCGGCGTTCCTGGGTGGCCGCGAGATCGGCGAGCTCGGTGGTGGCACCGCCGATCTCGCGACCTCGCCGGGAGATCAGGGCGAGCACCTGCAACACCCCGTCGTGGACCTCGCGGGCCAGCCGCTCCCGTTCGGCGGCGGCGGCCGCGGCACTGACCGCGGCGGTGAGCTGGGCGTGCACGCGCCGGGCCCGGGCCGCGGCCAGACCGAGCGCCATGCCGGCCACGATGAGCAGCAGGAAGGTGGCATTGCGCCCGAAGTTGAGCAGCAGCTGGCCTTTCACGACGAAGCCGGCCAGGCCGATCGCGAGACCGCCGACCATTCCCCACCACACCTCGCCGAGCAGGGCCATCGACAGCATCGCGCTCGACGCCCACAGCGTGGTCGGCCAGGTCTGGTTGTCGATGCGCCAGGCGGTGTCGGCGACGTAGGACGTCGAGAGCATCATCGCGATGACGACGGCCGCCTCGGTGGCCGCGAACCACCAGTTCCGGCCGAATCCCACGAGATAGCCGGCGGCCCACCACACGTTGGCGGCGGTGAGCATGCCGAACAGTGCCCAGGCCGCGCCGGGGCGGGCGAGGTCGCTGTTGATGGCGATCTGGAAGCCGAGCGCGTACAGGAAGGCCAGGAGGCGGAAGATCTGGGCGGCCCGCCACAGCGGGCCGACCGGGTCATGGTCGTCGCGCTCGCGCCACGACGCCGGGAAGAGATGGTCCAGGCCGGTGGGCAGCACCTGCGGCGTCCGCGCGGCGTGGGGCATCGGCGCTCCCTTCGTCGCGGCACAGTCTATGCGCAGCCCACGCCCGGTTCCCGGTCCGCGACGGTCAGTGCCCGCCCGCCCGAGTGCACACGAGGTATCCGTAGCGTTCGTCGAGGGCGGTCTTCGGCACCAGATGCAGGGCCTCGGGTTCCAGGCCCGCCCGCCGCGTGGCCTCCCAGAACTCGTCGATCGGAAAGACCGTGGTCAGGGCCAGATTCCGCCGATAGTTGCGGCGGGTGGCCCGGCTCGACCACCGGCGGGTCTGATACCGGAACTGCAGGAACGCGACCCCGTCGTCGGTCAACAGGTCCCGGGTGATCGCGAGGATGCGTTCGACGTAGGCGGGTGAGGGCAGCAGCTCGATGACATACACGCACAGAAAGGTGTCGACGCTGCCGGTGCCGATGGTGTCGAGCGCGGCCTCGGGATCGCCGACGTCGATCCGGACCGAGACCACCGGTGTGTCGCAGACGGCCGCGGTCTGGCGCGCGCATTCGTCGAGGTTCTCGGTGGAGACGTCCACCGAGACGAACTCGGTGGCGCGCGGGGCGAAGTGGACGGCGTTCGCGCCGCCGCCGGAACCCCATTCGACGACGCGGCCCAGGTCGGGGCCGCGGCCGGT
>JASGFO010000249.1:0-5575 GCA_047605505.1 Gordonia sp. (in: high G+C Gram-positive bacteria) | reverse complement strand
GCCCGGGCCCCGGAACGCCCGGCCCCGAAGCGCCCGGCCTACGCCCGGCCGAGCCGCACGCCGGAGCCGGGGCAGCGGCCGAGGCCGTCGACGGCACCGACCCCCGAACCGGAGCCGGAACCTGAACCGCCGCGGTCCGACGACGAGATCAGCGACGCCGAGCGTGCCGAGATGGTGGCCGACGCCCACAACTCCAGCCCGGATCCGCGGGTCGATCCGGCGACGGTGGCCCTGGAACTGCTGCAGAGCCAGCTGGGTGCGACACCCCTGGAATAGCGTGCGGGCGGTCGGACCAACAGCTCGGTCAGGCCTGCCACCAGGGCCGCAACGGCAGATCGTGTTCACCCTGGGCGGTCAGTTTGACCGCCAGCACATGATGCAGCTGCACGATGTCGCGGTCGAAGCCGATCCGGCAACCGGCCATGTACAGACCCCACAGCCGGGCGGTGCCCTCGCCGACCTCGGCGACGGCCTCATCCCAGTGGTCGACGAGATTGCGGTTCCAGTCACGCAGGGTCATCGCGTAGTGCTCGCGCAGGTTCTCCTCGTGCAACACCTCGAGGCCGCCGAGATCCTGGATCTTGGAGATGATCTTGCCCGAACCGGTCAGCTCCCCGTCGGGGAACACGTAGCGGTCGATGAAGCTGCCGGCACGTGAGCCGCGGTGATTGTCGGGCCGGGTGATGCAGTGGTTGAGCAGCAGCCCACCGTCGCGGAGCTTGTCCCGGATGAACCCGAAATAGGCCGGGTAGTTGCCGACGCCGATGTGCTCGGTGAGTCCGATCGAGGACACCGCGTCGAAGTCGCCCTCCGGCACGTCGCGGTAGTCGGAGTGGCGGACCTCGGCGAACTCGGCGAGCCCCTCGTCGACGATGGCCCGCTGCGCCCAGGACGCCTGTTCGGCCGACAGTGTCACGCCGAGGGTGTGGACCCCGTGTCGCGCCGCGTACCGGACCATTCCGCCCCAGCCACAGCCGATGTCGAGCAACCGGTCGCCGGGCCGGAGCCGGAGTTTGTCGAAGATCAGGCGATACTTGTTGTCCTGTGCCGTCTCCAAGGACGCCGCGTGATCCGGATAGACCGCGCACGTGTAGGTCATCGACGGCCCGAGCACCCACTCATAGAAGGTGTTGGAGACGTCGTAGTGGTAGTGGATGGCCTCGGCGTCCCGGGCCTTGCTGTGCCGCAGGCCGTCGGCGAACCGTCGCCAGCGGGGCAGCGCCTCCTGCGGCGGCGGCGGGATCGGCTTGAAGTGCTCGATGCCGAGCGAGCGGGCGATCTGGGCCAGCACCAACGGCGACGGCCGTTTGAACTCGAGATCACCGGTCAGCGCCCGCAGCGCGCCGTACGGATCCCCCGGATGGGCCCCGGTCAGCCCCAGGTCGCCGGCCACATAGGCCCGGGCCAATCCCAGGTCGCCGGGGGCGGTCACGAGGTAGGTGGTGCCGCGTGGGGTGCGCAGGTCGAGGCCGAACTCGGCATCCTCGGGGCCCGCGGCGCTGCCGTCGTAGGCGGTTACCCGGATGTTGAGATCCCCGCCGACCAGCATCTCGAAAATCTCGGCCAGGCTCAGCTTGGCGTGTCCGGCATCGGACCTTGACGGGGCAGACTCTTTGAATGTCGTCATTTCTGTTGCACCGCTTTCGCATAGAGATCGAGCAGCCGGCCGCGCGGGTCATAGCGCTTCTTGAGCAGCCGATAATGTTCGCCACCATAAAGCTCGTCGAATTCGTCGGGGTCGTAGAACGATTCCGAATAGAGCGACTTGTGGCCGTCGAGCTCGGCGACCTTCCGTTCGATGAGCTTGTTCGCATGCCCGGGATCGCCGGGCGTGACCGGAACGGCCGACCAGAAACCGACGTTGACGTAGGTCCGTCCGGGTTGCAGCGGGTACAGCGGCCAGGGGCGCGATGGATCCGCCCCGGTCGGCAACGGGTCGCGCAACCGTAAGGGGCACAGCCAGATCGGCTCGATGGGGACGGTGTCGAGAAACCAGGTCAGGTAGTCGGTGAGGCGTTCGACGGGCACCTCGATGTCCTGCACCACACGTTCGCTCGCGGGTAGTCCCTTGCGGGCGGCCAGCCGGTCGGCAATGTCGAAACGCTTGTCGTAGCCGATGAGTTTCCAGTAGACGCTGCTGCGTAGCAGACGTTTCGGCCAGAAACGTCGCATGGTGGGATGCTGGGCGCCGAATGCCCGAGAACACCAGAACCAGTCGGTGTCCCACCGCCACAAATAGTCGCCGATCGTCAGCCGGTCTCGTTTCGGTGCCGGGCCCGGCTCGTGCTGAATCGACCGGTAGTAGATGTCCATGCCGGTGTAATCGCTGACCGGACCGGCCTCGTCGGTCTGCCGACCGAGGGTGAGGTACGCCTCGTCGGCGGAGAACACGGTGCCGTCGAGATAATCCACACGTTTGCCGTCGAAAGTTCCTGCGACGACAATCGAATCCATCGCGGTCTGCAATTCACCGAGGTCGGTGAAGCGGATGTGACGCAGTTCGACAAATGGCGGCACGGCCTCGAGTTCGATCCGCAGGCGCACCGAATAGCCGAGCGTGCCGTAGGAATTGGGAAACCCGAAGAAGAGATCGGCGTGCTCGTTGGTCGGTGTGGCGGTGATGATCTCGCCATCGCCGGTGAGGATGTCGATCTCGGTGACCGACTCATGCGGCAACCCGTTGCGAAACGACGAGCTCTCGATGCCCAACCCGGTCACCGCGCCGCCCAGGGTGATCGTCTTCAGTTGCGGAACGACTTTCGGCGCAAGCCCGTACGGCAGGGTCGCGGCGACCAGGTTCTCGTAGGTACACATGCCCGCGACGTCGGCGGTACGGGCGAGTGAATCCACCGAGATGACGCGGTCGAGACCGGAGACGTCAAGACCCGGGTACGGGTTCTTGGCGCGAGACCGGAAGAGGTTCGACGTCTTCTTCGCAAGTCGGACGTTGGCCTGCGGTGGGATGGCGAGATAGCTCGTCCGGAGTTTCGCCACGCCCTGTTCGAAGGCGGCTGACCCCATCTCTTTCTGCGCCTGGCTCACTTGGCTAGCCTAGGACGAGTTCAGCACACCCGCCAATCAGTTCTGTGTGAAGGAGTGCCCACAGTGGGTCAAATTACTGCCGCGACGTCGATCGATATCGCGGCGAATCCCGACGTCGTGATCGGCGTGTTGGCCGATTACACCGAGGCCCGGCCGGCGCTGGTGCCCGAGCAGTACCGTGACTACCGGGTGATCAGTGGAGGCAACGGGGATGGCACCGTCGTCGCCTGGATCCTGCAGGCCACGTCGAAGCGGCAACGCAACGTCGAGGCAACGGTGCAGGTCACCTCGACCACCGTCACCGAGACCGACGCGAACTCCTCCATGGTCACCACCTACGAGGTGACACCGGCCGCCGCCGGCTCCACGGTCACCAGTACCACCACCTGGAACTCCGCTGCGAGCGGCATCGGCGGCTTCTTCGAGAAGACCTTCGCGCCCAAGGGACTCGGTCGCATCCAGGCTGCGCTGCTGGCCAATCTCAAGGCCCGCGTCGAGAAGTAGCGGCCACGACCACCAATCGGCGCCGACGCGGTCGGGCCCGGCCGTCGCCGCTGCCGCCGCGCGAGGGTGTGGACGCGACGCGGGTGGTGTTGCGATCCGGCCCCGAACGCACCATCGGCGAGTGTCTTCGGGACACCCCGTCGCTGGCCGGGCTCTCCGCTGCCGCGCTGGCCGAGCGCGCCGCCCGCGGTGAGATCGTCGACGCCGTGGGACGGCCGGTCGGACTCGCCGATCCGGCCCGCATCAACACCTCGCTCTACCTCTACCGTGATCTGCCCGAGGAGATCCCGATCCCCTTTGACCTCACGGTTCGGTACCGCGACGAGAACATCGTCGTCGTCGACAAACCGCATTTCCTGGCGACGATGCCGCGCGGTGCGCATGTGGTCGAGACCGCGCTGGTCCGGTTGCGACGTGGCCTCGGCACCGATCTCGTCGCCCCGGCCCACCGGCTCGACCGGCTGACCGCGGGGGTGCTGCTGTGTACGCTGCGGCCGCAGGTCCGGGCTGCCTACCAGGACCTCTTCGCCCGGCGGCAGGTGGTCAAGGAGTATCGCGCACTGGCGCCTGCGCCGGAATGGTCGGGGGAGCGGCGGGTGGCCAACCGGATCGAGAAGACCGCGGGCGATCTGCGCGCCCGGATCGTCGCCGGCCCGGTCAATGCGATCAGCGAGATCGGTGAGCTGTCCCGCACCGACGCGGGGTCGGTGTATCGGCTGCGGCCACAGACCGGTCGTACGCATCAGCTGCGGCTGCACATGGCGATCCTGGGGGTGCCGATCTTCGGCGATCCGCTCTATCCCGACGTTCGTCCGGATCTCGCAGCGCGCCCGGATGTCGGGGATTTCACCGAGCCGCTGCGGCTCGTCGCGCATTCGCTGGCCTTCACCGACCCCTACAGCGGTGTCGCGCACTGTTTCGAGTCGGCGTATCGGGTCGACCGGTTCTAAGTACAGGCTGTGCGGTCGGCCACGACAACTATTGTCGTGGCGTCTCGCTGAGCCTGCACTTGGGGCGGCGATCACCCGGCCGACGGCAGCTTCTTGACGTGCTCGCGGCGGCGGATCACGTCGAGGACGGACGCGAGGGCCTCGTCCCACTCGAACATCACTCGCCGATAGCTGAGGCGAAGGGTCAGATAGCCCAGCCGCGTCGCTGCCTCGTCGCGCTGCCGGTCCTTCTCCCGCTGCTCCGGGGACGTGTCGTGAAAGTCCCTGCTGTCGATCTCGATGATGAGCCGGTCGCCCGACCAACAGGTCGACCCGCCCGACGCCGGGGATCGTCACCTGAGTGCGCACACGGATACCGCGTGCGAGCAGTCGCAGCCGAACCATCGTCTCGGTACCCGAGTCCGCCCGTGCATCGCAGCGATCAAGGAGTCGCCGTATCCGGCGAGGCGCGGTGGCGAACACGTCGGTCAGGTCCGGCATCGTGAGGAATCCCTGGTTGAGGAGGGAATCGCACACCACGACGGTGCCCTCGTCGTCGAGGCATTTGAGTGCGTGCCGGAGAGCGGTCGGAATGTCGTCGACGGCGGTGACCTCGGGTTCCGGCGCGCCGTACTGTTTGCAGTAGCGGTGTGGCCCGTGTTTGCGGTAGGCGGCTGCGCGTGCCCGCAGATGCGGTCGGCGATCCCCGGGCGGTACCCACACGCCGTGCATGTCCAGGGCGGTCACACAACTGCAGACGCCGTCGGCGCGGAGCGCATCGACCACCCGCTCGTCGGCGACCCGCGTCGCGTACCAGCCGCGCCGGAGTGGGATGAGGTCACCGGAGGTGACCAGTCGGCGAACCTGCGGCCGCGTGTATTCGTGGGCCATCAGCCGTGGCCACGAGTAGGTGCCGTGCCACAGATCGAGAGTGGGGCGCATAGCCGACAGTGTCGTCCGTGCTGACGCCGGAATCTGGCGTCGACGGGCGGTCGCCGGTCGAAGTGTGGACCGGCCGGGAACTGTGGACAGGAGCGATGCCGCCCTAGGGCCAATACCGTTCAGTTAGGCTTACATGGGTGTAGTTTGGTTGTATGCCC
>JASGFO010000248.1:0-5582 GCA_047605505.1 Gordonia sp. (in: high G+C Gram-positive bacteria) | reverse complement strand
GTGCTTCCGCTCGCCGGCCTTGGCCACCAGCACACCCGCACGCCGGATTCCCAGGTAGGTTCCCATCTCGATCGTCCGCGGCCGGAACGGCCCCGGCCGCGTCCGCACGACGAGATCGGTCATCTCCGCGACATCGGCGGCGGTCAGCGGCACGGCGTCGGCGTCGGCGTCGAGGATGTCCGTCAGTGCCGCGGTCGCGACCATCTGCACGCCGGGCAGATCCATCGGCATCGTCCAGTGGGCAGGCGGGAGCACCGACGCGCCCGCGGTGTAGAGGAAGCGCTTCCCCGACCCGAACAGCACTGCGGCGTCGGCCCAGTCGGCCGGGCCGGGATCGTCGGGCAGGGCGACGAACGGACACACGTCGTCGGGATAGCGCAACACCCGGCCGCGCCCCTGGGCGAAGCGCGCATGCGGGCCGGTCAGCGCCGAACGGGCCGGATTGATCAGGACCGCGGGATCGGCGGGGCCACTCATGTCCGGCGTTCGCCTGCCAGCACCGCCGTGAGCCGCTCATGGATATGCGGCGAGAGGAACGGCGTGACGTCGCCGCCGAGTTTCGCGACCTCCTTGACCAGGGAGCTCGACACATGCGCATAGCGCGGATCGGTCAGCAGGAACACCGTCTCGACATCGGCGAGGTCACGGTTCATCTGTGCCATCGGCACCTCGTAGTCGAAGTCGACCGCCGACCGCAGGCCCTTGATGAGCACCTCGATCCCGTTCTCGGTCAGATAGTCCACGAGCAGCCCCTGCCAGGAATCCACCCGGACGTTCGGCAGGTCGGCACAGTCGGCGGCGATGAGCCCCAGGCGTTCGGGGACGTCGAACAGCCCGCGCTTGTTCGGATTGACGACGACGGTGACGACGACGTCATCGAAGCTGCGGGCGGCCCGCTCGACGACGTAGCGGTGTCCCCGCGTGAAGGGATCGAAGGAACCGGGGATCACCGCGCTCACCATGGGCGCCAACCTACTCGGTGGGCGCTACGCGGTGGGCGGCTGGGCCAGGCCGCCGACCTCGACGACGGTGTCGCCGTAGCGCTTCTCGACGATGACCGCCATCGAGTCCGGCCAGGTCACCGTCGTCCGGCGGGCGCGCTCGAGCACGACGAGACCGCCGGGGGCGAGCCAGCCGTCGGCGATGCGCCGCAGGTCGGCGGCAACGAGGCCCGGATCGAGGTCGTAGGGCGGATCGCTGAGCACGAGGTCGAACGAGCGCGGTGCCCCGGCCAGATAGGACGCCACCGACGCCGTCACGACCTGCACCGACCGGGCGATCCCGAGCGCCGACGCATTGGCGCCGATCACCGATGTCGCGCGCCGGCGGGCATCGACAAAGGTCACCGCGCCCGCACCCCGGGAGTGCGCCTCGATCCCCAGCGCCCCCGACCCCGCGTAGAGATCGAGCACCTCGGCGCCATCGAGGTCGATCCGCGCGGCGAGGAGGGAGAACAGGGCCTCACGAACACGGTCGGAGGTCGGCCGTGTGCCCTCCTCGGGCACCGTGAGTCTGCGGCCGCCGAGCCGGCCGGCGATGATCCGGGTCACGGGAGATCATTGTGCCCGCACCTGCGGCCGACGCGCGAAGAGCGGGGTGTGAAGGCGCAGGCCCCGCGTCGCCGGAGGCGGCGCAAACAAGCACGGTAGCCTGGCGCTGTGCGCACGCGTCTGCAGATCGGCTGGTCACCGGCCGCGCCGACACCGCTCGACGCCGACGTCGACGCACGGATCGCGGCGCTGCGCACGATGCTCTCGGGTGCGCGGGTGGCCGCGCTGACCGGTGCCGGGATCTCCACCGACTCCGGTATCCCGGACTACCGCAGTCCCGGCGCGCCGGCCCGGACACCGATGACCGCCCAGATGTTCACCTCGTCGGCGGAGTTCCGCCGCCACTATTGGGCGCGCAACCATCTGGGTTGGCGGCACATGGATGCGGCCCGGCCCAATGCCGGGCATCGGGCGCTGACCGAACTCCAGCGGCGCGGCCGGCTGACCGGCGTGATCACCCAGAACGTCGACATGCTGCACACCAAGGCGGCCACGCAGCGGGTGATCGAGCTGCACGGTTGTTACGGACGGGTGCGCTGCCTGGGCTGCCGGGCGGTCATCTCCCGTCGCGCGCTCGCCGACGTCCTGGAGGCGCTCAATCCCGGATTCGCCGACCGGGTGGCCGGCCGGGGCGCCATCGAGGTGGCACCGGACGCCGACGCAACACTGACCGAGACGGCGGATTTCGTTGTCGCCGACTGTCCGCGGTGCGGCGGAATCCTGAAACCCGACATCGTCTACTTCGGCGAGAACGCCCCGAAAGATGTGGTGGAGCAGTCCTTTTCGCTCATCGACGAGTCCGATGCGCTGCTCGTCGCGGGCTCCTCGCTCACGGTGATGAGCGGTCTGCGGTTCGCCCGGCACGCCACCCGCACCGGCAAACCCCTGATCATCGTCAATCGGGGCGCCACCCGCGCCGACGACATCGCCGATCTCAAGATCGATCACCTCATCGCCACGGTGCTGCCCGCGCTGCTGTGACGGTGCGCGCCGGCCCGACCGGGACCACACCGACAACCGCACCTACAGCGCCACGAGATCGTCGGCGTGGACGACGGGCCGGCGCAGATCCGCGGGCAGTTCCGACGTCGAATGCCCGAGCATGGCCGCAACGTCCTCGGCGTCGTAGGACGAGACCCCCCGGGCCGAGACATTGCCCTGCTGGTCGACCAGCTCGACGACATCGCCGTCGGCGAATCCGCCCCGGACACCGACGATCCCGGCCGCCAGCAGGGACCGCCGGCGGCGCGCGACCGCCGCGACCGCACCGTCGTCGATGACGATCTGCCCACGGGCGTCGGCGGCGTGACGGACCCAGAACCGGCGCGCGGACAGACGTTCGGGACGGGCGGCGAAGACCGTCCCCACCGACGAATCGCCGAGTGCGGCTGCCGCATCGGCGGCGGCGGCGAGCAGCACCGGGACACCGGAGTCGGCGGCCAGGCGCGCGGCAGCGAGCTTCGAGGCCATCCCACCGGTGCCGAGGGCACCGCCTGCGCCCGCGATCACCCCGTCGAGGTCCTCGGGGCCATTGACCTGCGCGACGAACCGCGCGGCACGCCCGTCACGGCCGGGTTTCCGAGGGTCACCGTCGTAGAGTCCGTCGACGTCGGAGAGCAGCAGCAACGCGTCGGCGCCGGCCAGGTGGGCGACGAGCGCGGCGAGGCGATCGTTGTCGCCGAAGCGGATCTCGGTGGTCGCGACGGTGTCGTTCTCGTTGACGATCGTCACCGCACCCAGCGAACGCAGCCGGTCCAGGGTGCGCTGGGCGTTGGCGTGGTGGGAGCGGTTGGAGATGTCGTCGGCGGTCAACAAGACCTGTCCGACGGTGCGCTGATACCGCCCGAACGAGGCACCCCAGGCGTGGGCGAGCGTCAGCTGCCCCACGCTCGCCGCGGCCTGCTTGGTGGCGAGATCACGGGGTCGCTTTGTCAAGCCCAGCAAGGGAATCCCGGTGCTGATGGCACCCGAGGACACCACGATCACATCGCTGCCCCGCCGCATCCGTGCCTCGATGGCGTCGGCGAGACGATCCAGCCGCGCCCGATCGAGGCCGGTCCCGACGTCGGTGATGGCCGACGACCCGATCTTGACCACGATGCTGCGAGCCTGCGTGATCTGTGCGCGGATATCACTCACCGGGAGGTGCCGTCACCGGGACCGGCGGAGTCCGGGCGCGGGGGGACGTCGGGGCGAGCGAAGCGAGGGGGTGTGCCCTCGTCGGGAAGTCCGCGGCGCAGCCGGCGGGCCTGTTTGCGTTCGGCAGCGCCGATCCGCTCGGAGCGGTCGAGGCGGATGTCGGTGCCGCGCCCGGTGATCGGGACGTCGTCGCCCATGGGGGTCGACGGTTCCCAGTCGAAGGTCATGTCACCGATCGTCACGGGTGCGCCGGGCTCGGCGCCGAGCCGCACGAGCTGGTCCTCGACGCCCAGCCGGTTGAGGCGGTCGGCAAGGTAGCCGACGGCCTCGTCGTTGTCGAACTGGGTTTGCGCGATCCACCGTTCGGGGCGCGAGCCCCGGACGATGAAGCCGCCGGGGGTGGCCGGATCGGCCACGACGGTGAATCCGGCCTCGTCGACCGGCTTGGGGCGGATGATGGCCCGGCGCGCCGGCTGTTTGGGATGGGCCGCCCGGTACTCGCCGACCATCCGGGCCAGGCCGTCGGTGAGTTCCCGGAGCCCCTGATGGGCGACCGCCGAGATCCGGTACACCGGCCAGCCCCGGTGGGCCAGCTCGGGTTCCACGAGATCGGCGAGGTCGGCGGCATCGGGCACGTCGAGTTTGTTGAGGATCACCACGCGCGGGCGGCCGGCGAGATCACCGAGCCCGTGGTCGGAGTCGAGCGCGGGTGTGTAGGTGGCGAGCTCGGCCTCGAGGGCGTCGATGTCGGAGAGCGGATCCCGCCCGGGTTCGAGGGTGGCGCAGTCGACGACGTGCGCGAGGACGGCGCAGCGTTCCAGATGCCGCAGGAAGTCCAGGCCGAGCCCCCGGCCCGCGGAGGCGCCGGGGATGAGACCCGGGACGTCGGCGATGGTGAAGACCGCGCCGGCGGTCTGCACCACTCCGAGGTTGGGGGCCAGTGTGGTGAAGGGGTAATCGGCGATCTTCGGTTTGGCCGCCGAGAGCACCGAGACCAGCGACGATTTGCCTGCCGACGGGAAACCGACCAGCCCGACGTCGGCGACCGACTTCAACTCGAGGACGAGATCGCGTTCCTGGCCGCGTTCGCCGAGCAGCGCGAAGCCCGGCGCCTTCCGGGCCCGTGAGGCCAACGCCGCATTGCCGAGGCCGCCGCGTCCGCCCTGCGCGGCCTCGAAGGTGGTGCCGGCGCCCACGAGGTCGGCCAGGATGGTCCCGTTCTCGTCGAGGACGACGGTGCCGTCGGGGACGGTGAGGACCAGGTCCTCACCGGCGGCGCCGTCCCGGTTGTCGCCGGCGCCGGGCTTGCCGTTGGTGCCCTTGGCATGCGGGCGGAAGTGGAAGTCCAGGAGCGTGTGCACCTGCGGGTCGACGACGAGACGCACCGATCCGCCGTTGCCGCCGTTGCCGCCGTCGGGGCCGCCGAGCGGTTTGAACTTCTCCCGGTGGACCGACGAGCACCCGTGCCCGCCGTTGCCCGCGGTGACGTGAATGGTCACCCGGTCGACGAACCGTGACATGGCATCCTCCTCCGGCACCCACCGGGTGCTGCGATCAGACGAAAAACGGCAGGACGGGTGAGGGACTGACCCCCGTACCCGCCCTGCCGAGAGAGCTTGTGAACGCCGTCGGGTCAGGCCTCGACGGTCTCCGGGACGATGTTGACGGTCTTGCGGCCCCGCTTGGTGCCGAACTGGACCGCACCCGCGGCGAGCGCGAACAGGGTGTCGTCGCCACCGCGGCCGACGTTGACGCCCGGGTGGAACTTGGTGCCGCGCTGCCGGACCAGGATCTCACCGGCGTTGACCTGCTGGCCGCCGAAGCGCTTCACGCCCAACCGCTGGGCGTTGGAATCGCGACCGTTGCGCGAGCTGGACGCGCCCTTCTTGTGTG
>JASGFO010000247.1:0-5620 GCA_047605505.1 Gordonia sp. (in: high G+C Gram-positive bacteria) | reverse complement strand
GCGGCCGGCGTGCCCGCAGTGCCTGACTCCGGCACCCGTCGGGGCGCAGTGCGTGGACTGCGTGCGCGCCGACAGTGACCGACCCGCCGCGGCCGTTCCGGGACGCCCGGCGATCGGACCGCCGGGCATCGCCACCCGACGCCCGATCGCCACCTACACGCTGATGGCGGTCAACATCGCCGTCTTCGGCTACTGCCTGTGGGCCGCCGGCTCGTTGTCCGACGTCGCGGTCTGCGAGCCGCTGTTGCACGGTGAGCTGGTGCGCGGCAACGTCTTCCTCGGCCAATACTGGCGGTTGCTGACCGCCGGGTTCCTGCATTACGGCGTGCTGCATCTCGCGGTCAACATGATTTCGCTCTATCTGCTCGGGCGGGACCTGGAGAAGGTCCTGGGCACCGGCCGATATCTCCTGGTCTATCTGACCGCACTCCTCGGCGGCAGTGCCGCGGTCATGGTGTTCCAGGCCGACGACACCCGCTCGGCGGGCGCCTCGGGCGCGATCTTCGGCCTGATGGGCGCAATGCTCGTCGTCGTGCTGCGCCTGCGGATGTCGGCGACGCCGGTCCTGACCATCATCGGAGTCAACCTGGTGATGTCCTTCACGCTGACCGGGGTGTCCCTGCCCGCGCATGTCGGCGGACTGCTGTTCGGCGCCGCAGCCGCGGCGGTGCAGGTCTACGCGCCGGCCATCGTGCCGTCGGGGAACGCCCGCACGATCACCGCGGTCGGCTATGGCGGCGCGGCCGCGCTGCTCGTGATCGCGCTGGGCATCAGCATCCTGGTGGCGCTCACCTACACCGGAGCCGTGCTCGTCTATGTGCGGTAGCTCAGCGTAGGGCGCTTTCCTGGCCTAAAGTAGGGCCCGATTATGGCCTCTTATGTGGCTACTATGGGCGCATGACGACGCTACCGTTCGGCGAAGCAAAAGATAAGCTCTCCGCACTTGTCGATGCGGTCGACAAGACGCACGACCGCATCACGATCACCAAGCACGGCAAACCGGCTGCGGTGCTCATCTCCGTCGACGACCTCGACGAGATGAACGAGACGATCCACTGGCTGTCTCAACCGGGCATCCGCGAAACTGTCGACGCCGGCGGTCGCGAATACGCCGCTGGTGAGACAACCTCGCTTGCGGATCTACGCTCCGAACTCGGCATTGGTGAATGACCGACGCGCCGTACGCCGTGGAGTTTGCCTCCGCAGCGAAGCGATCACTCGCCCGGCTCCCCGGCCGCGTTGTACACGCGGTCATCGAATTTGTTGCCGGACCTCTTGCCGAGAACCCTCGCCGACTCAGCAAGCCACTCCGCAACGACCTCGACGGCACCTACAGTGCGCGCCGCGGCGACTACCGCATCCTGCTCCGCATCGACGAACCACACCGCACCCTCGTCATCCTTGACATCAACCACCGGGCGCACATCTACCGCACCTGAACGCCGCGAACCCGAACCCCGGCTATCGGCCGTCACCGTCGAGGTCGGCGACACCGAAGCCCGCGTTGTGCAGTGTCTCGGCGACCCCGGCCGGGTCGGCACCGAGATCCCACCGGCCGAAGACCGCGAGAGCGGGTTCGGCCTGGCCGTCGACCGCGAAATCGATCTCGAGCTGCGTGCTGCGGCGACCGATCCGACGCAGCCCGAGCACCCGGATTCGGGTCACCTCACCCGGGGTCAGCGAGCGGGTGCCGGTGAGTCGGCGCACCGTGAGGGTGGCCGGTGTATCCGCAGATCCGACGACGAGCCGTAGTCGTGGCCGGAGCGCGGCGGCCTGGCCGCCGACGGCGAGCAGCAGTACGCCGGCGACCGCGATGAGCGTGCGTCCGGCCGCGTCGGTGGCGATGGTGAGTGCGCAGCCGAGCAGCGCGATGCCGCCGGTGAGCAGTGCGGCAGCCGCCACGCGGGGGGTCGACCAGGCCTCTGTGGACACTGCCGATGAGTTATCCACAGGAGTTACTCACAGTGGGGATGAATTACACACATGTGATTTCCACAGTGTGGATAGCTGTGCACAGGTCGCTGACCTCGGGCGATAGTGGCGGGGTGATGGCGGGCGATGGCGGGGTGACGGTGGTCAGTGCCACCGCATGGTCATCAACAGCCCGGCCACCATCAGGGCGAAGCCGATGAGGAAGTTCCACGCGCCGAGCTGAGCCATCCAGTGCAGCGCCTGGCCGGGCGAGCCGTACTTGTCGTCGGCGGCGCCGAGGTAGTACACGATCAGCCAGGCCAGGCCCAGCAGCATCAGGCCGAGCATCGTGCCGACGTAGATCGAGCTCGACGGTCCCGCCTTCACCTTCACCGGTGTCCGACTTGCGGGGTTGATGGTGTAGTCGGTCTTCTTGCGGACTTTTGACTTCGGCATGACTTCCTCTGATCCGGTGCGCGCGGACACTCGTCCGCGGCGTGTTCACGAAGGTCGGCCCGCGCCGTCGGTGGGCGGGCAAGGGTGCTACCACGGTATCGCACCAGGTCGGCCTGCCCGGGCGAGCGTGGCGCCGGCCGGCGACCCGGGTAGCCTCACTGTGGTGACCGGCCGGATTCTGGTGATCGACAACTACGACAGCTTTGTCTACAACCTCGTGCAGTATCTGGGGCAGCTCGGTGTCGGGGCGGAGGTCTGGCGCAACGACGACGACCGCCTGCGGGACGCCGCGGGCGGATACCCCGACGCGGTGCTGCGGGCCGCGGTCGCCGGGTTCGACGGTGTTCTGCTGAGCCCCGGACCGGGAACCCCGCAGCGGGCGGGGGCGACGATGCCGCTGGTCGGTGTCGCCGCGGCAGCCGGTCTGCCGCTGCTCGGGGTGTGTCTGGGCCATCAGGCGATCGGCGCGTCGTTCGGCGCCACCGTCGACCGGGCACCTGAGCTGCTGCACGGCAAGACCTCGCTGGTCCACCACGAGCAGGACGGGGTGCTGCGGGGGCTGCCGGATCCGTTCACCGCGACGCGCTATCACTCGTTGACGGTGCTGCCGGAGACGATTCCCGACGAGCTGGTGGTGACCGGCCGCACCGAGAGCGGGATCGTCATGGCGATGCGGCACCGCGACCTGCCCATCCACGGTGTGCAGTTCCATCCGGAGAGCGTGCTCACCCAGGGCGGGCACCGGATGCTCGCGAACTGGCTCGGCGCGTGCGGCCTCGTCGTCGACGAGGCGCGCGTGGCGGCCCTGGAGAAGGAGATGGCCGAGGCCATCGGCCCCCGGTGACCCCCCGGGGGGCGCGCTGCGCACCGGGGCATCCTCGGGGTGTCAGTTGGGCAGCAGGCTGGCCCGGCCCACCACGACGCTGACCGTCTGGTTCTTGTTGATCTGGGTGCCGCCGGCGGGGCTCTGTGAGAGGACCCGGCCGTCGTCGGGGCTGGCGAGGCCCACGTTGCGGCTCCCCGTCGACAGCGAACCCGTCCAGCCGAGGCGGCGCAGGGTGGCCCGGGCCTGGTCGGGGGTCTGACCGGACAGGTTGGGCATGCTCACCTGGTTGCCGCGGGAGACGGTCAGCTGGACGATGCTGCCCTGTTTGACGACGGTCCCGGCGTTGGGGCTGGAGCTGATGACCTTGCCTGCGGCGAGCTCGGAATCGCCTTCCACGGTGGCCACGCGCAGGCCGAGATCATCGAGCTGGGCTCGGACCGTGGACTCGAATTCGCCGACGACGTCGGGCACGGTGACGTTCTTGGGGCCGCTGCTGACGCGCAGCACCACGGTGTCGCGGATCGGTGCGTCGCTGCCGATCGCGGGGTTGGTGTTGATGACGATGCCGACGGGCACGTCGACCGAGTTGACCTCGGTCGCTCGGACATTGGTGAAGCCGGACTGACGGAGCAGTGTGGTGGCCTCCTGCTGCGTCTTGCCGCTGACGTCGGGCAGCCGCTGGCGTTCCCGGCCACTGGAGATGAACAGCGTCACCGTCGATCCCTCGGCGGCGGGCACATTCTCGCCCGGCGCCGAGCGGGTGGCCTTGCCGGCGGCGACGGTCTCCGAGGGCTCGTTTCGTTGTCTGACGACGAATCCGGCGCGTTTGAGGGTGGCCTGCGCGGCAGCGGCCGACAGCCCGTTGACCGCGGGTACCGCGACCTTGTGTTCGGTGGAATCCGAGGACCACGGCGCCCACCAGAACAGGCCGCCGATCAGCAGGATCGCCACCAGCACCGCCGCGCCGACGACCACCCAGGCGGGCCGTTTGCGGACCGCGGGGGTCTCGTCGTCGGCGGGGCCTGCGGCCCGCGGCTGGCGTCCGCTGTCGGCGCGCAGCGCCCGGCGGGCCCCGGAATCGTGCAGGGCGGCCCGGTCCTGTTCGGACATCAGCAGCGGCGCCGACGGCTTGCCGCCGGCGAGCACCTTGATCAGGTCGGCGCGCAGCTCGGCCGCCGATTGGTAGCGGTTCTCCTTGTTCTTGCTCATCGCCTTCATGACGATGGAGTCGAGTTCCGGCGGGATCTCCGACCGCACCTCCGACGGCCAGCGCGGATCCTCGTGCACGTGCTGGTGGGCGACGGCCACCGGGGAGTCCCCGGTGAACGGCGGCTCCCCGGTCATCAGCTCGAACAGCACACACCCCATCGAGTAGATGTCGCTGCGCGGATCCACCTTGATGCCACGGGCCTGCTCGGGCGAGAGGTACTGCGCGGTGCCCATGACCGCGCTGGTCTGGGTCATCGTCGCCGACGTGTCGTTCATCGCCCGCGCGATGCCGAAGTCCATCACCTTGACCGCACCCGAGGTGTCGATCATCACGTTGGCCGGCTTCATGTCCCGGTGCACGATCCCGTTGCGGTGGGAGAAGTCCATCGCGGCGGCCACGTCGGCCATCCACGTCATCGCCTGGCGGGGGGCGACATGCCCGGTGCGGCGCAGCACATCGCGCAGCGTCTCACCGTCGACGTACTCCATCACGATGAAGGGCAGCGGCCCTTCCTCGGTCTCGGCCTCGCCGGTGTCGAAGACCTGCACGATCGTCGGATGGTTCAGTTTGGCCGCGTTCTGGGCTTCGCGGCGGAACCGCAGGTAGAACGACGGATCCCGGGCGAGGTCGGCCCGCAGCACCTTGACGGCGACATCACGGTTCAGCAGCAGGTCGCGGGCGTAGTGCACCTCGGACATGCCGCCGAAACCGAGCGTCTCGCCCAGTTCATAGCGTTCGGAGAGCAGATGCGGTGTGGTCATGTTCAGCACAGAGGCAGCGGGAGCGGTGGGGCGCAGGGCGTTCGGACCGTGGCACCGCCGTCCGGCGGCTGCGTCGGGAACTGGTCGGTCGTCGTGCGCGTGGTGCGGGTCGAGGTCTGGGTGGTCGTCGTCTCCTCGGTGTCGTCCTCGTCGGTGTCTTCCTCGATGAAGGTGGGAACCGACTCGGTGGTCGTGGACTCCTCGCTGGTGGTGGTCGTCGGGGTGTCTTCCTCGGTGGACGGGGTGTCGGAGACCGTGGTCGACGTCGGGATGCTCGGGGTCTCGTCATTGCCGCTGGCCACGAAGTAACCCAGGAGCGCGATCGCGCCGACGAGCAGCACCGTGGCCACAGCCGCGAGGACCTTCTGGCCGGTGGTCCAGCCGGACCGGGCGGCGGTCGCGGCCGCCACGGGTGCCGCGGCGGGGCGCGGGGTGGGCCGGTTCGGTGCCGGGCGC
>JASGFO010000246.1:0-5695 GCA_047605505.1 Gordonia sp. (in: high G+C Gram-positive bacteria) | reverse complement strand
GCCTGCACGTGGTCCTGCCGGGCTCGCCCAACCGCGGCATGTTCGGCGGCGACGGCGCGTACGGTGAGGCCAAGGCCGCTCTCGACGCGCTCGTCGCCCGCTGGGGCGCCGAGGACTGGAGTGCCCACGCGACGCTCGCGCACGCTCTGATCGGCTGGGTCCGCGGGACGGGCCTGATGGGCCACAACGACGGCATGGTCGCCGCGGTCGAGGCCGCGGGGGTACGGACCTTCACCACCGCCGAGATGGCCGAGAATCTCCTCGGCCTGTGCGACGTGGGTGTGCGCGCCGACGCCCGCACGGCAGCGGTCACGGCCGATTTCACCGGCGGGCTCGATCCGTCGATCGACCTGAAGGCGCTCGCGGCACAGGCCGCGACGGCCGAGGAGTCCGACCCGGCCCAGAGCGCCGAGGCGGCGCAGGCCACGGTGCCGGCCCTGCCGGCGCCGGCCCGCGCGAGCACACCGGTGACCCCGGCCTGGCCCGCGATCGACGCCACACCCGCCGACCTGGTCGTGATCGTCGGGGCAGGCGAACTCGGACCGTACGGTTCGGCGCGCACCCGCTTCGAGATGGAGGTCGACGAGAAGCTCTCCGCCGCAGGCGTTGCGGAACTCGCGTGGAACACCGGTCTGATCGTGTGGGAGCGCAATCCCAAGCCCGGCTGGTACGACGCCGCCAGCGGTGATCCGGTGCCCGAGCACGAGATCGCCGAGCGTTACCACGACGAGGTCGTCTCCCGGTGCGGTATCCGCCGCTACGTCGACGACGGCGCGATGGTCGACAACACCTCGCCGCTGCTCACCTCGGTCTTCCTCGACGAGGACCTCTCGTTCACCGTCGCGTCGGAGGCCGAGGCCCGCGCCTTCGCCGCCGCCGACCCCGAACGCACGCGCGTCGTCGCCGATGCGGAATCAGGCGAGTGGCAGGTCACGCGCCTGGCCGGGACCGAGATCCGCGTGCCGCGGCAGTTCGCGCTGAGCCGCACCGTCGGCGGGCAGATCCCCACCGGATTCGATCCGACCCGCTGGGGGGTGTCGGCCGACATGGTCGAGTCGGTGGACCGGGTGGCGCTGTGGAATCTCGTCGCGACTGTCGACGCGTTCCTCTCGTCGGGCTTCACCCCGTCCGAGCTGATGCGCTGGGTGCACCCGGGCCTGGTCGCCAACACGCAGGGCACCGGTATGGGTGGCATGACCTCGATGCGCGAGCTGTACATCAACACGCTGCTCGGCGAGGCCAAGGCCAACGACATCCTGCAGGAGGCGCTGCCGAACATCGTTGCCGCACACGTGGTTCAGTCGTACGTGGGCAGCTACGGCGCGATGATCCACCCGGTGGCGGCCTGCGCGACCGCGGCCGTCTCGGTCGAGGAAGGGGTCGACAAGATTCGGCTGGGCAAGGCGCTGTTCGCGGTGGCCGGCGGATTCGATGACCTCGGGATCGAGGGCATCGTGGGCTTCGGCGCGATGTCGGCGACCGCGGAATCGGCCAAGCTGGCCGCACGTGGCATCGACGAGCGTCGCTACTCCCGCGCCAATGACCGGCGCCGCGGCGGATTCGTCGAATCCCAGGGCGGCGGAACGATCTTGCTCGCCCGCGGCGATGTCGCTGCGCAGATGGGTCTGCCGGTGCTCGGCGTTGTCGGCTGGGCCCAGAGCTTCGGCGACGGTGTGCACACCTCGATTCCTGCGCCCGGTCTGGGCGCGCTGGGAGCCGCCCGGGGACAACTGGGTTCGCCGCTGGCCACCGCGCTGGCCGCGCTCGGCGTCAGCGCCGACGACGTGGCCGTGGTGTCCAAGCACGACACCTCGACGCGGGCCAACGACCCCAACGAGGCCGAGTTGCACGAGCGGCTCGCGTCGGCGATCGGCCGGAGCGACGGCGCACCGCTGTTCGTCGTCTCGCAGAAGTCACTGACCGGGCACGCGAAGGGCGGTGCGGCCGCGTTCCAGCTGATCGGTCTGTGCCAGGTGCTGCGTGACGGGGTGATCCCGCCCAACCGCAGCCTCGACTGCGTCGACGAGCAGATGCGCGACCATCCGCACCTGGTGTGGCCGCGGGAGACCCTGCGGATGGGGGAGCGACTCCCGCTCAAGGCCGGTCTGCTGACCAGCCTCGGCTTCGGGCATGTCTCCGGGCTCATCGCCATCGTCCATCCCGAGGCGTTCCTGGCGACCCTGGGTGACGAGCGCGCCGGCTATGAGCGGCGTGCGGCCGAGCGTGAGCGCAACGGGGCGCAGCGTCGGCTCGCGGCGATGTGCGGTGGCGAGCCGGCCTACCGGCGTCCGGCCAACCGACGCTTCGACGAGACCGTCGACGAGCACGATGCCGAGGCGGCGCTGCTGCTCGACGCGTCGGTGCGGCTCGACGGTGCCGGTGCCTACGGCGCGCCCGCGGACCGCTGAGACATGGCGATCATCGGAGTGGGGATCGACATCGTGTCGGTCCCGGAGTTCGCCGAGCAACTCGCCCAGCCCGGGACGATGTTCGCCGAGCGGTTCACCGTTGGTGAGCGCCGTGACGCCAAGGTGGGCACGGGCGGCGACGCCCGCCACCTCGCCGCGCGCTGGGCGGCCAAGGAGGCGCTGGTCAAGGCGTGGTCGGTGAGCCGGTTCGCACACTCACCGCTGTTGCCGCTGATCCGGCACAGCGACATCGAGGTGGTCACCGACAACTGGGGCCGGCCCGCGCTGCGGCTGTCCGGCGAGATCGCCGAACATCTCGCCGACACCCGCCTGCACGTCTCGCTCACGCACGACGGTCCCACCGCGGCCGCGGTGGTGATCATCGAGGAGGGGTAGGTCTCACCGCGCAAGCGCCGATCACACGGCCTCTTCCAGGAGCAGGTACCCCGCGAGCATGCGCTTGAGCTCGGCGACGGTCTCCGCATGGTCGTGGCCGTCCTGCACCGAGAAGCTGAGCAGCGAGTAGGCGGTGTGCACCAGCACCTGCGACATCATCTCGCGGCGTTCGCGCTGTGACGGCGTGAGCGGGGCGATCATCCGGGACACCTGGTCGGCGAGGACCTTCTCGTTGAGCGACGCGGTGGCACGGGTCGCCGGGGTCGACTGGACGGCCAGCCAGACCGCCCGTCGGGACGGATCGTCGCGCCACAGGGCGGCGAGGTGATCGAGGAATCTCTCCAGCAGGACCGGCCAGTCCAGCGACGGGACCTCGGCGGCGAACGCCGCGAGCTCCTTGCGGACGGCCACGGTGTCCTGGCGGTCGAGTTCGCACACGATCACGTACTTGTTGGCGAAGTACTGGTAGAGGGTGCCGATCGGCACCTCGGCGCGGGCGGCGATCTCCTCACAGGTCACCGACTCGAAGCCGACCTCGGTGAGCAGATCCCGCGCGGTGGACAGCATCGCCGAGAACTTCCGCTTGCTGCGCTCCTGGGTGGGGCGCTTGCGGGGCAGGAGTGGTTCGGTGGTCATCGCGGCTGGTGGGGGCGGTGGGGAGCGACTCCGCCGGTCAGACCGCGAGGTCACGCCGCAGCTTGGCGACGTGGCCGGTGGCGCGGACGTTGTACTGGGCGGCGCCGATCGTGCCGTCGGCGTTGACGAGGAACGTCGAGCGGATCACGCCGACGACGATCTTGCCGTAGAGCTTCTTCTCCCCGTACGCGCCCCACTCGGTGAGCACCGTCTTGTCCGGATCGCTCAGCACCGGGAAGGTCAATCCCTCGGCCGCAACGAATTTTGCGAGCTTGGCGGGCTTGTCGGGGGAGATGCCGAGGACGTCGATGCCCGCCTCGTTGAGTTCGGCGAGATTGTCCCGGAAGTCGCAGGCCTGTTTGGTGCAGCCGGGCGTCGACGCGGCGGGATAGAAGTAGACGATGACCTTGCGTCCGGCGTAGTCGGCGAGGGAGACCGGATTGCCCTCGGCATCGGGGAGGGTGAATGCCGGTGCCTTGTCGCCGACCTCGAGACGCGCTGTGCCTGCCATGATTCCCAGGCTATCGGATTGGCGACGACGTTCTGCGTCCGGTGATGGCGTACCCTGGGCAGGTACTGCATCGTGAGCTTCTGGGAGGATGACGTGGCCGGGGATACCGACCGAATCGAGCAAGATATCGCGAAGGCCCGCGAAGAACTGGCGGGCACGCTCGACGCCCTCGTCGAACGGGCCAACCCGCAACGCCTGGCCGACGACGCCAAGGCGACGGCCGTGGCCACGCTGAACAAGCCGGCGGTCAAGTACACCCTCGCCGGGGTGGGTGTTGTCGTTGTCGTTCTGGTGATCCGCAAGGTCGTGAGTTGATCCGGGCGCGGGGCCGGCAGGCCCGAAACGCGCTCCTCCTCTTCACCGTCGGCGCCGCTGTGACCGTTATGCCTGGTTGCACGGCGTCGTCGTCGTATTCAGGGGCAGTGGGCAATGTTCCGGGGCTGGAGTCGCTGGCGGATCCGTCGATCGGGGTGACCGGGTGGAACGGCCGTCCGGTGCGCGACGACGCCGTGGGGGTGATGCCCGGGGCGCCGCTGCGGGTGACCGCCACCAACGGGGCGCTGGAGTCGGTCGTGGTGACCGGGCCCGACGGCACGGTGCCCGGGTCGATGTCGGCCGACGGTGCGACATGGACGGCACGGTCGGGCCGACTCGACTTCGGTGAGCGGTACACGATCACCGCGGCCGCCAATGGTGTGGAGGGGGCCGGGGCGCGCAAATTGCAGTTCACCACGGCCTCGGCGGAGGCGACCGCGACCGCGACCGCGGTCACCGACGACGGTGAGACCGTGGGTATCGGGCAGCCGGTGATGATCAACTTTGACCAGCCGGTCACCAACAAGCGCAACGCGCAGCGCGCCATCCAGGTCACCACCGATCCGCCCGTCGAGGGTGCCTTCTACTGGGTCAACGACTCGATGCTGCGGTGGCGTCCGGAGAACTACTGGAAGTCGGGCACCAAGGTGAGTGTCGCGGTCAACACCCGCGGCATCGATCTGGGGGGCGGGGTGTTCGGTGACAACAATCTCACCACCCACTTCACCGTCGGGCGCAGCTTCATCGCCGAGGCCGACGACAACACCCACCAGATCGTGGTCAAGGTCAACGGCCGGGTGGTCCGCACGATGCCGACGTCGATGGGCAAGGACTCCACGCCCACCAACAACGGTGTCTACATCGTCGCCGAACGGGTGCCGAGCGTGATCATGGACTCCTCGACCTATGGTGTGCCGGTGGGTTCGCCGGGCGGCTATCGCGAGGTGGTCGAGGATGCCAGCCGCATCTCCTATAGCGGCATCTATGTGCATTCGGCGCCGTGGTCGATCGGCGATCAGGGCTACGACGACGTCTCCAACGGGTGCCTCAACGTGAGCCCCGACAACGCGTACTGGTTCCGCACCCACGCCCTGCGCGGTGACATCGTGACCGTGAAGCACGCCGTGGGACCGATCCTGCCCGGCGACGACGGTCTCGGTGACTGGAACGTGCCGTGGTCGGTGTGGAAGCGCGGCAACGCGTAGCCTCTGACGGTTGGACGGTAGAAATGTTGCTGTCCGCTCCGGAATCCGGAGCGGACAGCAACATCTGTCTTCGGCGGGTGCGGCCTCCGCGATCCGCACTCGAAAACCAGCCCTGACCAGGCGATTTCACATCGAGCCGGATGGTCCTGTAGTGTTTCCTCTCGGTTCACCAAGCGCCATTAGCTCAATTGGCAGAGCAGCTGACTCTTAATCAGCGGGTTCGG
>JASGFO010000245.1:0-5747 GCA_047605505.1 Gordonia sp. (in: high G+C Gram-positive bacteria) | reverse complement strand
GGCGGTTCCCCGGGGACCACGCCGCGTCCCACACCGGGCCTGCCGCCCGCCGGCGGCAGCCGCGCCGGCAGCGAGCGCGATGACCGGCATCGACCGGCGGCGTACCTGCACAGCGGCGAGCACGGCCGCGAGATCGTCGGGGATCTGCCGCTGGTCGGGCCATCGGTGCTCGGCGACTGGTCGGCCCGCGCGGCGACCTCGGCCGCCGCCGGGGTGGCCGCGCCGACCACCGGGTCCGGGACCGGGTCGCCAGGACCGTCCGAGCCGGCCGTCCGTTCCGGCGACACCCCGGAGAACTCTTCCACGACAGATGATTCCGGCTTTGGTCCGACCGAGTCAGAGCTGACCCGGGAGCGTCGTGACTGACTCGTTGCGCCGGGTGGCGCGGCTGCCCGGCGGGGTGGCCGGGCTCGTCGACCGCATCGCACCCACCGACCATGACGAGTGTCTGCGCCTGCTGAGCATCTCCGTGCTCGATGCGCTGGATCTCGGCCGGGTCGCGCCGATCCCCGACGTGCTGTCGCAGTGGCGCGATCAGGGGCGGGTGTCACCAGCCACGCGAGGTGAGCTGACCGCGGCGATCACCCGTCATGAGGTCGCCGCCGCGCTGGCACACCGTGCGGGCGATGTCGAACAACAGACCCGCGCATTCCGCCGGGCGCGGGCCTTCCATGCGTTGGCGTATGCCGTCGACCCCGACCTTGCCCCCACCCGACGGCTCGCCGAGACCGCCTACGAGGCGGCGACCGCGCTGTGCGGTGCGGCGGGGGTGGTCGCGGTGCTCGTCCACTTCACCCCGTAGTGGGGACGCGGTCGGTCAGGCGGGTGGACGTGCTGCCCTGACCGATCGCGGCACCGTGGTGGGAATCTGGTCGCACGCGGGCCGGTGTCGTGTGCGGTGCACCCGGGATGGATGAATTACGCTGACGAACCATGACCACCGAGTTCAACCCGGACCGGCCTGCGGATATGGGTCCGCTCTACCGGGCGGAGGCCTGGCGGCGGCTGGCGACCGAACAGTTCGACATCGTCGTCGTCGGCGGTGGCATCGTCGGCGTCGGCGCCGCCCTCGATGCCGCGACCCGGGGCCTGCGGGTGGCGTTGGTGGAGGCCCGGGACATCGCGTCGGGTACGTCGAGCCGCTCGTCGAAGATGTTCCACGGCGGGCTGCGGTACCTCGAACAGCTCGAATTCGGACTGGTGAAAGAAGCCCTGCGGGAGCGGGAGCTCTCGTTGAGCCTGTTGGCCCCGCATCTGGTGAAGCCGCTGCCGTTCCTGTACCCGTTGACCCAACGCGTGTGGGAGCGTCCGTACGTCGCGGCCGGCATCTTTCTCTATGACCGGATGGGCGGCGCGAAATCCGTTCCGGGACAGCGTCATGTCACACGATCGGGAGCGTTGCGGGTGGCCCCGGCGCTCACCCGTGATTCGCTGATCGGCGGTATCCGCTACTACGACACCGTCGTCGACGACGCCCGGCATTCGCTGACCGTGGCCCGGACCGCGGCGAATTACGGTGCGGTGGTGCGGACCTCGACGCAGGTGGTGGGATTCCTGCGGGAGGCCGACCGCGTGCTCGGGGTGCGGGTGCGTGACACCGAGACCGGGGAGACCGCGCAGATCCGGGCACACTGCGTCATCAACGCGGCCGGGGTGTGGACCGACGAGGTGCAGGCGCTCTCGCATGAACGCGGACATTTCCGGGTGCGGGCGTCGAAGGGCGTGCACATCGTCGTGCCCCGCGACCGCATCGTGAGCGAGACGGCGATCATCCTGCGCACCGAGAAGTCGGTGCTGTTCGTGATTCCCTGGGAGACGCACTGGATCATCGGGACCACCGATACCGACTGGAACCTCGACCTCGCGCACCCTGCGGCGACGCATTCCGACATCGACTACATCCTCAACCACGTCAACACGGTGCTGGTCACCAAGCTCACCCACGACGACATCGAGGGTGTCTATGCGGGGCTGCGGCCGCTGCTGGCGGGGGAGGACGAGTCGACGTCGACGCTCTCCCGCGAGCACGCGGTGGCACGGGTCGCGCCCGGTCTGGTGTCGATCGCGGGCGGCAAGTACACGACCTACCGGGTGATGGCAGCCGACGCCGTCGACGCCTGCGACGACTTCATCCCGACCCGGGTGGCGCCGTCGATCACCGAACGGGTGCCGTTGGTCGGCGCCGACGGCTATTTCGCGTTGATCAACCAGTGTGAACATCTCGGCAAACGGTTCGGACTCCATCCCTACCGGGTGCGGCGGCTGCTCAACCGGTACGGATCGCTGATCGATGACGTGCTGTACTTCGCCGACCACGATCCCTCGCTGCTGCGGCCGCTGGCCGCCGCGCCGCAGTACCTGCGCGTCGAGGTGGTGTACGCGGCCATGAACGAGGCGGCGCTGCATCTCGAGGACGTGCTGGCCCGGCGGACCCGGATCTCGATCGAGTACAGCCACCGCGGCGTCGACTGCGCGCAGGAGGTCGCCGAACTGCTGGCACCCATCCTCGGCTGGGACGACGAGCGCATCGCATTCGAGATCGAGACCTATGATTCCCGGGTCGCCGCCGAGATCGCATCACAGCGACAGCCCGACGATGAATCGGCCGACGCCCTGCGGGCCGCGGCACCCGAGTCGCGTGCGGAGATCCTCGAACCGGTGCCGATTCCCGAGGACTGACGACCCGGCCCTCGGCCACCATCGCCGATACAGGACTTTCGGCACTTCGCGCGGCGGCGCCGCCGGCGGACACTGAAAGTCAGGTGGAAATCGAGGTAGAAGGGAGTCGTCATGGTGGACAACCCGATTGAGGTGTTGACCGACCAGCGGGCCTGGGAACTGCTGGGAGCGGCCGAACTGGGGCGCCTGGCGGTGAGTGTGGGCGGACAGCCCGACATCTTCCCGGTGAACCATTACGCGGGGGACGGCCGCATCGTCTTCCGCACCGGCGAGGGCACCAAACTGAGTGAGCTGGTGGTCAACGAGCTCGTCGCCTTCGAGGCCGACGGCCACGACACCGCGAACGGGTGGAGCGTCATCGCCAAGGGCAAGGCACGCATCCTGACCGGTGTCGGCGAGATCGCCGCCGCCGACGACCTCCCGCTCACCCCTTGGCTGCCGACGCTGAAATACAACTACGTCGAGATCGCGGTGGAGGAGATCACCGCGCGGCGCTTCGCCTTCGGACCCGAGCCGGACCGGTACCCGGTCTGAGCCCGGCTCACCTCTGGTGCCCTCACCTCTGACACCGCGGGCACCAGTACACGACGCGTTCTCGGCCCGGCGGGCCGAGTTCGCCGCGGTTGATCGGCGTGGCGCAGCGTCGGCACGACTGCCCGCCCCGCCCGTACACCCACAGCCGCGCGTTACGGCGGGTGTCGCCGGTGGTGGTGCGGGCCGGCCGGAGCCGGTTCGCCCACAGCAGCCGGTGCGCGAGATCGACCAGCGCGCGTACGTCGACATCGCCTATGGGGCGCGTCGGGGCGATTCCGCGCAGAAAACACACCTCGCTGCGGTACACGTTGCCGATGCCGGCCAGCAGCCGCTGATCGAGCAGCGCCAGACCGACGGCGACCGAGGACTGGGTTGCGAGGCGGCGCACCGCCTCGTCGGCGTCCCAATCGTCGCCGAGCAGATCCGGTCCGAGGTGGGCGAGCACGGCACCCACACTGCCCGGCGCCGTGCCCACCTCGGCCGGATCGGTGAGCAACTCCAGAATACCGAGCGAAAAGCCCACGGCCTCATAATGTTCGGTGGCGAGAATGACCCGCGCGGAGTGGCCGGGCCGCCGCCACCGCTGCCCGGTGGGATGGATGTCCCACGCGCCCTCCATCAACAGGTGCGAATGGATCGCGACCGGTGGCTCGCCGGTGACGTCGATCAGCAGATGCTTTCCGCGCGAGCGCACCCGCGCGACGGTGCCGCCCGTGAGATCGGCGGAGGCCAGTGCCGGTACCCGGAAATCGGTGTGGCGCAGTGTCTGGCCCTCCAGGACACGCAGCCGGGCCGCGGTCTGGTAGACGGTGTCACCCTCGGGCATGGTGACCGTGATGGCTGCGCAGACCGCGCGGCGTCGTCGCGAATCCCGCCTCGACGAGGAGCGGCGCGAGATCCGAGCGCAGTGCGGTGACTCCGTCGATCTGGTCGATGGTGAGCCGTGAGACGCCTCCGGCCGCAACGGCATCGGCGAGTGCGGTGGCGGCCGCGCCGAGCTTGGCCGCGGCCGCGGTGAAGGTGAGTACGCTCTTGCCACCGCGTTCGACGAAGAGCGCGAGGTCACCGTCGACGAGGACGACGAGTGCGCCCGGTTTGCGGCCGGGCCGGTGGCCGCCGGCATCCGGGCGGTCGGGCCAGGCCAGGGCCGCGCCGAAGGGATTCGCCGGGTCGGTGGCGGCGAGGAGGACGGCATTCCCGGGTGCGCGGGTGCCGTCGGGATCGGCGGTGTGGCGGCGCAACTCGTCGACGGTGGTGGTGGCCGCGAACTGGGCGCCGCCGAGACCGTCGACGTAATAGCCGCGCCGCGCCTGCCCGCTGTCCTCGAAGACCGACAGCGCCTTGTAGATCCGCGCGAACCCGCCCGGCACGTTCTCGGTGCCCACAGCGCCGCGGGTGACCACGCCGTGGCGGGCGAGCAGTTGATCGCATCGGACCGACGTGGCCACGGTGGGATCGTCGAGGCGGGCGCCGAGCGTGAACCACCGCCCCGACGCCGTCGGCGGTGCCGGGGCGGCCGGCGTGCCCGCGATCAGGTGGCGGGTACTCAACCGGGCTGGCCGCAGGCGTGGTGCGCGCCCGCGCGAGCGATGCGACGGCACCGATCGAGACGGCACCGATCGAGACGAGGCCGAGCGCCGCGGCGCGATCAGTGCCCGGACCGGGGCGAAGGTGTCATTGCTGAGGTGACCCGACCACACCAGATCCCAGATCGCGGCCTCGATCTCGGTGGGCGGTGGCGGTGATGGGGCGGTGCCGGCGTCATCGAAGGCAGCGGCGAGATGCGCGAAGCGCAGCCCGCCGGCGGCGGTGAACCGTTCGAGCAGGACGCGGTGCACCTCGGTGACGTCGATGGCGTCGGCGGCGGGCAGCAGGACGTCGGCGAGATCGCTGGGGCAGAAGCGGATCCAGCCGTCGGCGGCGCCGATCCGGCCGGCACCCGACCATACGATCTCCCCGGCCGCGAGGAGTTCGTCGAGCATGGCCGGGCGGTAGTCGCTGACCCGGGCGGGCAGGATCAACGATTCCCAGGCCGATGCGGGCAGCGGGTAACCGGCCAGTTGGTCGAGGACGACAGCGACCCCGTCGACGCCGGTCAACCGCTCGCCTGGGTCGACGTGCTGCCAGGCGAGCGTGAACCGGGCCAGGGTCGCGGCGTCGACCGGCTCGATCTCGGCGCGCCCGGCCGCCAGCGAACCACGCCGGAGCGCTCCGAGAACCTCGGCGTGGCACCACTGGGTCGACCGTTCGCGCGAGGCACTGGGAAATGTCTCCGGGGCGGGGGATGTCTCCGGCAGGAAGTCGCCTTCGACGACGATCCGTTCGCCCGCGAGACGGGCCAGCGTGTCGCGGACGACGGCGGGGCCGAGGCCGAGGTGTGCGGCGGCCGCCGCCACGGTGAACGGCCCATGGGTGCGCGCATAGCGGTGGACGAGGTCGCCGACCGGGTCGGCGACCTCGGCGAGGAACGCGGCCGGTACCCCCATCGGAGCCGGAACACCCAGTGCGTCACGCAGTCTCGCGGTGTCCTCGAC
>JASGFO010000244.1:0-5785 GCA_047605505.1 Gordonia sp. (in: high G+C Gram-positive bacteria) | reverse complement strand
CCGAGCTCGGTGAGCCGGTCCGGTGAAAGGGCAGTGCACGGTTCGTAACTGGTGCCGTCGTTACCATCACTCCAACGCTGTGGAAATTCAGTATCGAATGGTAGGCGGCGACCCTGATCATCCGTTTGGCGCATAGGCGAGGGAGGGCTTCCATCGTTGGCGCTCTGGGTTGCTTCCGTCGCGTGATCCGAGGGTCCGGTCGAGCAGCCAGTCGAGATCAGTGCGAGGGCGGTCATCACGTAGAAAACCTGCCAGCGCTTTGTGGGGGCACGCCACTGGATTTGTGAGTCACGAGGAGCCATCAGCAAGTGTGCATCTATATTTCGAACGAGTGGGAATTGGCGGAGTCTGCGCCCTCGAGATCGGCTGCCGCACGCTCGCATTTCTCGGCTAGCTCCTCCGCGGCGGCGAACTGTGCTCGGAGCTTGCCCCGCCATGATTTCAGCCACACATCGACGCGCTCATAAAAGTCACGGCCTTCGATGGTGTCGCCGTAGTGGTTGTTCCGATTGACTTTCTCGAGCTCGAGCAGCGCTCCCTTCAACTCCTCAGCGCACTCCCGCGCGACCTTCGCGCGCAGTTCCCAGGCGGCCCGCGTGTAGACGACCATCCCGCCGTCGGACGTGCTGGGTGGCGTCAGTGGCACGGTCGCGCGTGGGTCGACGGCAGGTGCGGGGAGTGTGCCGAATGACTGCGCCGGTGGTCGCGGCAGCGCTACCTCGCCGCCGGGTAGATCGAAGAAGTCCTGCGACATCATCCCGCCCCCTTCTGGCCCCCGCCAGAATCCTGCCGTGGATCAGAGTGTAGTGCGTCACAGTCGGATATGTCGGGTGAGTGAGCGGGCTGTGCACAACCGGTGGGTCCACAGCACACGGGCCCGGCAGTGCACGCTATTCCAGGCCGGCCGCGACCTCCGTGCCCTGCCGGATCGCGCGCTTGGCGTCGAGCTCGGCCGCCACGTCGGCGCCGCCGATCACATGGGTGCGCACTCCGGCGACGGTCAGTGGGTCGACGAGTTCACGCACCGATTCCTGACCCGCGCACACCACCACGTTGTCCACCTCGAGCAGCCGGGTGTCGCGGACGGTGCCGTCGTCGTCGCGGAAGCTCAGGTGCAGGCCGGCGTCGTCGATCTTGTCGTAGGTGGCGCCCGAGATTTGTTCGACACCCTTCATCTTGACCGTCGCCCGGTGCACCCAACCGGTCGTCTTGCCCAGCCCCTTGCCCTGCCGTCCCGGCTTGCGCTGGACGAGGAACACCTCGCGGACCGGGGGCAGGGGGCGCGGCTTGGTGAGGAAGCCGGGTGTGGACAGATCCTCACTGATGCCCCATTCCTGCTCCCATTCCTTGAGGTTGAGGGTCGGGGACTCATCGACGGTGAGGAACTCGGTGACATCGAAGCCGATGCCGCCGGCACCGATGACGGCCACCCGCTTGCCGATCTCGCGATGCCCGAGGACGGCATCGGCGTAGGAGCAGACCATCGGATGATCGATGCCCTCGATATCGGGGATGCGGGGCGTGACGCCCGTGGCAACGACGACGTCGTCGAACCGTCCGGTGATGATCCGCTCCGCGCCCACCCGGACCCCGAGGTGCACAGTGACGCCGGTGATCTCCAGCTGCCGGGTGAAATAGCGAATGGTCTCGGCGAATTCTTCCTTCCCGGGAATCCGGGCGGCGATGGAGAACTGGCCGCCGATCTGCTCGCCCGCCTCGAAGAGCTCCACGCGGTGCCCCCGCTGGGCCGCAGAGACGGCGGCGGCAAGCCCGGCCGGCCCGCCGCCGATGACCGCGACGTGTTTGGCGTGTCGGGTGGCGCCGAGGGTCAGCGTCGTCTCCCGGCCGGCCCGCGGATTGAGCAGGCACGACACCTTCTTGCCGACGAAGGCATGATCGAGGCAGGCCTGGTTGCAGCCGATGCAGGTGTTGATCTCGTCGGCGCGCCCGGTGCTCGCCTTGACGGGGAGCTCGGGATCGGCCAGCAAAGGCCGGGCCATCGAGACGGCGTCGACGCGGCCGCGGGACAGGATCTCCTCGGCCACCTCGGGGGTGTTGATCCGGTTGCTGGCGATCAGTGGGATCGTGACCTCGTCCCGCAGCCGCTCGGTGAACTTGACGAACGCGGCCCGCGGTACCGAGGTGACAATGGTCGGAACACCGGCCTCGTGCCACCCGATGTCGGTGTTGATCGCGTCGACGCCGAACTCTTCCGCCTTGCGGGCCATCAGCGCGATCTCGTCCCACGTCTGGCCGTTCTTGACGAAGTCGGCGATCGATTGACGCAGGATGATCGGGAAATCCCGGGGCACCTGGCGGCGCATCTCCGTGATGATCTCGACGAGGAAGCGTTGCCGATTCTCGGTGCTGCCGCCCCATGTGTCGGTGCGGTCATTGGTGTGCGGGCACAGGAACTGGTTGATCAGATAACCCTCGCCGCCCATGATCTCGACGGCGTCGTAGCCGGCCTGCCGCGCGAGCTTCGCCGACTGGCCGAAGGTCTTGATGACGTGACGGATGATCGGCTCGGTCATCGTGAGGTGCTTGAACGGGTGAATCGGCGATGGCTCGGACCCGGCGGCCACCTTGAATGGCGTGTACCCGTAGCGCCCGGCATGGATGAGCTGCATCGCGATCTTGCCGCCCTCGCGATGGACGGCGCCGGTGATGCGCTGGTGGCGCTTGACGTCGACGAGGTTGGTCATCTTCCCCGCGAATGGCAGGAGCTGGCCGGTGCGTGAGGTGGCGAATCCGCCGGTGATGATCAGTCCCACACCACCTTTGGCGCGCTCGGCATAGTAGGCGGCGAGCTTGTCGGTGTCCCAGATGCGGTCTTCGAGACCGGTGTGCATCGAGCCCATCACCAGGCGGTTGCGCAGGGTGATGCCGCCGATCGGCAACGGCGTGAACAGATGGGGGTAGTGGGCGTTGGGGGTGGGTGCCGTGGGGGCTGACATGGCATCACCTTTCGGTTGTCTGGACGTGGGCAGGCACAAGGATTTCGGGGCTCACCGGGTGAGTTCGCGTTCGAGCGCGGCGATGACCTCGTCGCACCAGTCGATGAATCCGGCCTCCTGGCGGATGCCGCCGCGCAGGACGAGATACTGGTGCAGTTTGCGTCCGACGAGCGCATCGGGGTCGGGATAGTAGTCGGACTCGAATCGGCGGAAGAGACTCAACTGGGCCACGTGCTCGTCACGGTGGCGTTTGAGCTCGCCGATGATCGTGGTGAGATCGCCGAACTCGGCGGCGCGCAGCTTGACCCCGAGATCGCTGCGCAAGGGTTGCATCGGAGTGGGGCTCATCGACCAGTCGGCCAGCACCTGACGTCCGGCGTCGGAGACGGTGTAGACCTTCTTGTCGGGCCGGCCGTCCTGCGCGACGGGCTCGAAGCTGACGAGTCCGTCGGCGTGCAGCTTCTTGAGGGTGCGGTAGATCTGCTGGTGTGTGGCCGACCAGAAGTGTCCGATGGACCGGTCGAACTGCTGCCCGATCTCGTATCCCGTCCCCGGCCGCTCGGCCAGGGACACCAGGATCGCGTGCTCGAGCGCCATAGGTGCACGCTAGCAGTGCACCAGTGCGCTATGCAACGATGTTCATATCGTTGTGCGGCGGGGGCCATGGGGTCGCCCACGCACGGTGAGACGCTCGGTTGGCCGTTCCTCGCGCCAAGGATGCGGGGTCCGGTCCCACAGATGTCCGTGGCGGAGCTCGACGATCCGATCGGCAATGGCGAGGACCCGCGCGTCGTGTGTGATCAGCAGAGTCGTCCGACCGGCCGCAATTCGGCGCAGGGGTGCGAGGATCCGAGACAGCGAGGCGTCGTCGAGCCCGGCCGTCGGCTCATCGAGGATGAGGATCGGGGTATCCCGCATCATCGCTCGTGCCATGGCGATTCGTTGTCGCTGACCACCGGAGAGGGTGAGTCCGCCCTCGTCCAGCACGGTGTCGTAGCCATGGGGGAGGGCGGTGATGAAGACATCAGCGTCGGCGGCGGTCGCCGCGCGTACGACCGCGGCCCGTGACGCGTCGGGTGATCCGTAGGCGATGTTCTCGGCGACGGTGCCGGCGCGGATGACCGGTGACTGGGGCAGCAGGGTCACCGCGTCGCGGATTCCGGCACCGGTGAGGGCCGCGTAATCGGCGTCACCAAGGATAATTCGCCCGGAATCGGGATGCTCGAATCGGCACAGCAACGATGCCAGGCTGGTTTTGCCCGAGCCGCTCGGGCCCATCAACGCGGTGATCTGATGGGGGTACAGAGTGAGTGAAACCTGGTCAAGGACGGGCGTGGTGCCGCGGCGCAGCGTGACTCGGTGCAGGGCGAGTGGCACTCCGGACCGGGCGGCGCGGGCTCGTTCCGGTGGCTGCGCGTGGGGCGCGTCGTGCTCGGCCGGCGGCAGGTCCAGGACCTCGGCGACGCGATCGGCGCTGACGACGGCTGCCGCGATGGCCAGTCGCGCATCGGCGATCTCCTGCATCTTGGGGTACAACATTCCGAGGTAGCCGGTGAGCGCCAGCAGCTGGCCGATCGTGAGGTTGCCCTGGCGGACCTGCCAGATTCCCATCACGGCGATGGCCAGTGTGACCACCACCTGGCCGAAACCCATGACGGCCCCGAAGCCGGCCTCGACACGTGTCTGTGCCAGGCGTGCCGCACGCCACCGCTCCCCGTGAGCATGTAGTCGCCGGTGTTCGACGGCCTCTTGGTTGTAGGCGACTGCGGTTTCGTGGCCGGCCAGCGCCGCCGCAACCGCGTCGGCGATGTCGGCGTTGGCGTCGCGCTCATCCTCGGTCACGGCGACCTGCCGACGTGAGAAGATCGCTGAGACTGCCCACAGCACAGGGACGGCGGCGAGGGCGACCAGCGCAACCTGCCAGCTCATCACCAAGGCGACGGCGACGAGTCCGACGGTGTGCAGGGCGGCGATGATGAGTTGCATCATTCCCGAGCCGACCAGGTACTCGACAGCTTCGAGATCGCTGGAATGCCGTGCCACCAGATTGCCGAGGCCAAGCCGACGGTGTGTCACCGGATGTAGCCGCTGGACGTGGGCGAAGAGATCGTCCCGCAGTGTCAGCACCACCTTCTCGGAGACGGCGACGGCAATGACCTGTCCGTAATAGTCGGCCGCGGTAGAGGCTGCGGTGACGCCGAGCCAGAGTGCCGCCAAACCTGCGAATGATGCGACGCCGTCGGCGGTGAGTGCGCCGTCGACGACGTCGGCGAGGACAAAGATCGCGGCGATCTCACAGGCTGCGGCCGCGCCGAGGAGTCCGGTCGCGAGGGTGAAACGCCACCCCTGCCCAGACATCGCGGGACGGAAACGGCTGATGGCGGTGCGGGCTCGCAACGTGACATCCTTGGGTTCGAGTGATTCGGGAGAAACGTGCCGAGCCCGACGCGGGTGCGTCGGGCTCGGCGACCGGTGGCGACGTGTCCCCGGTCCGGGTCAGGTGGATTCCTCGATCAGTCTACTGCCAGACCCAGATCCAGCGGCGGGTGCGGCGGTCCCAGATGCGGACGCGGCGGCGGCGACGGGGGTTGTTGTGGTGCTGGCTCTGGTGCTGTCGTGGCATCGTTGTCTCCTTGGTTGTTGTGTCCGGTCCTGGTTGCCGGACTGCTGGGGTGTGGTTCCGCCGTGTGTGGGCCTGCCGGGCCGCGCTGTTGCGTCGGGTGGGTGGCCGGTGGTTGGCGGTGGTGGCCGTTTGTGGCCGGGTTCCTCAGGGGTCTACTGCCAGACCCAGATCCAGCGGCGGGTGCGGCGGTCCCAGATGCGGACGC
>JASGFO010000243.1:0-5838 GCA_047605505.1 Gordonia sp. (in: high G+C Gram-positive bacteria) | reverse complement strand
ACTTCCCGATCTTCGACGCCAAGACCCGCTCGCTGAAGAAGTCGGTGATCGGCGCGGCCGGCGGGGTGATCGGCGCGAACTCGTCGAAAACCGTCGTCGTCGAGGCGCTGCGCGACATCAACCTGCATCTCGAGCACGGCGACCGCGTCGGGCTGGTCGGCCACAACGGGGCAGGCAAGTCGACGTTGCTGCGGCTGCTGTCGGGGATCTACGAGCCCACCCGCGGCGCCTGCCGGGTGTCCGGGCGCGTCGCGCCGGTTTTTGATCTCGGGGTCGGCATGGACCCGGAGATCTCCGGGTACGAGAACATCATCATCCGCGGCATGTTCCTGGGTCTGAGCCGTAAGGAGATGCTGGCGAAGACCGCCGAGATCGCCGAGTTCTCCGAGCTCGGCGACTACCTTCAGATGCCGCTGCGCACCTATTCGACGGGCATGCGGGTGCGGCTGGCACTGGGCGTGGTGACCAGCATCGACCCGGAGATCCTCATCCTCGACGAGGGTATCGGCGCCGTCGACGCCGAGTTCATGAAGAAGGCACGCAGCCGACTCGAGTCGCTCGTCGAACGGTCGGGCATCCTGGTCTTCGCCAGCCACTCCAACGAGTTCCTGGCCCAGCTCTGCGACCGCGCGCTGTGGATCGATCACGGCAGGATCCGGATGGACGGCGGCATCGAGGAGGTCGTCGGCGCCTACGAGGGACCGGGGGCCGCCGCCCATGTCCGCAAGGTGATCGCCGCCATGCACGACGACGACGCCCCGGCGACGGGTGGCACCGAGTGAGCGCGCCGACCGCAGCCGCCACCGTGATCGCGGTGGTCGTGACCCATCGGCGTGCCGAGCTGCTCGCCGAATCCCTGAAGGTCGTCGCCGCGCAGTCCCGGCCGCTCGAGCGGATCGTCGTCGTCGACAACGCCGACGAGAAGCAGGTTGCCGATCTCGTTGCCGCACAACCCATCCCGACCACCTACCTCGGCTCTCGGCGGAATCTGGGCGGGGCGGGCGGGTTCGCTCTGGGCATGCTGACCGCATTGGCCCTCGGCGCGGACTGGGTGTGGTGCGCCGACGACGACGGCCGACCCGAGGGCCCCGAGGTCCTGGCCACCCTCCTCGACTGCGCCGTCCGGCACGAGCTCGCCGAGGTGTCGCCGGTGGTCGTCAACATCGACGACCCGGACACCCTCGCCTTCCCGTTGCGGCGCGGTCTGGCCTGGCGGCGCACACGCTCGGAGCTCTGCACCGATGACCCCGAGCAGTCCGACGATCTGCTGCCCGGCATCGCCTCGCTGTTCAACGGTGCACTGTTCCGGGCCGAGACCCTCGAACAGATCGGGGTGCCGGATCTGCGTCTGTTCTTCCGCGGCGACGAGGTGGAGACCCACCGGCGCCTGCACCGCTCCGGCGTGCGCTTCGGCACCTGCCTGACGACGGCGTACCTGCACCCCTACGGGTCCGACGAGTTCCGTCCGATCCTGGGTGGCCGCATGCACACGCAGTACCCCGACAATCCGACGAAGCGCTTCTTCACCTACCGCAATCGCGGCTACCTGATGAGCCAGCCCGGGATGCGCAGGCTGCTGCCCCAGGAGTATGCGCGGTTCGGCTGGTACTTCCTCATCCAGCAACGTGACCCGGCCGGGTTCGGCGAGTGGCTGCGACTCCAGCGGCTCGGCCGCAAGGAGCATTTCGTCCGACCCGGCTGAGTGCAATCGCCGAACCCGCTGTCCACTCTCAGCGGACCCTGGATCTCCACCGACGGCAGGACACCACGCCGATATCATCTGCCCGACTGTCACCCACTCGAGTGAATCCGCCCCAAACCGGTCAAATCCCGAGATCCCCCTGGTTGACTCCTCGCCGTAGGTCGTGAGGACGGAGAGGGATCATGCGGGCAGGCAACAGGAGACAGCGCCGAGAGGCAGCACGCGCCGAGGGCCGGCGCACGAGACGGATGACGAAGGTGATGGCCGCCGTCGCCGCCGCCTCGGCGTTGACCCTGGGGGCCGGGCAGGCCTTTGCCGCCGACCTCGACGCGGCCCAGATCTCGGCCAACAGCTATACCACCGTCGAGAATCTGATCGTGATCGCCGACAATCTCGGCCGGACCCAGATCGCCCTGCTCGCGCCGGCCGCCTCGGTCCTGCCCGACGGCTGGGTGCCGGTGGTGACGAGCGACTATGCCACCAGCACCGAGCAGCTCAACTATCTGGAGGCGCTGACCCAGGGCGGCGCGCTGCTCCTCGCGGTCCCGAGCACCGATCACGTCCCCGGCGCCCAGACCACCCTGTCCGGGCTCAGCCCGCTGGCCGCCCAGGGTCTCGCGGCCCTGCCGCTCGCGGGCACCCTGGCCAGCGGCGCGACCGTCTACGGACAGATGGCGCAGGCGCTGGTGCTGCTCAATCTGATCAACCCCACCACGACGCTGCAGAACGGTCTCGCCGACGTCACCGACACGCTCGGCGGCGATCAGGTCACCCAATACGCCGGCCAGCTCACCGGCATCCCGTCGATCGACGACGCGCTCGGCTTCTGGACCGGCTCACGCACCACATCCAGCTGGACCGGCACCACGTCCTGGCTCGGCGCCACCGGCACCACCTGGATCTCCCAGGACCGCGTCACCATGGACGGCATCACCTCGGATCAGCTCAAGGCGCTGTTCGGGGCGAATCTGAACACCCCGGACGCGCTGGTCGTGGCCGAGGGGAGCACGCAGGTGGTCCAAACCGGGACGCAGACGGTGGTGATCATCCCGGCTCAGCCCGCCGTTCCGGCACATCAGGAATGCAGAACGGTCTTATGGCAGCAATACTGCTGGACGGTTCCGGCGACACCCGCCATCCCGGCCGTCACCCAGGAAGTCCCCGTCTACGGCACTCAATGGATCGGCGAGACCGACGAGAACGGTGACCAGGTCTACACCACCACCTATGATCCGAACGACTCCGTCGCCGACGCACTCGCCGCGCTCGACGGCATCGACGTCGGCGGCTTCTCGGTCATCCAGCGGCAGGCGGGCGGCTCCTACACGGGGCCGCTCGGCGGGCAGGCCGGGTGGCTCGGCGCGGTGACGCAGGTGGTCATCCCGGGTACCGACGGCGCCGCCGACCAGGTGCTGACCGTCCCCCTGTATGCCGCCGGTTTTGCTCTTCCCGATGGCCTGTTCACCGCAGGCATGCAGGGGACGCCCGGGTTGGTCACCACCAACGGCCAGTCGGTGAGCTCGGTGCTGGGCAGCCGCTCGTCGAGCATCTCGATCCCTGCGCTGAACCTCGGTATCGAGCAGACGTCGCTGCTGGAGTCGAACTACCTCGGCCCCGACGGCGTCGCCATCAACTCGGGCTGGACCGTCGCACTGCTCAACCTGGGCGGCACCTCGATTCCGCTGGTGTATTCCCTCGGGTCGGTCAATGCGGGACCGTACGGCTTCGGCTTCACAGGTCCGTCGTTCATGGGACTCGGCCTGCCGGGTATCCAGATCGGCGACACCCCGCCCGGCGCGGGCCAGTCCGGCAGCATCCCGGCGGCCCTCTCGGCGGCGCTCGGCAACGTCTCGACCTCGTTGATCGTCCTCGATCCCCAGCTGCTGTTCCAGCTCGCCCAGATCGAGGACCCGACCGGCCTCGGCCTCACCGATCCGATCGGCACCCTGCAGAGTGTGCTCAGCCCGCTGTTCACCGAGTACGTGACGCCGACGGCCGCCCAGATCTCGCAGGCCATCGCCGACGCGGCGACCGAGGCCGTCAACACGGGGTCGTCGCAGGTTGCCGACCTGTCGGCGCAGGCCGTCGAGGCGACCGGCGACGTGGCCGAGACGACCGAGGAGCTGTCGGCACAGGCGACGCAGCAGGTGTCGACCCAGCAGCTGTCGACGCCGCAGAGCCTCCCGGTCGCCGACGAGGCGCCGGCCGCACGCCATGCGCTCCCCGAGGGTGCGCCGTCGCAGTTCACCCCGTCCGGCTCCGACACACCGCAGCATGCATTGCCGACCACCGATGAGGCGTCGTCCGCCGAGACCGCCCCGATTGAGACGCCGTCGAGCGACGACTCGGTCACCGAGACGCCGGCCGAGAGCGGCAGCACGGCAGCGGTCCCGACCGAGAGCACCGCAGACGCCACGGCCGAGACCTCCGCGGACTCGACGTCCGCCGACACCGGGGACACCGGGGAGACGGGGGACACCTCGGAGACGGGGGCCGCCGACACGCCGTGATCGGATCGCGGTTGCCCGGGCCCACCGCCTCGTCGGCGGTGGGCCCGGCTGTCGACCGGGTTTGCCATAACTAGAACGTGTTCTAGTGTGGGGTGGAGCACACACCACGCAAGGGAGCACCCACGATGCGGTTCACATTCGCCGAGGCGATGACCGACCCCAGCTACTACGCACCCCTGGCGCAGGCCGCCGAACAGGCGGGATTCACCGGGTTCACGATCCCCGACTCGCTGGCCTACCCCGAGCAATCCGACGCCAAGTACCCCTACACGCCCGACGGCAACCGCGAGTTCCTCGAGGACAAGGCGTTCATCGAGACCTTCATCCAGGCGGCGGCGCTGGGTGCGGTGACGTCGTCGATCCGGTTCACCCCGTTCGTCGTGAAGCTGCCGGTGCGCCCGCCGGCGCTGGTGGCCAAGCAGGCGTCGTCGGTGGCGTTTCTCACCGGCAACCGGTTCGCGCTCGGCGTGGGTACGAGTCCGTGGCCCGAGGACTACGCCATCATGGGGGTCGATTTCGCCCGCCGCGGCAAGCGGATGGACGAATGTATGGACATCATCCGCGGCCTCACCACCGGCGAGTACTTCGAGTTCCACGGCGAGTTCTACGACATCCCGCGGATCAAGATGACCCCCGCACCCACCGAGCCGATCCCCCTGCTCGTCGGCGGGCACGCCGACGCCGCACTCCGGCGGGCGGTGATCCGCGGCGACGGCTGGATGCACGGCGGCGGCCCGGCCGAGGAACTCGATGTCCTCCTGGACACCCTCGCCGACATCCGCAAGGCGGAAGGAAAACTCAACGATCCCTTCGAGATCCACGTGATCTCGCTGGACGCCTACACCGTCGACGGCTGTAAACGCCTCGAGGACAAGGGCATCACCGACGTGATCGTCGGGTTCCGCGTGCCCTACCTCCGCGGCGACGACACCGAACCGTTGCAGAAGAAGATCGATCACCTCAACTGGTACGCCGACACCATCATCGCCCAGTGTCAGGACTGACGCAGAAACCGTAGTGCGGCACCGGCCGCGTGATAGCCGCACATTCCGTGGACGCCGCCACCGGGCGGCGTTGCCGCCGAACACAAGAACACCCCCGGAACCCCGGTGGCGTACGGCCACCGGGTGATTCGCGGCCGGAACACCAGACGTGCCAGGTCGTTGGGGCCGCCGCCGATATCCCCGCCGGCATTGTTCGCGTTGTGCCGGGCCAACTCGCGCGGTGACGTCGTCCGCGTGGAAACGATCCGCGCGGTGAACCCCGGCGCGAATCGTTCGATCTGCGCGGTGATCAGCGGCTCCACCGGCCCGTCGTGGTCCACCGGGACGTGGGCGTAGGCGTCGAGCGGCCACAACTGCGACGCCGACCGGCTCGGATCGGCCACCGCCTGCTGACACACCAGGACGAACGGGCGCGGCGGCATCACGCCGGCCAACATCTCCCGTTCGGCGGCGGCGATCTCGGCAACCGTCCCGCCGACGTGGACGGTGCCGGCCGCCGCGCAGCCTGGCGCGGTCCACCCGACCGGGTTCAGGCGGGTGGAGCCACCGCGAATGCCACCGAGGACGTAGTCCACCTTGTAGGCGGCCGAGACCGGGTGGTGCCTGCGGTAGGCGCGGGCCA
>JASGFO010000242.1:0-5877 GCA_047605505.1 Gordonia sp. (in: high G+C Gram-positive bacteria) | reverse complement strand
GTCCTGGCTCGCGAGTGCGTCGGCGATCTTGGTGGCTGTCTGCTCGACGACAGCCAGGTTGTAGAAGACATGCTCGTTGACCTCGCCGTGCTCGTGGCCGTGATCGTGCTCGCCCTCGGACTCGGTGGCCGACGGGGTCTCGGAGGCGTGCTCGGTCTCGGAGGCATGCTCGCCGCCCAGCAGATCGAAGGCGTCGATCACGGTGCCGTCGCTGTGCTCGGCCGCGGTCTCCATGTAGGGGTCGTAGTCGCCACCGTTCATCACGATCACCGACGCGTCGGCGACCTCGGCGGTGTCGGCGGCGGACGGCTCGAATTCGTGGGGATCGCCGTCGGCGTTGCTGTAGAGGGAGGTGACCTTGGCGTGATCACCGGCGACGGCGGTGGCCACGGCCGCCCAGACGTCGGTCGAGGTGACGACGGTCGGCGTGCCGCCCGAGTCCCCGTTGTCGCCGCTGCATCCGGTCAGGGTGAGGGTGGCGGCGGTCAGGACACCTGCGCCGGCCAGTAGTGCACGCCTCATGGGAGAGCCTCGTTTCCGCAAATGATAATCGTTACCGAGAGGAGTGTAGGGGATGCGGACGGCGGTGCCCAACCGGGCGGGGCGCGGTGAATCTAAGCTGAAGAGATGAGCCCTCCCATGCCACGGCGGATCGCGCTGATCTCGGTGCACACCTCGCCGCTGGCGCAACCGGGCATAGGCGACGCCGGTGGCCTCAACGTCTACGTGTGGCAGACCGCGCGCCGGCTGGCCCGCCGCGGGGTCACGGTGGAGATCTTCACGCGGGCCACGTCGTCGGCCGATGCGCCGGTGGTCGCCGCCGCCGACGGGGTCACTGTCCGGCACGTGGTCGCGGGACCGTTCGAAGGACTCGACAAACGGGATCTGCCCGCGCAACTGTGCGGGTTCTCGGCCGGGGTGCTGCGCGCCGAGGCCATGCAGCGGCCCGGCTATTACGACCTGATCCATTCGCACTACTGGTTGTCGGGGCAGGTGGGCTGGCTGGCGCGGGAGCGCTGGGGGGTTCCGCTGGTGCACACCGCACACACCTTGGCCGCCGTGAAGAATGCGTCGCTGGCCAAGGGCGACGCCGCCGAGCCGCGGCTGCGGCTGATCGGCGAACAGCAGGTGGTGGCCGGCGCCGACCGTCTCGTCGCCAACACCGAGACCGAGGCCACCGAACTGGTCACCATGTACGACGCCGACCCGGGCCGGATCGATGTCGTCAACCCGGGCGCCGATCTCGAGTGCTACACGCCAGGCGACCGCGCCGCAGCCCGGGTCGAACTCGGCCTCGACCCCACCGCCGCGCTGGTCACCTTCGTCGGCCGGATTCAGCCGCTCAAGGCCCCCGATGTGCTGCTCGCTGCGGCCGCCCCGCTCATCGAGCGATCCCGGCAGCCGGGGCAGCGGCCCGTGCGTGTCCTCGTCGTCGGCGGGCCGTCGGGCAGTGGCCTGGACCGGCCGACCGTCCTCATCGATCTCGCCGCCCAACTCGGGATCGCCGACGACGTCACCTTCTTGCCGCCGCAACCGTCGCCACGACTGGCACAGGTGTACCGGGCGTCGGATCTCGTTGCGGTGCCCAGCTATTCGGAGAGCTTCGGGCTGGTGGCCATCGAGGCGCAGGCCTGCGGCACCCCCGTGCTCGCCGCGAACGTCGGCGGTCTCGGTGTTGCGGTGTCGCACGGCCGGTCCGGGCTGCTCGTGGACTCCCACGCCATCGGCGACTGGACCACCGCGCTCGAGAAGCTGCTGTCGGCGCCGGACGAGCTCCGGGTGATGGGGCGTGCCGCACGTACTCATGCCGAACAGTTCTCGTGGGAGCACTCCACCGACGAACTGCTGAAAAGCTATGCGCGGGCAATGGATTCGTTCGCCCATCGCACGTCCGCCCGCGCGGGCGCCGCCCCGCTGGTGCGGGCGACGCGCCGCTGGCGGCGGCTGCGGCCCCGGGTGGGCGTGTAGAAACACCGGTGGGGCGTAAGACCCGCCTGCAGGAGAACCGCGACACGACGGGAGCAGTCACCGAGAACATGCGCCAACTCGACCACGTCCGGCAGGTGGCGGACATCCTGACCGAGCGAGATATCCCGTTCAGCCGCAAGGCCTCCGGCTCCACGCAGACCGAGCACATCGTGCTCGAGCTGCCGGGGGAGCGCAAGCTCAAGACCACGGTCCTGCTGACCGCGGGGCCCTACGGTGTGCGCGTGGAGGCCTTCGTGTGCCGCCGGCCCGACGAGAACCACGAGGCCGTCTACCGTTATCTCCTCAAACGCAACCGGAAACTGTTCGGCGTCGCGTACACGATCGACAATGTCGGCGACATCTATCTCGTCGGACAGATCTCCGGTGACGCGCTCGGCGGCGACGAGCTCGATCGGATACTCGGGCAGGTACTCGAGGCCGCCGACGGTGACTTCAACGTGCTCCTGGAGATCGGCTTCATCACCTCCATCCGGCGGGAATGGGCCTGGCGGGTCTCGCGGGGCGAGTCGCTGCGCAATCTGGCGGCTTTTGAACACCTCATCGACCCCGACTCGCTGCCGGAGCCCGGTGAACCGCTGCCCGGCCGCTACGTACCCGGAGAGATCCCGTCCGCAGACGGCTGATCGACATACCACCAGGTCGACTCCGGCAAACCGGGTGGAGGTCCGGGTGGAGGTCTCTGTCACATCGTGGCAATGACGATTGGTAGCATCGCTCGCGAATCACACGCCACCCGGAGGTGCCATGCCGTTCCAGAGCCCGTTTTCCGACGTCGAGATCCCCCCTGTCAGTGTCTACGACTACCTGTTCGCCGATATCGCCGACGAGGACCGCGACCGCGTCGCCCTCGTCGATCCCAAGTCGGGTGGCGAGACCACCTACGGGCAGCTCGTCGCGCAGATCAACGCCGCCGCCGGTGCGCTGGCCGCACGCGGGATCGGCGTCGGCGACGTGGTGGGCCTCCTCTCGCCCAACGTGCCCGCGTTCGTGACGGTGTTCCACGGCATCCTGCGTTCGGGTGCCACCGCGACCACCCTCAACGCACTGTTCACCGGTGCCGAGGTGGCCAAGCAGCTCAAGGACTCGGGTGCCAAGCTGCTGATCACCGTCTCGCCGCTGTACGAGCACGCCAAGGAGGGCGCACGCCTGGCCGGGCTGTCCGACGCGGACCTGGTGGTTCTCGACGGCGCCGGGCTCGAGGCCTCCGGTCACCCCAACGCTATCGACCTGCTCGGCCCCAACCATCCCGCCCCCGAGGTGTCGTTCGATCCCGCGACACACGTCGCGGTGCTGCCCTACAGCTCCGGAACCACCGGAAATCCCAAGGGCGTCAGGCTCTCGCACACCAATCTGGTGGCCAATGTCGCCCAGTTGCGGCCGGTCCAGGCGATGGACCGCGACTCCGTCGTCATCGCCGTCCTGCCGTTCTTCCACATCTACGGGATGACCGTGCTGTGCAATGCGGCGCTGGGAATCCGGGCGAAGCTCGTCATCATGCCGCGCTTTGATCTCGTCGAGTTCCTCGAGAACATCCAGAATCAGAAGGTCACCAGCGCGTTCATCGCGCCGCCGATCGCCGTCGCGTTGGCGAAGCATCCCATCGTCGACAACTACGACCTGTCGTCGCTGGAGGTCATGCTCTCGGGTGCGGCCCCGCTCGACGACGAGCTCGGCAAGGCCGTCGCCAAGCGCCTGAACCTGACCATGCTGCAGGGCTACGGCATGAGCGAGCTCTCGCCGGTCAGCCACATGATCCCGCCGAACGTCGACGACTTCGGGCTGCCGTTCCCGCCGCTGAGCTCGACCGGCTGGGCTGTCCCGAACTCCGAGAACAAGATCGTCGATCCGGCCACCGGCGAGGACATCGGTATCCCCGCCGACGGGCTCTCGGCGCCGGGCGAGCTGTGGGTGAAGGGCCCCAACGTGATGCTCGGGTACCTCAACAACGATCAGGCCACCGCCGAGACCATCGACGCCGACGGCTACCTGCACACCGGTGACATGGCCCAGGTCGATGCGACCGGGTGCGTCTACATCGTCGACCGGCTCAAGGAGCTGATCAAGTACAAGGGCTACCAGGTGCCGCCGGCCGAGCTCGAGGCGCTGCTGCTCACGCATCCGAAGATCGCGGACTCCGCGGTCATCGGGGTCAACGACGCCGACGGCGAGGAGATCCCGAAGGCGTACATCGTGACCCAGCCGGGCGCCGAGCTGACGGCCGAGGAGGTCATGGCCTTCGTCGCCGAGCGGGTGGCCCCCTACAAGAAGGTCCGCGAGGTCGAGTTCATCGCGGCGGTCCCCAAGTCGTCCGCGGGCAAGATCCTGCGCAAGGACCTGCGCAGCCGGTAGACCACCGGACGGTGTCCTTGCCGGAGAACGCTGCTGCCGCGGTATTGGCGTTCTCCGGCAGGAGGCGCGTGTGCGGGGGGATGGCGCACCCCGCAGCACGGAGAACGGCGACGCGCGAAGTCTCGTGTGCCAGACTGGCAGCCATGAGCAACGGAACCCTGATCCTGATGCGTCACGGCGAAAGCGAATGGAATGCGTCCAACCAGTTCACCGGCTGGGTCGATGTGGCGCTCACCGCCAAGGGCAGTGCCGAGGCGGTGCGTGCAGGCGAACTGCTCGTCGAACACGATCTGCTGCCCGACGTGCTCTACACGTCGTTGCTGCGGCGCGCCATCGCGACTGCGCAGATCGCGCTCGACAAGGCCGACCGGCACTGGATTCCGGTGGTCCGTGACTGGCGGCTGAACGAGCGCCACTACGGGGCGCTGCAGGGCCTCAACAAGGCCGACACGCTCGAGAAGTACGGCAAGGAACAGTTCATGCTGTGGCGCCGCAGCTACGACACCCCGCCGCCGCCCATCGACCCGGCCGGCGAGTACAGCCAGAGCGATGATCCGCGCTACGCCGACCTCGCCGAGGTCCCACTCACCGAATGCCTCAAAGACGTTGTGACGCGCCTTGTTCCGTACTTCGAGTCGACGATCGCCGCCGATCTCGCCGCGGGCAAGACGGTGCTCGTCGCCGCGCACGGCAACTCGCTGCGCGCACTCGTGAAGTACCTCGACGGGATCTCTGACGCCGACATCGCGGGTCTCAACATCCCGACCGGCAATCCGTTGCGCTATGACCTCGACGAGAATCTCTCACCGCTCAACCCGGGGGGTACCTACCTCGATCCCGAGGCGGCCGCGGCCGGCGCGGCAGCGGTTGCGGCGCAGGGACAGAAGTAGGAGGCGCACGCGCCCGGGTTCGGGAGACCTTCCGTAACCTAATCGTCATGGCCGTTGCCGTGTGGTGCGCGCTACATTGGGTGCATGGTGGAACCCGGGCAGCTGCGCATCGATCATTCACCGGCACTGGAGCGATATGAGGCCATTCTTGCCGACGATGCCGACGGTGAGGTGGCGGTCGGCTATCTCGACTACGTCTCTGAGCCATATCAGGTCGTGATCACCCATACGGTGATCCGGGACGCGTACGCCGGTCGCGGCTACGCGGCCCGCCTGGTGCAGTCGGTCCTCGACGACATCCGGTCGGCCGGCAAGCAGGTGGTCCCCGTCTGCTCCTATGTGCAGCATTTCATCGAACGCAACCCCGACTACGCCGACATGGCGGTGGCGGTGTCGTCGTAGCGATTCTCTGCTGGTCGAGTGGGGCGGAGCACTCTAGGGCGTATCCGCCGGATCGAGCCTGTCGAGATCGAGACCGCACCTTCCGGTGCGGGTGGTCTCGATACGGGCCTCCTTCGTCGGCCCTACTCGACCAGCGGAAAACAGCCCTCTACCAGCGAAAATGGCGCTATCAGACGAGGTGGGCGCCAACAAGCACGTGTTTGCGCCGCGCCGCGATGCAGGGAGCGGAGCGCGGGAGCGTAGCGAC
>JASGFO010000241.1:0-5895 GCA_047605505.1 Gordonia sp. (in: high G+C Gram-positive bacteria) | reverse complement strand
GACAGTATCACCGTGCCGAGATGGTCGACTGTCCTGCGATCGGACCAATCGTCGTTGTGCCGACAACCGGCCGGGCCGAGGTGGGATCCGCGCATCGGCACGGACGGTGAGGTGATCCCGCGTACGATTGGGCACGGCGCGAGGGCGGCCGGCATGTCCCCGTGGTGACACCAAGAACTCTTGCGGCACAGGAGGATTCCGTGACCTATTCGTACACTTTTGCCGATATTGTCGATCGGCCGGTTGCGGTGTTCGGCGCCGGCACCCTGGGACGCCGGATCGCGCTGATGCTCGCCACCCGGGGCGGTCGGGTGGCGATCTACGACCCGAATATCGACGCCGCCCGGGCCGCCGTCGACTACGTCGGGCAGACGTTGCCGTCGGTGCTCGAGGCGCGGGGATCGGGCACCCCGGGAACCGTCCAGCCGCACGACAGCATCGCCGGTGCGCTCGAGGGTGCGTGGCTGGCGATCGAGGCCGTTCCCGAACGTCTCGAGATCAAGATCCCACTCTGGGGGCAGATCGATGAACTCGCCGCGGACGGAACGATTTTCGCGACCAACTCGTCGTCGTACGCCTCCCGGCTGATGAGCGAGCGCATCCGTGACAAGAGCCGGTTCTGCAATATGCACTTCTATATGCCGCCGATGGCCAACGCCGTCGACCTGATGTCGGACGGCGAGACCGCCCCCGCGGTCCTGGCGACACTCAAGGACGTCATGCCCGAGTTCGGGATCACGCCGTTCATCGCCCGCAAGGAGAGCATCGGGTTCATCTTCAATCGGATCTGGGCGGCCATCAAACGTGAGTCGTTGTCGGTGGTCGCCGACGGTGTCGCCGACCCCGAGGACATCGACGGCATGTTCATGCTCAACTGGGGAATGCGGTCGGGTCCGTTTCGCATGATGGATGGCGTCGGACTCGACGTCGTCTACGACATCGAACAGCACTACGCAGCCGAGAATCCGCATCTGCCGGAAGCGCCCCGGCGGCTGCTCGAGCAGTACATCGCCGCCGGACGGCTCGGTGTCAAGTCCGGTGAGGGGTTCTATCGGTATCCGGCGCCCGGGGTGCCCACCCCCGCCGAATCGGTGCCACCCGGGGAGCGGATCGGTCTGGACTGAGTTCCGGGGCGTGCCCGCGTCCGCCGGACCCGGGACCGGCCGGACACCCGTTTCGGTGCCGGGTCTGCGAAACTGGTTGCCGTGATCAGGGTTGGATTGACAGGCGGGATCGGCGCAGGCAAGTCGACGGCGGCGAAGACCTTCGTCGAGCGGGGTGCCTACCACATCGACGCCGACAAGATCGCGCGGGAGATCGTCGAGCCGGGCACGCCAGGACTCACGGCACTGGTGACCGCGTTCGGTGCGGAGATCCTCACCGCCGACGGCAGCCTCGACCGCGCCGCATTGGCCGCGGTCGCCTTCGTCGACGAGACCAGCCGGACCAGACTCAACGCCATCACCCATCCGCTGATCGGCGCCCGCACCCAGCAACTCCTCGACGACGCACCCGACGACGCCGTGGTGATCCAGGACATCCCGCTGCTCGTCGAGGGCAACATGGCCCCGTTCTTCCATCTCGTCGTGATCGTCCACGCCGACGCCGACCTGCGGCTCCGGCGGCTGACCACGTCACGGGGCATGCCCGAGGACGATGCCCGCGCCCGCATTGCCGCGCAGGCCTCCGACGACAAGCGCCGTGCCGTGGCCGACGTGTGGCTGGACAATGCGGGTACGCCCGCGGACCTCGCGGCGGCGGCCGCCGCCCTGTGGGATCGGCGTCTGGTGCCGTTCGAGGCTCACGTGCGCCGCGGCATGCCGATTGCACCCGACCCCGGACTCATTGCGGCCGAACCGAATCCGGCCACGCTCGGCAGTCGGGTGGTGAATCGCCTGTGGGCGGTCCTCGGCTCCCGGGCGGGCTCGGTGACGCTGGCCAAACATGCGCCCGACGAGCCGCCGGCGGAGATCCCGTCGATCGCGGTGACCTTGTCGGCGACGGCTGGTGCCGATGTCGCCACGGTGCTCGCCGCCGGCGGCTTCCCGCCGGTCCCCGCGGAGCGGGGGCGGTTCGGCTCGGCAGATCCGGGGCGGCCGGTGGCCGTTCAGGTCAACCGTTCGTAGCGGCCCGCCACCGGTGGTCAGCGATCGCCCGGCGCCGGGCGATCCAGCCAGAACATCGCTCCGCCGGTCTGGGCGTCGAGCCAGGCCTGGGCGTCGTGGCCGCATTCGGCCACCCCGACGAGGGTGCGCGTGGCGATCGCGACGGCCTCGGTGCACGCGGCCGTGGTGAGCAGGCCCGCGTGGTGGGCGTCGAACAGCTCGTCGACGTCGACGAGCTCGAGCGGCCGCCCGCGCACGTCGATGAGATCGAGGTACCAGTCCTCGGCGTGCCAGCGGCCGGCGGCGTCGGGCCCGTGGAAACGCCCGATGTCGAAGTAGATGCGCTGCCCCGGCCGGTAACCGGCGACATTGTGGAAGATGTTGGCCCGGAGCCCCATCCCGGGCAGCAGCCACGATTCGAGGTGGGTGAACCGGGGGTGGTCGGCCGTCCGCGACATGTAGAGTCCGAAATCGGTGATCTCATACCGTTCGACCGGCCGCACGAACCCCTTGTTGTCGGTGTTGGTCAGCGCCGGGATGTCGAAGATCTCCCGCTTGGGTGGGTGCGCGGCTCCGGTCATGCTCGCACCATAGAGGAGTTCGGCGGGCACCGGACGCCGCCGCCGGGCTCGCCCCGGCAGATCTCGCGTCGACCTCGCACGGAACATTTTCTGTCAGTGGTGCGGTCTACCCTGACGTCATGGCCTTTGCAGCAGAGCGACCGGTGGTCGCGCACTCGGAATACCGCCCGATCGGCGAGATCGAGCGCACCGAACGCCGCATGGAGGTGGTCAGCGAGTACGAGCCGTCCGGTGACCAGCCCGCCGCCATCGCCGAGCTCGAACGCCGGATCACGGCGGGGGAGAAGGACATCGTCCTGCTCGGCGCCACCGGAACCGGGAAGTCGGCGACCACCGCCTGGCTCATCGAGAAGCTACAGCGCCCCACGCTGGTGATGGCACCCAACAAGACCCTCGCCGCGCAGCTCGCCAACGAACTGCGCGAGATGCTGCCCAACAATGCCGTCGAGTACTTCGTCTCCTACTACGACTATTACCAGCCCGAGGCGTACATCGCGCAGACCGACACCTACATCGAGAAGGACTCGTCCATCAACGACGACGTCGAACGGTTGCGGCACTCGGCCACGTCGAATCTGCTGTCCCGCCGGGACGTCGTCGTCGTCGCATCGGTGTCCTGCATCTACGGCCTGGGCACACCGCAGTCGTACCTGGACCGGTCGGTCGAGGTCACCGTCGGTGACGAGGTCGACCGCGACGCCCTGCTACGGCTGCTCGTCGACGTGCAGTACGCCCGCAACGACACCGCCTTCACCCGCGGCACGTTCCGGGTGCGCGGGGACACCGTCGAGATCATCCCGTCCTACGAGGAACTCGCGATCCGCATCGAGTTCTTCGGCGACGAGGTCGAGGCCCTGTACTACCTCCATCCCCTCACCGGCGATGTGGTGCGGCAGGTGGACACGCTCCGGATCTTCCCGGCCACGCACTACGTCGCGGGTCCTGAGCGGATGGCAAAGGCGATGAGCAGCATCGAGGAGGAGCTCGAAACCCGCCTGGCCGAGCTCGACCGCAAGGGCAAGCTGCTGGAGGCGCAGCGGCTGCGCATGCGCACGACCTACGACCTCGAGATGATGCGGCAGGTCGGCTTCTGCTCGGGTATCGAGAACTATTCGCGACACATCGACGGACGGCCCGCCGGCAGCGCACCGGCGACGCTCATCGACTATTTCCCCGAGGACTTCCTGCTCGTGATCGACGAGTCACATGTCACCGTCCCGCAGATCGGCAGCATGTACGAGGGCGACATGTCCCGCAAGCGCAACCTCGTGGAGTACGGCTTCCGGCTGCCGTCCGCCGTCGACAACCGGCCCCTGACCTGGGACGAGTTCGTGTCGCGGATCGGCCAGACCATCTATCTCTCGGCGACGCCCGGACCGTATGAGCTGGGCCAGTCCAACGGTGAGTTCGTCGAGCAGGTGATCCGCCCGACCGGACTGGTCGACCCGGAGATCGTCGTCAAGCCAACCACGGGGCAGATCGACGATCTCGTCCACGAGATCCGGGTGCGGACCGAACGCGACGAGCGGGTGCTGGTCACCACCCTCACCAAGAAGATGGCCGAAGACCTCACCGACTATCTCCTCGAACTGGGCATCCGGGTGCGGTATCTGCATTCGGAGGTCGATACGTTGCGCCGCGTCGAGCTGCTGCGGCAGCTGCGTTCGGGCGAGTACGACGTCCTCGTCGGCATCAACCTGCTCCGCGAGGGCCTCGACCTGCCCGAGGTGTCATTGGTCGCAATCCTCGACGCCGACAAGGAGGGGTTCCTCCGGTCGACGACCTCCCTGATCCAGACGATCGGCCGTGCCGCCCGCAACGTCTCCGGCGAGGTGCACATGTACGCCGACAAGATCACCGACTCCATGCGCAACGCGATCGACGAGACCGAGCGTCGCCGGGCCAAGCAGATCGCCTACAACCGGGAACACGGCATCGATCCCAAACCGCTGCGGAAGAAGATCGCCGACATTCTCGATCAGGTGTACCGCGAGGCCGAGGACACCCCCGCGAACGTCGTCGGTTCGGGCCGTTCGGCCAGCCGTGGCCGCCGTGCGCAGGGCGAGACCGCTAAGGCGGTGAGTGCGGGTGTCATCGAGAAGCGTGACGTGTCGGCGATGCCGCGGGCCGAGCTCGCCGATCTGGTGACGCAGCTGACCGAACAGATGATGAGTGCGGCGCGCGACCTCCAGTTCGAGCTCGCCGGGCGCCTGCGTGACGAGATCGCGGATCTGAAGAAGGAACTGCGCGGTATGGATGCCGCGGGTATCCGCTGAGGGTGCGGCGTGATCCGGTACACGTTCGACCGGCGGGAGGGAGCCAGGACAGAGTGACGGCGAATTGCCGGACAAACCGCCGGTCGCCACGCTAGCCTCCCAACCCAGGGCTCCCTACAGTGTTGGGATGGCCGTCCCGCTACCGGAGCGGGAATTCACACAGGGAGGAACTGGATGAGCGCGTACAGGACGATCGTGGTGGGGACCGACGGCTCGGAATCGTCGATGAAGGCCGTGGACCGGGCCGGTGCCATCGCCGGCGACTCGGCGACGCTGGTGATCGCGTGTGCGTACTTCCCGAACGATCACAGTGCCGGGTCCGCCGCCGACATCCTCAAGGACGAGGCCTACCAGGTCACCGGCTCGTCGCCGACCGAGGAGATCCTGCGCCGCGCCAAGGAACGTGCGCTCACCGCGGGTGCCCGCGAGATCGTGCAGCGCCCCGTCAAGGGTGCGCCCGTGGACGCATTGCTGCAGCTGGTGACCGAGGTGCAGGCCGATCTCCTGGTGGTCGGCAATCGCGGCCTCAACACCGTCGCCGGGCGTCTGCTGGGGTCGGTTCCCTCGGATGCAGCGCGCAAGTCGACGTCGGACGTGCTGATCGTCCACACCACCTAGGGCGCCGCCAGGGTCAACGAAAACGGCGAACGGCGCTCCCGAGGCGAGTGAGCGCCGTTCGACGTCGTTGGATGGCCCGGCGAGGTCGTGACACGCCCTAGCTAGATCGGCAGGTCGGCCAGTTCGGCCGGCAGTTCACGGGCATGGACGACAACGAGCCGCTGGGTGCTACGGGTCACCGCCACATAGAGGTCGCTGTAGCCCCGCGGTGACTGCTCGATCAGGGCAGTCGGCTCGACCACGACGGTGGTATCGAATTCGAGGCCCTTGCAGGTGGTCGCCGTGTGGACGCGCGGACGGGAATCCTCGGGGAGG
>JASGFO010000240.1:0-5999 GCA_047605505.1 Gordonia sp. (in: high G+C Gram-positive bacteria) | reverse complement strand
TCGTCGGCCAGATCATCCCGTGGAACTTCCCGATCCTGATGGCCGTCTGGAAGCTTGCCCCGGCCCTGGCCGCCGGTAACGCCGTGGTGCTCAAGCCCGCCGAGCAGACCCCGGCGTCGATCCTCTACGTGATGAGCCTGATCAGTGACCTGCTGCCGCCGGGCGTGGTGAACATCGTCAACGGCTTCGGTGTGGAGGCGGGCAAGCCGTTGGCCTCCAGCAACCGCATCCGCAAGATCGCGTTCACCGGTGAGACCACCACCGGCCGCCTGATCATGCAGTACGCCTCGGAGAACCTGATCCCGGTCACCCTGGAGCTCGGCGGCAAGAGCCCCAACATCTTCTTCAACGACGTCCTCGCCCACGACGATGGCTTCCTCGACCGCGCCCTCGAGGGTTTCACGATGTTCGCCCTCAACCAGGGCGAGGTCTGCACGTGTCCGAGCCGCGCCCTGATCCAGGCCGACATCTACGACGACTTCATCGGCCGGGCGATCGAGCGGGTGAAGGCTATCAAGCAGGGTAACCCGCTCGACACCGACACCATGATGGGTGCGCAGGCCAGCAACGATCAGTTCGAGAAGATCAGTTCCTACCTGGCCATCGGCAAGGACGAGGGCGCCAAGGTCCTCACCGGCGGCGAGCCCGCCGATCTCGGTGGCGATCTGGCCGGCGGCTACTACATCCAGCCGACCGTGTTCGACGGTAACAACAAGATGCGCATCTTCCAGGAGGAGATCTTCGGCCCGGTGCTCGCCGTGACCACGTTCGCCGACTACGCCGACGCCATGCACATCGCCAACGACACGCTCTACGGGCTCGGTGCCGGCGTGTGGAGCCGGGACGGTGCCGTCGCCTACCGCGCCGGACGCGAGATCCAGGCTGGCCGCGTGTGGACGAACACCTACCACGACTACCCGGCACACGCCGCGTTCGGTGGGTACAAGCAGTCGGGCATCGGCCGGGAAAATCACGCCATGATGCTGGAGCATTACCAGCAGACCAAGAACCTGCTGGTCGGTTACGCTCAGAGCGCGAAGGGCTTCTTCTAAATCGAGAGCAGGTGACCCGAGTGTCAGAAGAACAATCGGTTCCTGATCGGGTGGTCGCCACAGACGCCGCCGTGCAGCTCCTGACCAAGTTGTCGGAGCTGCACGGCGGACTCATGATCCACCAGTCCGGTGGATGCTGTGACGGCTCCGCCCCGATGTGTTACCCCGTCGGCGAATACCGCGTGGGTCAGCGCGATGTGCTCGTCGGCACGATCACGCTTCCGGAACTGCTTCCCGCGGTGCGGGTGTGGATCAACGGCGATCAATTTGAGCTGTGGAAACACACCCAGCTCATCCTCGACGTCGTGAAAGGCCGCGGCGCCGGGTTCAGTCTCGAAGCACCCGAGGGTGTACGGTTCCTTTCCCGCGCACGGGCTTTCAGCGATGACGAGAACTCGGTGCTGCTGGCCAATCCGCCGGAGACCGGGGCATCGATCGGGGTGTGAGCCCGCGCCTGATGCGCTTATTTGCGGCCGAGAATGCCGCCGAGGACGCCGCCAAGGATTCCGCCCAGTCCGCCGCTCTTCGGCGATGCGGAGCCTCCGGCGGTCCCGCCGAGGCCGCCGCCGAGAATGCCGCCCAGGATTGATCCGAGATCGCCCGCACCACCTGCGGTTCCGCTCTTGGCGCCGGTCATCTTCGACATCAGGAAACTCATCACGATCGGTGCGAGAATCGGCAGCAGTTTCTGGATCAGCCCCTTGTCGACGGCGGCGGCGGGGATCTGATCACTGATCCCGGCGGCCACCGCATCGGTCTTGTTGCCGAAGATGTGCGAGACGATCTTCGCGCCGTCCGCGGTATTCACCTCGTCGAGACTGATCGTGCCGTGCGCGAGGTCGTTGTCGTGTTGGGTGAGGGCGCCGGTGAGCCGCTGGGCAGCGGAATCATCGGCGCTCTGATGTGCCAGGCCACCGAGAAGGGCCGGTAGCGCCTGGGCGACCGCCGACTTCGCGGTCGGCTCGTCGACCCCGAGCTGCGTGGCGATGGCGCCGAACGGCAGCCGGGACATGAGATCGTCGATGTCGGACATGGTCTCCTCGTGCGCTGGTCGGCGGGGTGGCTGGTCGGCAGGGCGCGGTGGCGGCGTCCGATGATGCCGTGCCGCCCGGTGCGCACAGGTAGAGGTTCTACCCGACGGCGGACCGCCCGGTCCAGCGATTGGTTCGACACGGCGTCGGCTACAGCGGGCGGGTGGTGATGGTGTGTCCGGTGGTGGGGTTATCGCGAGCCGAAGCCACCGGGCCCGAATCAGCCAGCGGCACACCCAGCCAGGCGGTGATCTCGCGGTGCCGGCCCTACACCGCGCGTCATCGATGCTTGCGAGTGCGTCGATGGCGGTGGCGGACATGGTGGTGGCGGACATGGTGGTGATCGACTCGTCGTTTGCGCGGATGTCGGGGCAATCTGCGGGGTGATCTCGATACGTCGGACTCGCCTAGCGGCTCGCCGACTACTCGATCAGCGGGAGGGTGGCGCCGTTGAGGTGGTTGTGGTGGCTTGTCGACGACTGGATCGGCGCGGCCGGGGTGGGCGACCAGCCTACTGTGACGTGCCGTACGCTGCGAATCTGCGTCGAATGTGGTAGCCGGATTTCGATACCGGGTACCGGGCGTGAGAAAATATTCGACAATGCTCTGGCGAGCAGGGTGGTGTCCGGCCCGGATCAGGTCTGGGCCGGTACGTCAGCAACGGCGCTGACCTGCAGGACCCCACCACATGACCGTGCTAGGCGCCCTGAGTTCAGCCCCGGGGCGCAGATACGTCGTGGCCAACGGTGCCCACGTCCTCTTGAGCATCTTTGACGGGATCGATCAGTGCGCAGCGTCGCGCAGCAAGTGAGGCGAACATGAAGCATGCCCCCGGCCCGCAGGGTCTCTACGACCCCATCCACGAGCACGACGCCTGCGGGGTCGCATTCGTCGTCGACATGTACGGGCGACGCAGCCGCGACATCGTCGACAAGGCGATCACCGCGCTGGTCAATCTCGAACACCGTGGCGCCGCGGGCGCCGAACCGAACACCGGTGACGGCGCGGGCATCATGATTTCGGTCCCCGACCGCTTCCTGCGGGAGGTCGTCGACTTCGAGTTGCCGGAACCCGGGCGCTACGCCACCGGCATCGCCTTTCTGCCGCAGGGCAGCAAGGACGTCGCCGACGCCGTCGACGGGGTCGAGAAGATCGTCGAGTCCGAAGGGCTGCGCCTGCTCGGCTGGCGCGACGTGCCGGTCAACGAGAACGGTCTCGGCGCACTCGCCCGCGATGCGATGCCGACCATGCGGCAGGTGTTCCTGGCGCTGCCCGCCGACGTCACCGCCGCGAGCGACCCCGACGGCATGCACCTCGAGCGTAAGGCGTTCGTGGTGCGCAAGCGGGTGCAGTACGAGCTCGGCGCCAAGGGCGCAGGCGCCGACGGCCCCGGCCGCGAGACCGTGTACTTCCCGAGCCTGTCCGGCAAGACCTTCGTCTACAAGGGCATGCTGACCACGCCGCAACTGCGCGAGTTCTACCTCGACCTGCAGGATTCCCGCGTTGAAAGCGCACTGGGACTTGTCCATTCGCGATTCTCCACCAACACGTTCCCGTCGTGGCCGTTGGCGCATCCGTTCCGGCGGGTCGCCCACAACGGCGAGATCAACACCGTCACCGGCAACGAGAACTGGATGCGGGCGCGCGAAGCACTCATCGACGCCTCGCTGTTCGGGGAGTCGGGATCCGGGTCGGGTGTTGCCGACGCCGGGAGCGCAGCGAGCGGGTCGAGTGTTGCCGAGAAAATCTTCCCCGTGTGCACACCCGGGGCGTCGGACACGGCCCGCTTCGACGAGGTCCTCGAGCTGCTGCACCTGGGCGGGCGCAGCCTCCCGCACGCGGTGCTGATGATGGTGCCGGAGGCGTGGGAACGCCACGAGTCGATGAAGCCCGAGCACAAGGCGTTCTACGAGTTCCACGCCTCGCTGATGGAGCCGTGGGACGGCCCGGCGTCGGTGTGTTTCACCGACGGCACGGTGGTCGGCGCGGTCCTCGACCGCAACGGTCTGCGGCCGAGCCGCATCTGGGTGACCAAGGACGGCCTCGTCGTGATGGCGTCGGAGGTCGGCGTCCTCGACATCGACCACGGCGACGTGGTGCAGAAGCTGCGACTGCAGCCGGGGCGCATGTTCCTGGTGGACACCGCGGCGGGACGGATCGTCGACGATGCGGAAATCAAGGACGAGCTGGCCGCCGAGCACCCGTATCAGGAGTGGCTCGACGCCGGTCTGGTGAGCATCAACGATGTCAAGGCGCTGCCGCACTCGCACATGTCTCATCATCGGGTTGCACTGCGGCAGTTGACCTTCGGCTACACCACCGAAGAGCTTGACCTGCTGATCGCGCCGATGGCGCGCACCGGCGCCGAGGCCATCGGGTCGATGGGCACCGACACCCCGATCGCGGTGCTGTCGACGCGTCCGCGGATGCTCTTCGACTACTTCCAACAGCTCTTCGCGCAGGTCACCAACCCGCCGCTCGACGCGATCCGGGAGGAGGTCGTGACCAGTCTCGGCAGCACGATCGGCCCCGAGCGCGACCTCCTGCATCCGGGCCCCGAATCCTGCCGGCAGATCACCCTGCCGTCGCCGGTCCTCGACAACGACATGCTCGCCAAGATCGTCCGCATCAACGACGACGAGAACCTGCCGGACTTCGCCAGCGCCCACATCCACGGGCTCTACCCGGTGGCGGCCGGCGGTGCCGGTCTGCGCCAGGCACTCGACGAGGTGCGCGCCAAGGTCAGCGCCGCCATCGCCGACGGCGTCAACCTGATCGTCCTGAGCGACCGCGAATCCGACGAGACGCTCGCCCCGATCCCGTCGCTGCTGCTCACCGCGGCCGTGCATCACCATCTGGTGCGCGAGCGCAAGCGCACGCAGGTGGGTCTCGTCGTCGAATCCGGTGACTGCCGCGAGGTGCACCATGTGGCGATGCTCGTCGGCTTCGGTGCCGCGGCGGTCAACCCGTACATGGCGTTCGAGTCCATCGAGGACATGGTCGAGCGCGGTGTGCTCACGGGCATCGACTTCGAGACCGCCCGGGCCAACTACATCAAGGCCGCCAGCAAGGGTGTGCTCAAGGTGATGAGCAAGATGGGCATCTCGACGGTCGCGTCGTACACCGGTGCGCAGTTGTTCCAGGTGATCGGCATCAATCAGGAGACCGTCGACGAGTTCTTCACCGGCCTGCGCAGCCAGCTCGGCGGCATCGGCCTCGACGAGATCGCCGCCGACGTCGCGGCGCGGCACGCGCTGGCGTTCTCCGACCGGCCCAGCGAGCGGGCGCACCGCGAACTGCCGGTGGGCGGCGAATACCAGTGGCGCCGGGAAGGCGAATACCACCTGTTCAACCCGGACACGGTGTTCAAGCTGCAGCACTCCACCCGCACCGGCCAGTACACCGTGTTCAAGGAGTACACCAAGCTCGTCGACGATCAGTCGGCCAAACTGGCGACGCTGCGCGGCCTGATGGACTTCAAGCACGGCGACCGGGATCCGCTGCCGATCGACAAGGTCGAGCCGGCCCGTGAGATCGTCAAGCGGTTCTCGACCGGCGCGATGAGCTACGGGTCGATCTCGGCGGAGGCGCACGAGACTCTTGCGATCGCGATGAACCGGCTCGGTGGCCGCTCGAATTCCGGTGAGGGGGGCGAGGATCCGCGCCGTTTCCATCATGACGAGAACGGCGACTGGCGGCGCAGCGCGATCAAGCAGGTGGCGTCCGGGCGGTTCGGTGTCACCGCGCACTACCTGAGCAACTGCACCGACATCCAGATCAAGATGGCGCAGGGCGCCAAGCCCGGTGAGGGCGGCCAGTTGCCGCCGCACAAGGTGTACCCGTGGGTGGCCGAGGTGCGCGGCTCGACGCCGGGCGTCGGCCTGATCTCGCCGCCGCCGCACCACGACATCTACTC
>JASGFO010000239.1:0-6019 GCA_047605505.1 Gordonia sp. (in: high G+C Gram-positive bacteria) | reverse complement strand
CAACCGCAACTTCGAGGGCCGCATCAGCCCCGACGTCAAGATGAACTACCTCGCGAGCCCGCCGCTGGTGATCGCCTACGCGCTCGCCGGCACCATGGACTTCGACTTCGAGAGCCAGCCCCTGGGCACCGGCACCGACGGCAACGACGTCTTCCTCAAGGACATCTGGCCGTCGCCGCAGGAGATCGACGACACCATCAAGACCGCGATCAGCCAGGACATGTTCCGCAAGTCCTACGCCGACGTGTTCAAGGGCGACGAGCACTGGCAGAACCTGTCCACCCCGGAGGGCGACACCTTCGAGTGGAGCGAGGATTCCACCTACGTGCGCAAGGCCCCGTACTTCGACGGGATGTCCCTGGAGCCGGCTCCGGTCAGTGATATCACCGGCGCCCGGGTGATGGCCGTGCTCGGTGACTCGGTCACCACCGACCACATCTCGCCTGCCGGTCCGATCAAGCCGGGCACCCCGGCCGCGCAGTACCTCGACGCGCACGGTGTGGCCCGCAAGGACTACAACTCGCTGGGCAGCCGGCGCGGCAACCACGAGGTGATGATCCGCGGTACGTTCGCCAACATCCGTCTGCAGAACCAGCTGCTCGACGGCGTGTCCGGCGGCTACACCCGCGACTTCACCCAGGAGGGCGGTCCGCAGTCGTTCATCTACGACGCGTGCGAGAACTACCAGAAGGCCGGCATCCCGCTGGTCGTGCTGGGTGGCAAGGAGTACGGCTCGGGCTCGTCGCGGGACTGGGCGGCCAAGGGCACGGTGCTGCTGGGCGTCAAGGCCGTGATCACCGAGTCCTTCGAGCGCATCCACCGCTCCAACCTCATCGGTATGGGTGTCATCCCGCTGCAGTTCCCCGAGGGCGAGTCGCACAAGTCGCTGGGCCTCGACGGCACCGAGGTGATCGACATCGTCGGCATCGAGCAGCTCAACGAGGGCATCACCCCGGAGACGCTCAAGGTCACCGCGACCAAGGAAGACGGCTCGACCATCGAGTTCGACGCCAAGGTCCGGATCGATACCCCCGGTGAGGCCGACTACTACCGCAACGGAGGCATCCTGCAGTACGTGCTGCGGAACATGATCAAGGGCTGACCGGGAGTCATTTGATGCCCAAGGTCAGCGATGACCGCCTGGCCGCGCGTCGTCGGGAGATTCTCGACGGCGCGCGGCACTGTTTCGCGGAGTACGGATACGACGGCGCCACGGTCAAGCGGATCGAGGAATCGACAGGCCTGTCACGCGGGGCGATCTTCCACCATTTCCGGGACAAGGAAGCACTGTTTCTCGCCCTCGCCCAGGAGGATGCCGAGCGGATGGCCGATGTCGCGGCCGAGGCCGGTCTGGTCCAGGTCATGCGCGATGTGCTGACACGCCCGCAGGACTTCGACTGGCTCGGGACGCGACTGGAGATCGCCCGCAAGATCCGGACCGATCGGAGCTTCCGGGAGGCGTGGACCGCGCATTCGGCGGATCTGGAGAAGGCGACCCAGGCCCGGCTCGAACGCGGCCGGGCGTCGGGCCGGTTGCGGGAGGACGTGCCGACCGAGGTGCTCGTGAAGTATCTCGACCTCGTCCTCGACGGCCTGATCACCCGGCTCGCCACCGGTCAGCCCACCGATGATCTGCATGCGGTACTGGATCTGGTCGAGGAGTCGGTGCGGGTGTCCCGGTAGGGGCAATGACGGGGTGTCTGTGACCCAACACACCTCGTACATGTACGGAAGGTGTTCCTGGCCTCACACCGCGCGGTTACGGTGAGTCGGTGATGTCCACTTCCACTCCCGCGTCCGGGGTTGCGCGACGCACGGTCCTGGCCGCCGCCGGGCTCGGTGCTGCCGGTGCCCTGGCCACCACTGCATCGCTCGCCCGGGCCGCGCCGGCGGGCACCGGCAAGACCGCCATCGTCGTCGGATCCGGTTTCGGCGGCTCGGTGGCCGCCCTGCGGCTCGGCGAGGCCGGCTTCACCACGACGGTGTTCGAACGCGGCCGGCGATGGCCGATCCGGCGCGACGGCAACACCTTCGCCACCTTCACCCGGCCCGACGAACGCGCCGCCTGGTTCGCCGACACCGCGGGCATCTCGGGCGCGGCGCAGACCCCGGTACGGCGCTATCCGGGCGTGCTCGACCACGTCAAGGGCAACGGCATCGAGTCCGTCTACGGCGCGGGCGTCGGCGGCGGGTCACTGGTGTTCGGCGCGTTCTCGGCGCAGCCGGACCGCGCGGACTTCGAGATGGTCTTCCCCGCCGGGACCGACTATCCCGAGCTCGACGCGACCTACTATCCGCGGGCCCGCACGATGATCGGCGCGTCCGGGCTCCCCCGCGACATCCTCGCCCATCGCAACTACGTCGGAGCCCGCTCGTGGCTGACGGTGATCGACCGGTACGGCACCGAACCCCGGTTCGTCGACTACGCCGTCAACTGGGACATCGTGCGCAAGGAGCTCGCCGGGCAGGCACCCGCCGGCGTCAGCGTCGGCGATCTCTCCTATGGCACCAACAGCGGCGCCAAGAACTCCACCGACCACAACTATCTGCCGGCCGCCGAACGCACCGGCAACGTGACGATCAATCCGATGCACGAGGTCTTCGAGATCCGGCCCCGCGCCCGCCGCGCCGGCTTCGTGGTCAAGGCCCGCGTCATCGACGAGAACCGCCGGACCCGGCGGGTGGTGACCGCCGAGGCCGACTACCTGTTCCTGGCCGCGGGCTCCTTCTACACGACGTCACTGCTCGTGCAGGCCCGCGCCCAGGGACACCTGCCGCACCTGTCGGGCAAGATCGGCGACGGCTTCGGCGGCAACGGCGATTTCCTGGTCACCCGGACCGCGCTGCGCGAACAATACGGGCCCGTGCAGGGCGGGCCCGGCTACGCACGCATCCGCGAGGATCGCCTGCCCGGCGGCCCCGCGGCGATCATCTATCAGGCCAGCCCCTTCCCCGCACCCGGCGGGTCGCTGGCCACGACGCACCTGATCCAGGTCCATACCGACGACCGCGGCACCATCGACTACGACCACGCCACGCGCGGCACCACCCTCAACTATCCGCATCCCGAGGGGATCAGTCAGCTCGACCGCCGCGCCAATGCCTTCGCCCGGTACTTCCACGAGCGCACCGAAGTCCGGCACGGCCACCCCCACAGCGGTGTCCTCGTCGGCGACCGGTTGTCCGGGTTCGGTTCGGCCGCGACGTTTCACGGGCTGGGCGGGGTCGTCGTCGGGCAGGCCGCCGACGCCGACGGCGCGGTCCGCGGCTACGACGGTCTCTACGTCGTCGACGGGTCGTTCTGTCCCGGCGCGGTCGGCCTGGTCAATCCGTCGCTGACCATCCTCGCGCTCGCCGAACGCACCCTGGACCGTTTCGTGGCGACGCACCGGTGAGTTCGGCGTCACGCCCACCGACGGTTGCCGCGCAGCTCACCAACCGGCTGCATCGCCTCGGCATCACTACCGTGTTCGGCGTGCACGGCGCCAACGCCGAGGACATCTTCGACGCGGCGCTGCGTCACCCGGGGCTGACGCCGGTCATCGCCAAGCACGAGTTCGGCGCGGGCGCCATGGCCGACGGACTGACCCGCATCACCGGGATTCCGTCGGCGGTCGTCACCACCTCGGGTGGCGGCGCGGTCAATGTGGTTGCCGCACTGGCCGAGTCCTACGACAGCCGGATCCCCGTGCTCGCGGTGATCGGCGCACCACCGCGGGCGGTGACGGCCAACGGCGGATTCCAGGACATGCTCGCCCCGCCCGACACCATCGACCTGCGTGCGGTGCTCGGCGGGGTGACCGGATACTGCCGGGTGATCGACGACCCCGCCGGGCTCGATCCGGCATTCGACGCCGCCGCGCACGTCCTGCGGTCGGGCTTTCCCGCGGCACTGGTCCTGCCCAAGGACATCCAGACCGCGCCCGCCGCACCGCAACCGGCACCGGCACCCGCCGCGCCCGCCACTCCACCCGATCTCGATGCGCTCACCACGACGCTCCTCGCAGCCGCACACCGCGCCGATCCGCTCTGTCTGTGGGCAGGCGAGGAGGCCGCGCAGGCCGGATTGGGCCCGGCCATCCAAGAACTGGCGGATCTCCTGGGCGCCACGGTGGTCGTCTCACCCGGTGGCCGGGCCGCCGGCACCCGTCACTGTGCGGGCGTGACCGGGGTGATGGGCCACCCGTCGGCGCACGCGGCGCTCACCGCCGCGCGGGTGATCGTCGCCCTGGGCTGTCGGCTGTCACTCACCGACCGTGCGGGACTCGACGCGCACCTCGCCGCGGTCGGGGTGATTCATCTCGGCGCCCACCGTCCCCGGCTCGCCGGCGCCACCCACCTCGGATGCCCGGATCTGCCCGCCGCACTCACCGCACTCACCGCGCAGATCCGCACCCGGGTCGGTCCCCGGCCACCGGCACGACCCACGTGCACGCATCTGCCGCGGCAGGCCACCACGGCCGCGCTCGGCATGCCGGACGCGGTCGAGATCATCGGCGCCGCGCTGCCCGAGCACTGCCGGGTCTTCGCCGACGCAGGCAACGCGGGCGCCGCGGCCATCCACCACCTGCCCTTCGGGGCCGGACAGTTCGCCGTCGCCCTGGGGATGGGCGGGATGGGTTACGGCATCGCCGCGGGTATCGGTGCGGCGATCGGCGCCCCGGAGCAGCGCACCGTGATCATCGCCGGCGACGGCGCATTCCTGATGCACGGCATGGAGATCCACACCGCGATCGAACACCGGGCGCCGGTCACGCTGATCGTGCTCAACAACAACGCCCACGGCATGTGCGTGACCCGTGAACAGCTCTACTTCCCGCCGCCGCCACCGACGGCCCCGAGGGGGCTGAACAGATTCCGGCGCACCGACATCGCCGCCGGTCTGGCCGCGATGTTCCCAGGACTCCCGGTGCGGCGCGCCGCCGACCCGGACACCCTGCGCGCCGCGTGCGCGGAGCTGCTGCCACTGCCCGGGCCACAGTGTCTGGTGATCGACGTCGACGCCGACGAGATCCCGCCGTTCGCCCCATTCGTGAGAGAGGAACCCCGATGACCCACGCCACCCGCGCGCTCTCCGACCTCGGCGACGCCGCCGCGACCCTCGACGGCGTCTACCGCGTCGAGACGCATTCACGCGCCGCGACCACGCCGATGATCGTCGACCGGATCCGGTCGGTCTACCCACACGACCGCATCTACGGCGAGTACTGCACCGTGCAGCGCTACGTCGACGCCCCACCCCGCGACCTCTACGAGTGGCTCTCGCACACCCGCTCACTCGAGGAATGGACCTACAGCACCAGGGATTTCACCCCCACCGACACCGCCGGGCTGTGGGTCGGCACCGACCGCCTCAATGCCGACACCGCCATCTACGTCCGCACCGAGGCCAATCCCGAGGCGCGCACCGTCGACTACCACTGCGCCTGGGATCAGGGCAGGCATCTGTGGATGATCTACCTGATGCGCGTCGTCGACGCCAAGCTCGTGTTCGACAAGCCGGGGTCGGTGGTGTTGTGGACGAACTGCCGCCACCCCTTCTACGACCACAACCCCTACCCCGAGACCGCACCACCCGGCCGCCAGGAATGGGTCGGTGATCTCTGGGACATGTTCGCCGCCGGACACCAGATCGAACTCGACAACCTCGCGGCCATCGCCGAATACCGCCACCGCCATCATCTCCCGCTGACCCCCGAATGGATGCGCGCATGACCGCACCGACCGTCGCCCTCGCCGATCTCGCCACCTACCGCCCCGCGAACCGGGTGCCGGCGGAGTACTTCGCCCGATTCGCCACCGACGACGACCTCGCCGACAGCGTCATGTTCCGGGCGCCCGCCTTCCGGCACCACGCCGCGCCCGGCGAGACATCGGCGGACATGATCGTCACCGCGGCGCAGACGCTGCTGGATCGCCACGGCGCGGGCTATCTCGACGACGTCGACGTGGTGCTCACCCACAGCCAACTGCCCGAGGTTCCGGTGCGCGGGTGCGTCGGGGAGGTCGCCCACCGGCT
>JASGFO010000238.1:0-6020 GCA_047605505.1 Gordonia sp. (in: high G+C Gram-positive bacteria) | reverse complement strand
CGCGCTGCGCCGAATCGATTCGGCGCAGCGCGCGGCGGGTATCGAGGCCGTCCGCAGGGCCGGCGTCGATACCGCCGAAGAGGTGGCCCGGCTGGCTCATGACGAGACCGGCCTCGGTCGCTGTGCGGACAAGGTGGTGATGGCCCAGACCGCGTCGCTGCGCACCCCCGGCGCCGAGTTGCTCGCCCCGGAGTATTCGGGAATCGGCACCTCGGTCGCGTACCGGAGACCGGCGCCGTTCGGTGTGATCGCCTCCGTGCTGCCGATGACCGTACCCAACGAGGCCGTCGTCTCGCACACCATTGCGATGGTGTCCGGCGGCAACGCCGTGGTCTTCATGTCACATCCGTCGGCGGCCCGTACCACCGCCGAAGCCGTTCGTATCTGCTCGCAGGCGCTCGCCTCGGCGGGGCTGCCGGCCGATGCGGTGACCCTGGTCACCGCCTCCGGATCTCGGGCCGCGGTCGCTGTGATGAACCACCCCGATCTGGATCTTCTGGTGGTCACCGGGGGCGGCGCCGTCGTGGCCGAGGCCATGAAGGTACCGGTCAAGGCGATCTGTGCCGGCCCCGGCAACACCCCGGTGATCGTGGACGGCACCGGAAGTATCGCGGCGGCCGCGACGTGCATCCATCGGGGGTCGTCGTTCGACAACACCATCGGCTGCGTGCAGGAAAAGGAAGTCTTCGTCCCCCATGTGCACGCGGCCGAGCTGGTTTCCGCCCTGGTCGATCAGGGTGCCTACCTCGTGTCGCCGGCCGAGCTGGAGCGGCTGACCGAGCTGTTGCTCACCGATCCGCATCCCGGTCGGGCCGCCGGGGTCAACCGTGACCTCATCGGCCGCGACGCCACCGCGATCCTGGCGGCGATCGGGGTGCGCCCGCCCGGCGATCCTCGGTCGGTGATCGCTGTCGTCGAGCCCGACCACCCGTTCATCTGGAGCGAGATGCTCATGCCGGTGCTCGCGATCTGTCCGGTCGGGTCGCCGGACGACGCCCTGGCCAAGGCCGTGGCCGCTGAGGGTGAGCATCGGCATTCGGCCGTGATTCACTCCCGCGATCCCGCGTTTCTTGCTGCCGCCGAAGCCGCTCTGGACGTCAACGTCCTGGTCCGCAATGCGCCGTCGTTCGCCTCGGTGGGAGTCGGCTCGGCGCAGCCGTTCACCGTGACCCTGGCCTCGCGCACCGGTGAGGGGCCGACCACGTCGCGCAACTTCGTCCGCCACCACCACGTCATCGATTCGATCGTCGACGGACCGTCAGGAGTCTCGCGATGAGCTATGCGCAATACGTGTCCGACGTCAATCGGGAGGTCGGCGGCACCGGATCTGGTCCGTCGGCCCGCGGCGCCGGGTGGCCGACAGAATCGCGGCGGGAGCCATTCGGGTGGGCGCGGAGCCAGTCCTTCGCAGAAGTGTCCGGATCGTGGACACCCCCGCGGCGCGCAGCGTTCGGTCAGGGCGGCGTCGAGACAGTCGCGGTGATCGGTGATGGACCGATCGCCGACGAACTTGCCGCCCGAGCGGCCGGTTCGGGCTGGTCGTGTGAGCACGTACCGTTGTTCACCCGTGACGCCAGCGGTATCGCCGATATCCGGCCGGCAACACTCAAAACCGCATCACTGATCCTGATCGCTCTGCCACCCAGCGCACAACCACCGCTCAGCGTCCTCCTGGCAGGGTGCTTTCACCCCGGCGCGTTGGTGGTCCTGGTTCCCGGCCAGCCCGGTGGAGCCGGACAGATTGCGTGTGGCATCGGTTCGGACGCCGAGGTCACCGTCGCCGAGACCAGCTGGTCACCGTGGTTTGGCGCCGCCGGTGGGCGATTGGTCGAGGTCGGGCCGGTGCCGCTGGCCACCGTCCCGGCGCGAGATGCCGCCGCCGTCTCGGCGCGGCTGGCCCCGTTGATGTCGACCGTCCCGGTGATCGACACCCGCTGGACCGCACTGCATGCGCCCGATGTGGTGTTGCGCACGGCACCGCTGCTGGTTCACCCGGCTCCCGACAGTCAGACACTCGGCGAGCTGCTCGCCGAACCCGCGGTGGCCCGGATGGTCGCGGCCGTCGACGCCGAACGCGGAGCCATCGCGCGGGCGCTGCGCCTGGACATCCCCTCGGCCACGGAATGGATCGGCGCCGCGCTCGGCACCTCGGCATCATCGCTCTCGTCGGCGCTCGGCGAGCTGGCCCAGGCACCCTCGCCCGGACGGTACGACGCCTACGGACCGCGGGATCTGGTCCCCTACGGTCTGGTCCCGCTCCTGGCTCTCGCCGAGCAGGCCGGTGTCGCGGTCCCCGCGATCAATGGGCTGATCGACCTCGCCGATCAGCTGCTCGTGGACGACCACCGGCTCGGTGGACGCAATCGGGTGCGCACCGAGGTCGGCCGCTCATGATCGCCGGCACCGTGGTCGGCACGGTCGGTGCCACGATTCGGGTCGCCGGACTGCAGGCGCTGCCGCTGGTGCTCGTCGAGGCGGATGGTGATCCGGTGACGACCCTCGTGGCAGGCAATCCGTTGTCGGCCGGGGTGGGCGAGCGGGTGGTGGTCAGTGCGGGCGCCGCCGCTCGGCTCGCACTCGGCGCAGCCGACTCGGCCGTGGACGCCGCCATCGTCGCCATCGTCGATCGCAGCATCTGAGAGGGCACTCCCGACGATGCCCATCCCGCCAGATCTGCCGTGCGCCCCTCGACCTCCGGCGCATGGTCACCCACCGACCCTCCGGGTCGAACCACCGAAGGAAAGGAAAGTCACATGTCTGCAGAATCGCTCGGAATCATCGAAACCCGCGGTATCGCCAGCGCCGTCGACGCCGCCGATGCCGCCGTCAAGTCGGCGAACGTCGAGGTCATCGGCTGGAAGAGCGTCGGCAGCGGCATCAACGCAGTGTTTCTCAACGGCGATGTCGGAGCGGTCAAGGCAGCGACCGACGCAGCAGCCCGCTCGGTCTCCATGCTGGGCTCGGACCTACTCATCGGCGTGCACGTGATCGCCCGTCCGCACGAGGACACCCAACGTCTCCTCGACGCCTACCTCGGCGTCTCCGTGGCGTCGCCGGCACCGGGCAAGTCCGCCTGATCATGCTGACTCCCTACGACGAGTTGCCGCACCCGTCGGGCGACCACCCGCACTGGCGCGAGAGTTGGTACCTGAACTTCTTCGATCACGAACAGGAGCTGTACGGCATCGCGTGGATGGGCGTGCGGCCGCCGCGCGGCATCGGCGAGATTCTGTTCACCGTGATGCAGGGCAACGCCACGCTGCACAAGTTCGAGAACATGGCCATTCCGATTCCGCGCGACATCGGTCGCGAACGCACCGGCTTCGGGCCGCTGTCCTGGCGCTGCCTGGAAGCGTATAAGACGTGGGAACTGGATTTCGTCGACGACGGGATCGAGGTCCACTTCACCTGGGAGGCGATGACCGAGGTTTACAACTGGGAGTGGCTCTACACCAAGAGTTGGCACTACCAGCATCCGGGCCGGATCACCGGCACGATCCGGGTCGGCGATCGGAGCTTCAGCTTCACCGGCATGGGTGAGCGGGACCGCGCCTGGGGCCGGCGAGACGGCAACACTCTCAAGGTCGTCCACTGGCTGACCGCGCAGTTTCCCGGCGGCAACCACATCGAGGCGATGCAGATCGGCGGCGACGGCGCGAACGAACTGTACGGGTATGCCCATCACGACGGCAAAGCCGCCCTCCTGGACTACGAGGAGATCGACATCGAGTACGCCTACCCGGGCGGACCGCCGGTGGCCGCCGAGATCCGGATGACCGACGAGGCGGGCCGTGAGTTCCTGCTGCAGCAGGAGATCATGAACCTCGTCGCCATGGGTCAGGCCGCACAGAACGTCGAGGCCCGGCAGTACTTCACGTTCAATCGCTATTGGCTCAACGGTGAGCCCGGCTACGGAATGATGGATCACTGGTGGGGCGACGCCGGCCGGCTCGACTCCCACTACATCGCCGAGGCGCCCAATCGGGGAGTACTGCTCACACCCACTCCCTGACGCCCGGTGACCCCTCAGCCGTGACCCGCAGTGCACCAGCCACGGACCGGTTGCGGCCGCCCGAACCGAGAGGCCCGGGCGGCCGCGGGCACGTCTACCCGATCTCGCCGTCGATCAGTGACTCGATGGCGGCGAGGCCCTGCAACTGCTCGCGCCCCGCCGACACCGTCATCGACCAGGCGATCGGGGTGCTCAGCGCCCGACGGGTCCGTGCCCCGCTCCGCGGTGTGGGGGTCTGGGGTGTGGGGGTTTGGGGTGGGAGCGCCGCCAGGAGCTGCTGCGGCGAGATACCCGCGCGGGCCGCCGCGGCGTGAATCTGGTGCCGACAGCTTCCGCAGCGGCACCGGTAGCCGCCGCGCGCCTGGTGCAGGCGGGTGTTGAGGTGAGCCGCCACCGCCTCGACGAATCGCTTGCTGGTCATGAGATCTCCAATCACCTGTGGACACACGCCTGCCGTGGCGTGCGGTCGGTGATGGGTCAGACCAGCTAGAACATCGTCGTGGAGCTCCTTCGGCTGAGATGGGCGGATCCGCGTCGCGGAAGAACTACTTTTGCATACGAGATCGGCGAGGGCAAGGATTATTTGCCGAGTTCGAGGGCCGCAGCAAGATGAATGCCGTCGAGCGTTCGCAGGATGGCGGGATCAAGCCGCCCGGCCAGCTCCTACAGGTGCCGGGCCACGAACTCGGCCCCGGCCCCGGTCATGCCGTTCACGGCGTACAGCACGTGCAGGGGATTGGGCCCGCCGACGGGGGAACCGTCGCATACGGTGTCACCGCGGATGCAGTAGCGCACCGAGCGGTGGCCGAACTGCGGGCCGATGGTCATCGGTGGCGCCCCGAGATCGCGGAGCCACCGGTCCGACGGCGGCGCGAACAGCACGATGGCGCGGACGTGTGTGGCCACTGACGCCGGCAGCGGTGGCGGCACCTCGGACTGATACCGCCGGTACTGCGGCGCCACGTAGACACCGTTGTTGGCCGCGTAACCGGCCACCGCCGCCCCCTGGGAGTACCCGCCCAGGACGATCTTCGTGCGCGGACAGTGCGCGGCCAGATAGGTCACCCGTCGCTGGGCATCCCGGATGCCGACGACGACACCACGGACGAAGGCGGGACGGTCATCGAAGTTGGAGCCGGCGGGATACCGGACCGGATACCCGACCACGGACCTGCCCGCAAGCCGCTGACGCACCGCCGCGACGAAGGAGATGCCCGTCGCCCCCATGGGTGCCGCATTCTCGGCGGTGCCCCGCGCGAACACGACCTCGACATCGGCACACCGCGCCGCCGCGGCCTGCGGGGCCGGGGCCGCGATCAGGCCGACGACAAGGGCCAGCAGGACGCCGATCACCAGAACAATCCGCTTGGTCATGGATGTTCACCCTACGCCCACCGACCGTTGCCGTCCCCCGACCGTTACAGCACGCCGACGCTGAACAGGAGGACGTAGGCCAGCACCGCGATGACGATGGCCGCGAGGTAGGTCCACCCGATGATGATGGCCGTGCTCGCGAATACCCGGCCGTCCTCACGTCGACGGGCAATCTGGCCGCGGGCGAGGTAGCCCAGAACGAGTCCGATCGGCGACGTGCACCCGAACACGGCCAGCGCCAGTGCCCAGATCGACAGCGGGTTGATGCGTGCCGGCGCGGCCGATCGCTCCGCACCCGGTGCCTGTGTCGGCCCGCTCACGGTCGCCTCCTCCTGAGGTTCGGGATCGAAAATCGACTGGATCCCCGTCGGATGGGGCGGACGTTCGTCGACGACGGCCGGTGCGGACACCCGCGGTGATTCGGCGTCCGGGTGTCCGGGCTCGTCCGTCGGTGCCGATTCGCCCCGCCGCGGCGGACGCATGATCGGCCCGGAGGGCGGTGGCCGGCGTCCGGGCGGCGGCATCCGGGCGCCGGTGCCCGGTCGGCTGCCGGGTGGGGGGCCGCTGCGCCAGCCGGCCTGCGCCGGTTCCCGCGGTCCCGGCCGTGGACCGCCGCCGGTGGGTCCGGGTGCCT
>JASGFO010000237.1:0-6144 GCA_047605505.1 Gordonia sp. (in: high G+C Gram-positive bacteria) | reverse complement strand
GGCCGACCTCGGAATTCGACGCTCCCGTAGCGCACTCCAGCACGATCCTCGACCTTAACGCGAGGTCCTGCGCCGACTTGCGTCGCCGCACCCACCGCTCCAACTGATCACGCTCCTCATAGGAAAGAGCCAGTGGGACCAGTGCCGGTCCGCGTCGTGCCATACATCGTATTACCATATCTAGCAACGAATTAACGGCGCAGGACACCAGCCGAGGTTGTGCAACGCACTCACCAGTGAATACGCACGTGTGCGCTCTACGAGCCCATCGCACGCCGCTCAGCATTCGGCAGTGGCCTGATCCCATGTGCGACGGGCGGCTTCGATGTCTGCGCGGTTGGTCGCGGCCCAGTCGACGAGTTGCTTGAGAATGTCCGTCAGCGAGTGACCCACCTCCGTCAGCGAGTACTCGACCTGCGGTGGCGAGGTGTCCAGGACTGTGCGGTCGATCAGTCCGTCGCGTTGCAGTCGGCGCAGGGTCACGGTGAGCATGCGCTGCGAAATGCCATCGACCGAACGCAGCAACTGACCGAAACGACGTGGGCCATGGAGTCGGAGCTGGATGGTGACGAGTACTGACCAGGTGTCACCGATGCGGTCGAGGACGTCGCGGATACCGCAGACAGGCCGGTTCGGTTCGCAGTCGTGGTCGATGGTCGGGGAGCTGGTGGTTATTCCGGTGTGCGTATCGGTCATGGAAGTGCCTTCTTGCCGGGTCGGGGCATGGAAATTACTGTGAATGCTGATAGTTACGAATAATAACCACAAGGAGTTGGGTGCAGATGGTAGTTGGTAGATCGGTGGGCATTGTCGGCACCGGGCCGATCGGTCAAGGACTCGCGACGTTGTGGGCGGATGCCGGGTACGACGTCACGCTCGGCGCTCGCTCCGCAGCATCCGCGGCACACGTGACTGTCCCGGGGTCTGTCACGGTTGGGACGTTCGAGGACGCGGCGCGACACGACACTGTCGTGCTCGCAGTGCGCCACGACGCCGCTGCCGACGTTGCGACACGCTTGGCGCCTCATCTGGAGGGCACTCTCGTGCTGGACACGATGAACGCCGTGACGATCCGGGATGGCAGGGCTGCGTCGGCGTTGGACCGCAGAGTCACCGAAGGGCAATGGCTCGAAGGTCTGCTGCCTGGGTCGGTGGTCGTGCGCGCGTTCTCTCACATTCAAGACGAACTGCTGGTTTCTCGTGCACGCAAGAACCCGGGCGTGTGGGCAGTCGGGTACGCCACCGATGCAAGTGATGAGTGCCCGCGTATCGAACAGTTGATAACAGACACCGGTTACTCGCCGGTGTTCGCTGGCACACTCGCCCAGTCCTCGATCCTCGATCCCGGTGGTGCGGCGTTCCCACGCCTGCTGACGTATACCGATCTGCGCGGGCTGGTCACGGTGCATCGTCTGCCCGAAATGCTCGATCAGTTCAACACCGGCACGATCGGTGGGGTGCTCCATGAACAGATTCAGTGGGTCTTTCCCTACGGGCCGACGATCGGGGTCGGCGAGACGTTTCGAGGACGACAGGCCGTCACCGAGCATCTTGCCCGGGTTCAGGCGTCTGGGGTGCGGATCGAGAACATCCGCACGGAACTGGAAACGACCCGCGGTGCGGTGGTTCACGCCACAGGATTGTTCCCAACTCCGAACGGTGTGGTAACCAGCCCCATCGTCAGCACCGTCATCGTCCAAGACGGCCTCATCAGTGAGGTGCGCGAGTACTGGGACACCGCCGCAATCCGTTGACTGACACCAGCCTAGACCCGGGCGTCGGGCTGTACCCGCAGCGTGTGCAGGGTGGTGGCGAGCATGTCGTACTGGCCCGCGAGCAGCAGGAAGGCGATGACCTGCCGCTCGTCGAGGTGACGGCGAAGCGCCGCCCAGGCGATGTCGCTGATGTCCCGGGTGTCGACGAGCTCGTCGACGGCCCGCAGCAGTGCGCGCTCGCGGTCCCCCCAACCGGCGTCGGGGCCCTTGATGATGCGGGCGATCTCGGCGTCGCCGAGTCCGGCGCGTTTGCCGAGACGACGATGGTGATCGAGTTCGTAGTCCGAGCCGCGTCGGTGTGCGACACGGATGATGATCATCTCGGAGTCCTTGCGCGACAACGTCCCGAACGGCATCAGCCGGGCCGAGAAATGCAGCCACGCCCGGAACAGTCCACGGGTGCGGCCCAACGTGGAGAAGATATGGGTGTCATGGACTCCGGTGACGCGGGCGGCGGCCTTGGCGAAGACCCAGTTGATCGGGCCGAGGTCGGTGAGGCCGCCGGGAGCGATCCGTGGGGTGCTCATGGTGTCACGGTAGACTACCTGGACTATGACGACCATCACACCTCGGGTGTTCACCACGCTCGATGACATCACCGCAGCAATCGGTTCGGACCTCGGCTCCGGCGAGTGGCTCGAGATCACGCAGGACCGGATCAACGCGTTCGCCGACGCGACAGGCGATCACCAGTGGATCCACGTCGACCCGGACCGGGCCGCCGCCGGCCCGTTCGGCGCACCGATCGCCCACGGCTATCTCACACTCTCGCTGCTGCCGCTGCTGGCCGGGTCGATCTTCACCGTCGAGGGACCCAAACTGGTCATCAATTACGGCCTCAACAAGGTGCGTTTCGTCAATCCGGTGACGGTCGGGTCGCGAATCCGCTCCAACGCGGTGATCGTCTCCGTCGAGGAGACGCGCAAGGGCGTGAACCTGGTGGTGCGCAACACGGTGGAGATCGAGGGCTCCGACCGGCCCGCGTGTGTCGCCGAGAATGTGCGGGTGTTGGTGTATTGAGCGCTTTCCTCGCGAGACCATGCCGGGGGGTGGTGTGGTCTCGATACGCCCTCCGCGAGCGCTCCGGGCTACTCGACCAGCGGGATAAGGCTGTGGGGCATTGCTGGTCGAGTAGGGCCGACGGAGGAGGCCCGTATCCGCCGGATTGAGCGTGCCGAGATCGAGACCACGCCCGGCGACCCGATGGCAAGTCGGTGCCCCCCTCGATTCACCGCGTCATGTACGGCGAGACGCTGCTGGCGTGCTCGTTGATCTGGAGCGTGGTGCCCAAGGGCGGGAAGGCGCGCTGCGGGCAGTTGATCCGTTCGCAGACCCGGCAGCCCGAACCGATCGGCGTGGCCCGCGCCTGCGGGCCGATCTCGAGGCCGTCGGAATACACCACGCGCGCGGCATGACGCAGTTCGCAGCCCAGGCCGATCGCGAAGGTCTTGCTCGGCTGGCCGAAGCGGGCGGCGCGGCGCTCGACGGTGCGGGCCACCCAGAAGTAGTCGCGGCCGTCGGGCATCTCGGCGATCTGGGTGAGGATCTTGCCGGGGGAGGCGAAGGTCTCATAGACATTCCACAACGGACAGGTGCCGCCTGCCGACGAGAAGTGAAAGCCGGTGGCGGACTGTCGCTTCGACATGTTGCCCGCCCGGTCCACGCGGACGAACGACCACGGCACGCCCCGCAGATTGGGGCGCTGCAGGGTGGACAGGCGATGACAGATCGTCTCGTAGGACAGGGCGTAGAACGCCGAAAGCCGTTCGATGTCGTAGCGGAAATCCTCTGCGGCACCGTGGAACTGACCATACGGGAGCAGTGCGGCGGCGGCGAAGTAGCCGGCCAGGCCATAGCGGGCCAAGGATCGCGCGGCGGCACCGGTGAAATTGCCCGCCGCCACGAGCTCGTCGATGAGATCGCCGTATTCGAGAAAGCCGAGTTCGGCGGCGAGTTTGAAGGCCCGCTGCCCGGGGGAGAGCGCCGCCGACATCTCCAGCCGCCGCCGCTCGGGATCGAACCGGTGTAAGACGTTGTCGCCCAGGTCCACCCGGCGCACGATCGTCACGCCGTGCACCTTTTCGAGGCGGTTGGTGATCTCGCGCCGGATATCGGCCGAATGCATGCGCATCCGAGTGGTCATCTCCTCGGCGGCCACGTCGAGGGAATGGATGTAGTTGCCGTGTGCCGAGAAGTAGTCCCGGACCTCCTCGTGCGGCGCGGTGATGGCGCCGCGCATCGAGCGGTCGCCGCGCTCGTCGGTGGCCGCGGCCAGCTGGTCGGTGGCATTGCGGTATCGCCGGTAGAGGTTGACCATCGCCTGCGCGATATCGGGATGCCCGGCCACCATCTGGGCGATACCCGTCCCGTCGCGCGCGGACCCGCCGGCCTCGACGTCGTCGTCGAGCAGCACCTCGCGCAGTTCGGCGACCAGCCGGACGTCGTCCTGCGAGTCGAAGAATCCGACGTCGACGCCGAAGGACTCGGTGATCCGGGCCAGCACCGTGGCGGTGAGCGGTCGGGCGTCGTGCTCGATCTGATTCAGATACGACGGCGAGATCTGCAGCGCCTGCGCCAACGCGACCTGCGACAGTCCGCGTTCGGACCGCAACTGCCGCAGCCGTGCGCCCACGTATGTCTTCGGCATCGACTCACCTCCGGGCTTCCGCCGGTGTCGGGGTGGCGGCCGACGGTAGGGTGACCGCGTGCGTGTGCGGGGCAATCGGGCCGGGTGGGTCTGCGTGCTGATTCTGGCGGTCGTCGTCGGATGCGGGCAGCGTTCCCCGCAGCTCCCCACCGGGTCCGCGGTCGCCGTCGCACCCGCCGATCTGCTGCTCGATCCGGCCCGGCTGCCGACCGGGTTCACGCCGACGCCGCTGACCGTGGCCGGGCTCGTCGCCGCCGACGGTGTCGCGCTCACCGCCGCCGCACGCAATCCGATCACCCCGGCACGCTGCCGGCCGACCGCCGATGCCGCGCTCAACCGGGTGCTCACCGATGCCAACACCGCGGTGCTCGCGGCGCAGTCGGGCCGGGGAACCGTGATAGTGCTCACCACGACGGCCACCCGCGACATCGCCGCCGACCTCGCGACCACCACCGGCGGGTGCGCACGCACCGAGACCACGATCACTGCGGGGACCCTCGCCGGCGCCCACGTCGTCACCGGGTACGTGACCCTGCCCACCCCGGCGTCGCCGGCCGCGGTCGTCGCCGGCCACCTGGTGCGGTCGACGACGACGACCGTCCTCGCCGACGGCGGGGTGGCACACCGGATCGGCTACGCCGGGTACGCCGCGGTCGTCCGGCCCGGTGGTCGGACGGTCGGCGTCCAGGTGACCGCGGCCGGTGAGATCACCCCGGCACTGCCCGCGCCGGGCATTGCCGCCACCGCCCCGCTCTCCGACGCCGAGTTCTCGGCGCTGTTCGGCGACGCGCTGGCCGCGGCCGCAGGCGACCGTCAGCGGTGACCCCCCGGCAATCCTGTGATGCTCATCACGCGAGCCGGCGGGCGTCGGCGCGGGAATCGGTGACCGCGCGTCGGCGCGCGGGGTGTACCTGCCGGTAACATCGCCCGGGAAAATCCCAGTACGCGCGTACTTTTTTGTTGCGATGGCACGGGACTTCACAGGACCAGATTGGCAAACTTCGCAAGTGCGCGCCAAATCATGGCGCCGATTCGCACACCAAAGGGGATTGGACCTGCGAGTTTGTCCTGTGGCACCCTGGGTGCCAGGCACTACCGAGTCTCGCTGGAGCGTTCGCAAGATCGCGCTCGTTCAGCATCTCGACTGTCTGTCAGCACGGGTTCGCCCGCGAACCACCCTTCGGCTCTTCACGTCGGGCCGAGCAGCACAACGAAAGCGAAGTGGCTAATGAGCAACGTCGGAAAGCCCCGCACCGCCGCGGAAATCCAGCAGGACTGGGATACCAACCCGCGTTGGAAGGGCATCAAGCGCGAGTACACCGCCGAGCAGGTTGCCGAACTGCAGGGCACCGTCCTCGAGGAGCACACCCTCGCCCGTCGTGGTGCCGAGATCCTGTGGGAGGGCGTGAACAGCGACAACTACATCAACGCGCTGGGCGCCCTCACCGGCAACCAGGCCGTGCAGCAGGTGCGCGCGGGCCTCAAGGCCATCTACCTGTCGGGCTGGCAGGTCGCCGGTGACGCGAACCTCTCCGGTCATACCTACCCCGACCAGTCGCTGTACCCGGCCAACTCGGTGCCGAGCGTCGTCCAGCGCATCAACAACGCGCTGCTGCGCGCCGACGAGATCGCCCGCGTCGAGGGTGACGACTCCGTCGACAACTGGGTCGTCCCGATCGTCGCCGACGGTGAGGCCGGCTTCGGTGGCGCGCTCAACGTCTA
>JASGFO010000236.1:0-6166 GCA_047605505.1 Gordonia sp. (in: high G+C Gram-positive bacteria) | reverse complement strand
GAGCACGGCAAGGCCGCGCGCGGCTACGCCGACGTGCGCGCCAACACCGTGGCGTCGTTCGCGCTCGGCGACTACGAGTGGCTGCTGGCGTTCGAGGCACCCGAACTGCATCGCATCGTCGACCTGATGCGCGATCTGCGGGCCACCGAGGCCCGCCTGCATGTCCGGGAGGAGACACCGTTCTTCACCGGCCCGCGGGTGGCGGTCGCCGACCTCATCGATGCCCTGCCATAGACGTTCGGCCGTCGGTGCTCCCGCCGTGGGGCGTGACCGGACTCAGCTCTCCGCGGGCGCCAGGGTGAGGCTGATGGAGTTGATGCAGTAGCGGAGATTCGTCGGGGTGTCGTAGCCCTCGCCCGCGAACACGTGCCCCAGATGGCTGTGGCAGTTTGCGCACAGCACCTCCACGCGGTGCATGCCGAGGGAGTCGTCGGAGCGTTCGATGATCGCGTCCCCGGCCAGCGGGGAGAAGAACGACGGCCAGCCGCAGTGCGACTCGAACTTGTGCTCGCTGCGGAAGAGCTCGGCGCCGCAGGCCCGGCACGCGTAGACCCCGACGGTCGTGGTGTCGGTGTACTCGCCGGTGAAGGCGCGTTCGGTGCCGGCCTGCCGGAGCACTCGGTACTCGTCGGGCGTCAGTCGGGCCCGCCATTCGTCCTCGGAGAGGCGCGCGAGGTCGGCGGGGGTCTGGGCTCCGGTGTCGGTCATGGCTCCACCGTACGAGCACTCACCCGGGCGTGCCAGCGCCGATCGCGCCGAGTCGGTCGATCAGGCCACCTCCGTGCGGACCGGGTTCTCGGTGCGCGGGACCGGCGCCGACCAGTCGTTCCACCGTCCGGCCGTGCCGTCGCGGCGCAGATCGAGGTAGCGGAACAGCAGCGAGCAGAACACTGCGATCATCAGCAGCGACCATCCCCAGGTCACCTTGTTGTACTCGAGTTGCCGCCCGAACGCCTCCCACTCCTCGGAGTAGAAGGCATCGAAGGTGAAGCACCCGTACACGCCCAGCCAGGCCGGCCAGTTGCGCATCGCCGAACCGGGCAGCAGGACCGTCATCAGCAGCGGGAACAGCAGCATCGAGTAGTAGCCCTGTCCCAGCGAGCCCACCAGGAACGTCGTGCCCAGCAGGACCCCTGAACTCGTGGTGAGCCAGAGCAACTCGTCACCATGGCGGTAGTAGCGGTAGAGGAACCACAGCGAGAAGATCGCCATCAGTGTGAAGGCGATGCGCAGCAGCAGGATCAGCCAGTCGGCGACCCCGAAGTAGATGCCGTTGCCGCCGATCGAGCTGTTGTAGTAGTCGCGGGTCTCGGCCAGATACGGCAGCGTGCGGTGGATGAAGGCCATCGGGTCGGCCGACACCGGCCAGGCGAGAGCGGTCAGCAGCACCGGGATCCCGATCGCGGTCACCAGGATGCGCCACTGACGCGTCAGCAGCGGCAACAGCAGCAGCGGCGCGAGCACCGGCTTCACCGCGATCACCAGGGCGATCGGCACGCCCGCCCACCAGTCGTGGGCCGGTTTCCCGTCGGCGCTCAGCCCGCGCAGCATCAGCAGCAGGAACGCGAGCATCCCGAGCAGCACGAACGCATTGAAGTTGGTGAAGATCAACGTGTGCGCGACGGTTTCGGTGAGGAAGAAGACGAACACCACCACCGGCAGCACCCACGAGGTCGCCGGATAGCCGAACAGCCGCGTGAGCAGGTAGGCCGAGACGAGCAGCGCGACCACACTCACCCCGATGAACAGCCACCGCGAGGTCTGCGGGTCGAGCACCGCAAGCGGCGACATCAGCAGGGTGCCCGACGGCGGATACAGATAATGCGGGTCGACGGTGTTGAGGTTCTCGTTGTAGACCGGTTCACGCCGCAGGAAGTGCAGTGCGGCCCGGTAGACCGGGGTGAAATCGTCGGTGCGGTCACCGTTGACCCCGAGGATCACCGAGCGCTGGAAGACCATCATCAGCGAAATCGGCCACAGCACCAGGGGGATGATGCGCTGGGCGGTCAGCTGCGGGTACAGGGTCCTGTCGAGAAGCGCCACCCGCGAACCCTACTACGCGCCGGTGGCCGAACTTGATGACCCCCGGTGTCCGCGCGGACGATTCAGGCCGGACAACCCCGCTCGGTGGGTCCGGCCAGACGGCCCCGGTCGACGTACTCGGCGACGAGGTCGGCCGCACAGCCACTGCGGGCCAGCATCGAGAAACCCAGCCCCGCCCAGCCGACGGTGACCGGCGTCGTCGATGCCCGCGCGAACAGCGAGCCCAGGGTCGCGGTGCCGCTCGCCCCATGGAGCGGATCGCCGGTGTTGGACAGCACCAGCGGGGCGACCGGGAAGGCTGCGGGTGGGTTGACCGCCTCACCGGCCGACCAGCCGTTGCACCGCAGCAGGGACAGCGCGGTCACCGCACCCGTCAGCGGGAACTGCCGTGACCAGGCGCCGACCAGCCGGCCGACGTCGTTCTGTCCGATCGGCCCGGTCACATCGCTGCAGGTTCCGACGAGCTGCCCGTCGGTGCCGCGCAGCTCGGCGGCCGCGTCGGCCAGGCGCCGCAATGCCTCGGTGTTGCCGTGATCGGCGGCGGCGATGGCGGCGGCGACGTCGGTGATCCCGTCCGGGGAGCTCGGCGCCACGGCGAGGGCGGTCGTGATCGCGGTCAGGGTCTCGGCGTCGGAGAGGCCGTCGAGATCACCCGCCCGGGCCTTGGTCAGCACGGCCGTCATCGTGGCGACACCACCCGATGCCAGCGGGCAGTTGCCGAGGGTCGCGCACCGCCGGGCGAAGAGCGTCAGCGCGGCCTGCACGCCGGCGGCCTGCGCGGCCCCCGCGTCGCGGGCGTTGGCGCCGTAGGGGGTCGGGGTGTCGAGGATGATCCGCCCGGCCCGGCCCGCGTAGAGCGCGGTGTAGGCGAGGACGACGTCGGAGCCCTCGCCGACGCCGATCAGCCCGAGGCGGTCGAGCTTCCAGGCGGCGCGCAGCGCCTCGAGATCGATGGCCGCGCCGCGCACGGTGAACGCCAGCTGATCCGGGGTCAGGGTTTCGGTGCAGGAGTCGGCCGCCGACGACGCCGACTGCGCGAGCCGGGAGATCCGCGCGTTCTGGCCGCCACCGCCTGCGGCCGCATTGTTGGTGAGGGTGGCGCGGTCGGCGCGGGTCAGGCAGTCCAGCGGACTGCTCAGGCCGAGACCGCGGCGGTCGATCGCCACCACCGGATGCGTGGCGAGCAGGCTGCGTCCGGCACCTGCGGTCAACAACAGCAGGGCCCGTGAACTGGGCATATCGGTGCCCGATGTCAGGATCAGTGGGGCCGCGTCCGCGGGGGTCGCGGCGAGCCGGGCCCGCGTCAATCCGATCTCGAGCGCCCCGTCGTTGCGGTCCGGATCGATCGGCGACGGGAAGGTGGCGCACTCGACGGTGACGCCGTCGGGGGCGGGGGCGTGGTAGTCGTCGGCGAGCCGGCTGCCGCATTCGTGCCAGCTCAGGTTGTCGGTGGGTGGCCGCAGTGCCGGGGCCGGGACGCGGCTGCTGGAGGTTGCGGGGGCGTCGCCGCCATAGGCGCCGCCGGGGACCAGCCCGGGACCGGTGTCGGGGCCCACGGCGCACCCCGACACCCCGACCACGAGCGCGGTGAGCAGGATCGCGGCCGGGCGTCGCCATCGTCGGTGCATGAGCCGAGCCTAATGGTCACCACCGGTGTGCCTGGTCCAGCGGGTATAGAGGTAGCCGTCGTCGTCGCCGAGGATCTGGGTGGGCCGCAGTTCCCGCAGCACCGGGGGGGTGGCGCCGGTCGCGATCCGGGAGGCGGTGCCTGCGGCGAGGGCCGGGCTGATGGTCAGGCACAGCTCGTCGACGAGGTCGGCGCCGATCAGCGACCCGAGCAGCGTCGGGCCGCCCTCGCACAGGATGCGGGACAGGCCCTGCCGGTGCAGCACGTCGACCGCGGTGGCCGGGTCGACGGTGTCGTCGCCGCAGTCGACGAGCGTTGCCCCAGCGCCGGCGAGCGCGTGTCGCCGGTCCGGGGGAGCGGCCCGGCAGGTGAGGATCACTGTCGCCGCATTACCCAGCGGGGGATAGGCGGGGTCGAGGTGCAGCGAGCCGGAGACCACCGCGAGCGCGGGGGCGGCGCGCTGGCCCAACGCGCGGCGGAGCCCGGCGAACGGCGGGTCGACGGCCGGCTGCCGATAGTTCTCGGCGACGGCGGTGCCCGAGCCCACCAGGACGACGTCGCAGCGGCCGCGGAGGGTACGGAACACCGCACGGTCGCCGGGCCCGCCGAGGGTGCCGGAACGGCCCGCGAGGGCTGCGGCGCCGTCGACGGTGGCGATCATGTTGGCCCGCACATACGGGCGATCGGCGGTGTCGGGGTAGCCGTAGTGTTCGGCGAGGTGGTGCAGGGTTTCCGGGTCATCGGGCCCGCCCGGTGTGACCTGGGTCGCTTCTTGGTGGTGGAACATGATTCCTCGTGGTGGGCAGGAACTAGGCTAGCCACCCATGGTGGCACGTCTATCCGACCGGAATCCGGTGGTCTCGCCCGAGGACCTCATCAGTGAGATGGTGCCTCCGTCGACCTTCGACCATGTCAGCTTCGACTCCTATATCCCCGATCCGTCCGAGCCGTCGCAGGCGCAGGCGGTCGCCAAGGCCCGCGACTTCGTCGAACGCGCCCGCACGGTGCGCACCGGCAAGAAGGGTGGGCTGTTCCGCAAGAAGGTGGCGCCGCACGGCATCGGCCTCTACCTCGACGGCGGGTTCGGGGTGGGCAAGACCCACCTGCTGGCGTCGATCTATCACTCGATGCCCGAACCCAAGTCGTTCGCGACGTTCGTGGAGGTCACGCACGTGGTGGGGGCGCTGGGGTTCATGAGCGCGGTGGAGCGGCTCTCCCGGCACGCCGTGCTGTGCATCGACGAGTTCGAGCTCGACGATCCCGGTGACACCATGCTGGTGTCGCGGCTGCTCACCGAGCTGACCGCCAAGGGCGTGTCGGTGGTGGCCACGTCCAACACGCTGCCCGGCCAGCTCGGCGAGGGCCGCTTTGCCGCCCAGGACTTCCTGCGGGAGATCCGCAAGCTCTCGGCGGTGTTCGAGACGATCCGCGTCGACGGCCCCGACTACCGGCACCGCGATCTGCCGCCCGCCCCGGATCCGCACACCGACGCCGAGCTCGTCGCCCTCGCCGAGGCCACCGACGGGGCGACCCTCGACGATTTCGACGCGCTCACCGCGCATCTGGCCAAGCTCCATCCGTCGCGGTACAAGGCCTTCGTCGATCGCGTCACCCTCGCCTGCATCACGGGGGTGCACCCGGTCCAGGATCAGTCGGTGGCGTTGCGCATCGTGGTGCTCGCCGACCGTCTCTACGATGCGGCCATCCCGGTCACGGTTTCTGGTTGCCGGCTCGACGAGATCTTCACCGAGGAGATGCTCAACGGCGGGTACCGCAAGAAGTATCTGCGCGCGACGTCGCGCCTGCTGGCGCTCTCACGCTTCGCCGAGGCGGTCTGAGGGCTGCTCCGGCACGGGTCGGCTCAACACCCAGTCGTGTTCGATATTGCCATTGAGGTCGAAGCTCTTGGTGCCGACCTGGGTGAATCCCATCTTGGCGTAAAAGCGTTGGGCGCGAACATTTTCCTCGTTGACGCCGAGCCAGACCAGCACGCTGCCCCGGGCTCGGGCCCGGTCGATGGCCGCCGCCATCAGCCGTGGCGCTGCCGCGCCCGCGCGGCCGCGCGCGTGATGCTCGGGACGGACGTACATCTTGGACACCTCGGTGACCGATTGGGTGGCGATCACGCTCGCCACGTCGGGATTCAGGGTGCGCGCGGCGAGCGGGGACGTCGTGGGTCCGGTGTGGTGGATCAGGCAGTAGCCCAGGGCGGTGCCGGCGGTGCCGGTGGCCAGCAGGACCTCGGAGTCCGGCGACTCGATGTGGCGGCGGAAGTCGGCCGGGCCGAGATGATCGGCGATGAAGGCGGCGATGTCGTCGGCGGTGCTGTGCGGCGGACACGCGAGCGGAAAGGTGGCGGCGGCCAATTCGGCCACCACCGGCGCCATCCCGGGATCGGTGACGGACTCGATCATGACGTGCGACATGCGAATGACGTTAGCGGAGAGCGGATGACGGGATTCGAACCCGCGACCCTCACCTTGGCAAGGTGATGCG
>JASGFO010000235.1:0-6170 GCA_047605505.1 Gordonia sp. (in: high G+C Gram-positive bacteria) | reverse complement strand
AACACCTCGCCGACGTCCGCAACGACCTTCACCAACCAGCCGATACCGGCCACCATCACCCGACGATCCTCGTCGTCGACAACACGCGGGTGCCCCGCGGCACCGACATCACCTTTCCCGATCGGCCTGCCGCCTGACACCGCCCACAGTGCCAGATAATCCACGCGCGGCCGGCGCGAGCGAGCGTCACCGGCGGTGCCGGCCCGTGCTCCCGGGTCCCGGCGGTGATCAGTCGGCCGGGCCGCTGGGGACCGGACAATCGGGCTCCGGTGCGGGTGCCGGTTCCGATGGTGTCGCATCCTGCGTGGGTGCGTCGTCGGGCGGTGTCGTGAGGCCCAGGATGTCCAGCAATTGCCGGTGGTCGGTGATCGTGTGGTCCGGGACGCAGTCCCGGTACGACTTGGTGCCCTGGTCGGAGTCGAACATCACCGTCGGCATGCCCACCTCGCGGGCCCCGAAGATGTCGCGGTACATGTCATTTCCCACGTACAGCGTCTTCTCGGGGGCCGTGCCGAGTACGTCGATGGCCATCTGGAAGAGCCGCGCATCGGGCTTTCGGTAACCGTGGTCACCGGAGACGACGACGGTCTCGAAGTAGTCGGTGATATCCACCTTGTGGAGTTCGCCGCGCGCATATGTCGACTGCCCGTCGGTCACGATCGCCATCGGGATGCGGCCGTGCAATGACCGGAGGACCGCCCGCACATGTGGATAGAGCTTGAGCCGACGACGCGTCATGCCCCGGTACGTCTCGGCCAGCAGCACCGGCAGCTGTTGCAGCTTTTCCGGTGGGAGAGCATGGGTGAAGTCTGTGGCGTTGGCCTCGATGATCGTGCGCCAGACGCCAGGGGCATCGAACTCGGGATACGTCTCCGTGCTGTCCCGCTTCTGGGCCGACAAGGTCTGAAAATAGAGATCCTTGACCTGGTGGCGGCGGAGGTCGATCCCCTGGTAGGTCAGCAGGTGTCCGACCGCGCGGAACGCGGCGTCCATGTCATCTTCGGTGTGGATATGTACCAGTGTGCCGTTGACGTCGAACGCGACCGCATCGATATCCAATTCCGTGGTGCTCCCGTCCGTGTGCTCAGCTCGCCCGCAACAACCGTTTGGCCTGTGACACCAGGCGTCGCCGATAGTAGCTGTCCACGTAGTCGTTCCGCGAAATCCGCAAGAGGTTGAGTCCCATGTAGAAGGGCACCCGTGAGGTGATCGACGCGAACGTCGCGTCCCGGTCCGGGAAGTGACATGAGTATTCCCACAGAAAGTGCCCGATGAAGGGTTCCGCCCGGTGTCGGTCACCGGTTGCCGCCATGAACGAGTGCTGAAGCTCACCGGCAACCCGGCCGACGTCGAACATGCGATCCCCGCGGCTCATGCGTTCGAGGTCGATGGCCGCGACGTCGAGGCCGTGCCCGAACAGGAAGTTTGCCGGGGTGGCATCGCCATGCAGCCAGACCTGGCGATCGCTCCACATCCGGGGCCGGTCGCGCCACAATTCGAGGAGCCAGCGGAGCTCGTCGACGTCCCATTGGCCGATCTTCTCGCGTTGCCGCAGCAGCGTGACAAGGTACTCGTAGTAGCGGGAATCGACGTCGAAATCGACGGTGGCGCCGTTTGCGCTCCGGTTGTGCTGCGTGGCGAGGAAGTACGCGAGTGCTTTCAGGCGCCAATAGAGGTGGGTGTCGTCACCGTGCCGGGTGGCCCGCCGGATGGCGTGGGAGAACTGTTCGCCGTGGTAATATTCGAGCGCCAGAACCCCATTGGTGTCGCGGTCGACGCCGAGTGGACGTATCACGTGATGCGGTGAACCGACGAGGTCATAACTACGTAATAGCTCGAGGCTTTCGTACTCGTGATATGCGGTGCGGGCCGCCCGGTCCCGATCCCAGCCGTAGCGGGGTCCGTAGAACTTGCAGATCATCCGGGTGCCGGTGCTCTTCTCCTCGTAGCCGTACACCTCATTGCTGCCCTGGAGCTGAAACGCGCGAAAAGCGGGACGCCGTTGCCGCACACCCAGCTCGTCTCGGAGGATTCTGCTGAGAAAATCGTGCAGCCGATCCTGCTCGGGAACACATCCGACGTAATTACCGATCATGTGTTGCCTCTACCGTCGAGTCGGGCTGACCGACACTCTTTCCGAAGAATTCGGACGTTAGCCGTGGCCCGTTTCCGTGCCGTTACCACAGGTGTGCAACAGGTGAACGGCAGGGAATGTTGGGGTGAATGCCCGACTCCGGCGACCGTAGGGCGGTGTGGGAATGGTCACACGTGGTGGTGGGGCCGCGGGGCCGGCTGTGAAGGTGTCCGATCGCAGACGGTTGCGGTGGCTGCGGCCCCCTTCCGGGAACCGCCTTGATGCGGACCCGGAACGGTCGTCAGCTCGTCTCCCGTGGTCAATGTCTCGCGTCGTCGGTGGCGAGGGTGGTGAACGACATCCCACAGGCGAGCCAGTGCGGCCACTGCGGAATCACCGTCGACGACGCGAGTCTGATCGGCGGGCTCCGCATGGGCGGTGACTGTCTGGCCGATCTCAACCAGCTACGCGCCGATCCGACAGTGTTCGGTCCGGTGGTCTCGGATCCGACAGCTACAGCCATGACCTGAGTCACAACCGGGCCGAGCAACTGCGCTACGATTGGCTGCGCTCCCACAGCCCGGAGGCAGCACTCACAAACTGAGGTCACCGGAAACGCCGGGGTGGATCACGAGGCCAGGAGGTGCCGATGACTGCGGCGGAGCGCGACCGGCCGACGAGGCGGATCGGGATCGTCGAGGATCATCCGGTCATCGTCGACGGCCTCCGTAGCAACATCGCGCAGTTCTCCCACCTGGAGGTCACGGCGAGCGCTCCGACCGTCCAGTCACTCCTCGCGATGATCGACGGACCCGAGGGCGGAGCGCCTTTCGATCTGGTGATTCTCGACCTGCACGGATTGCCGGATGGATCGAGGCCCGCCGAGAACATAGCCGCGCTGTCCGAAGCCGGGGTGGAGAACATTCTCGTCTACACGTACGGCGAGCGGCGGACATTGGTACAGGAGGCCGCACGGTCGGGAGTCCTCGCAGTGATCCGCAAGACCGAGAACGGTGCGCACGTCGCGGACGCGATCTGCCGGGCCGCTGAAGGGGAAGCCGTCGCATCGCTGGACTGGGCCGCGGCCATCGACGCCGACAGTGATTTCCGTCCGAAACTCTCGCTGCGGGAAGCCCAAGTGCTCGAGCTCTACGCCAGCGGCGAAGAGGCGCATCGCATCGCGACGTCGCTCAAGATCAAGGAGGGCACCGTGCGAGTGTACGTCAAACGCATCAAGGCCAAGTACGCGACCGTCGGCCGACACGTCTATACGAAACACGACCTGCGAGAGGCTGCCCGACGGGACGGTTATCTCTGAGCAGCATGGGCACTTCGCACACCTCGCCCGAACGTGAGGCTCCCGACTCCGTCGACGAGGCCGAGGTCTGCCGCTTTGAGAGCCCTGACCACGTCGTCGGCCACGGCTCGGTCCTCCGACGCCCGCGCCGCGAATCGTGCGGCGCAGCGCCTGCGCAGGGTTGCCGACGACTTGCCGAGATTCTGAAGGAATAGTGATGGCTTCTGATAGTTCTGAGGCGAGTGAGGCGAGCGTTTCGGACGGTGGTGGAACCGGGGTCGTCGTCGTTTGGGCGGGGTCGGGGTTTAACGCTGCCGCCGTCGCGTTGATTCAGAAGCTCGGCTATCGGTCGCGGGTGGTCGGACTTCGGGACCTGGTTCGGCAGGCTCCGGGGGTGGTGTTCGTGGTGCGCGACGACGACGCCTGCGCCGGGGTCGCCGCCGCGCTGGGCGAGGTGCCGATCGTGGTGCTGACGCCGTCTCACCGAGACCTCGCTGAGGCCGTCGAAGATCTGTCAATCTTGAGGGTCGCCGATGCGCGTGCACTCGTCGAGTTCGCGCGGTTGCTGAAAGGAGTGGCTGAGCCGTTCGCACCTAGTCACGAGCGCGTGCCGATGACACCGCGTGAAGTGACGTTCGTGGGAACGTACCTGGCCAGCGGTGCTCCCGTTGCGACGATAGCTGAGCAGTTCGTCATCGCACCGAACACGCTGCTTGACCTCCGCAACAGGGTGAGGGAGCGATATTGCACGGCCGGTCGAATGGCTGGCACGAACAGCGAACTGACCCTCGAAATGCTCGCGGACGGCTGGATCCAATGAACGACTTCAGGTGACCTGTCCACGCCACGAGTGCAACCTCATCGGGTATGGCGTTGCTTCCGGCGCAACAGACGCGCACGCGGAGCCTACGCCAACCAGCACCAGTACACTGGCGCAGTGATCAACTCCCCAGCCGCTCCGTCTGTCGTCGAGCAGCTCGCCCAGGCACCGGTCAACGGACCGGTGCCCTTCTCCGTCGAGTTCTTCCCGCCCCGTGATGCCGACGCCGAGGCCCGCCTGTGGCGCGCTGTTCGGGTGTTCGAGCGGCTGCGGCCGGCATTCGTGTCGATGACCTACGGCGCCGGCGGCGGCACCCGGGACCGGACCGTGCGGATCGCCGGGGAACTGGCCGAGCACACAACACTGCTGACCGTCGCGCACCTGACCGCGGTCAACCACAGCGTCGCCGAGCTGCGCGGCCTGATCGGGGCCTACGCCGACCGCGGCATCACCAACCTGCTGGCCCTGCGTGGCGACCCGCCGGGGGATCCGTTGGGCGAGTGGGTGCGTCACCCGCAGGGTCTCACCTACGCGCAGGAGCTCGTCGAGCTCATCGGGAACCTGGGCGATTTCCACGTGGGCGTCGCGTCGTTCCCGGAGGGCCATCACCGTGCCCGTGACCTCGAACAGGACACGCAAGTGCTCGTCGACAAGCTCCGTGCCGGGGCCGAGTACTCGGTCACCCAGATGTTCTTCGACGTCGACGACTTCCTCCGGCTGCGCGACCGCATCGTCGCCGCCGACCCCGAGCAAGGGGCCAAACCGCTGATCCCGGGCATCATGCCGATCACCTCGCTGGCGTCGGTCAAGCGCTCGGCGCAGCTGTCCGGGTCGGTGATCCCGCCGGCGATCGAGGAGCGCTTCGCCAAGGCCGCGGGCGACGGGCCCACCGAGGACCGCGCCGCGGTGCGCGCCGTCGGCATCGACTTCGCCACCGAGATGGCGCAGCGGTTGATCGACGAGGGTGTCCCGTGCCTGCACTTCTGCTGCCTGAACTTCGCCCGCGCCACCTCCGAGGTACTCGAGCGGATCGGTGTGGACACCCGCGACCCGCAGATTGCCGTCGCCGGCTGAGGTCGACCGACGCCGACCGGATCGATCGGCCGGAACTCGGCTCGGTGCCCGGCGGCTCAGCTCGTGGTGCCGGAGGTGACCGGCTCCGGGGTGTCTCCGGTGTCCTCGGCATCCTCGTCGGAGCGGGCCTTGCGGCCCCGGAACCGGCGTTTGGGGGCGGCCGACGACTCCGGTGAGTCGGCCGGGCGGCCCGGCCGCGGAGAACGATCCCGCGACACATAGGCCAGGCGGATGACCACCGCGACCACCGCCGCGCAGATCAGGGCCATCAGCCACGACCAGCTGCCGAAGGCGGCGGTGGCGGGGTCGGCGTAGGTGGCCTCGGCGGTGAGATCGGCGGGCTTGCCGGGAGCCGGCGTCCAGGTCACCGTGGTGTCGCTGTCCTGCTCGCCGTTGGTGGCGCTGAGCGGACCGGAGAAGGTGATGGTCATCGTCATCAGATCACGGTCGGCGGTGAGGCCGGTGAGGTCGGCGGTGCCGTGGAACCGGACCACCTCGCCGTTGCGCTTGGCCGTCAGATCCAGGGTCATCGCCGAATCGCCGAAGGAATCCGCGACGATGTCGCCGAGCTGCCCGAGCTGCCCGGCCGTCACCCCGGTGAAGGTGGCCCGCGAACCGATCCGGGTCGCCTCGGTGTCGGCGGTGGTGCTCGAGGCCCCGGGGCCCTGGTCGGCGGCCGGACCCTCGCGGTACTCGGTGACCGCGATCTCCCGGGCCATAGACTGGGGGATCTCCAGCTTGGGTGTGCCGCGCGGATTGTCCGCGCTGGTCGCGACGATGATGGTGCCGGAGTAGCGGTCGCCCACGGTCGTCGACCGTTCCAGGCAGCCGGTCAGCGCCGGCGCGACGACGAGCAGCAGCACGGCGAGCGCAGCGGCGGACGCGCGGACGGGGGCGAGGCGGGG
>JASGFO010000234.1:0-6186 GCA_047605505.1 Gordonia sp. (in: high G+C Gram-positive bacteria) | reverse complement strand
CGAAGAGCGGGGTGTCAAGGCGAAGCCCCCGCGCGGACGGAGTCCGCGCAGACAAGCACTGCCGTTCACCACGCCTCGGCGACCATTCCTCGCGAGGAGCCCGCAACGCGGCCCCAACGTGACTACCCTCACAATGAGGAGTCGCTGATGATGCGTGTGCCGTCAACGGGTCACGCCATCGACCACCGAGTTGTCTTTCCCCGAGAAAGCGAAAGGTCCCGCCCACGATGACCGCAACACCAGAGACCGCGCCCGGCTATCCCCCGTCACCGGAGTTCGCCGCGCAGGCCAACGCCGGCGCCGAACTCTACGACCGCGCCGACGCCGACCGGTTGGGTTTCTGGGCCGAGCAGGCCCGCCGACTCGATTGGGACACCGACTTCGAGACCGTCCTCAACTGGTCGGATGCCCCGTTCGCCAGATGGTTCACCGGCGGCACGCTCAACGTGGCGGTCAACTGCGTCGACCGCCACGTCGCGGCAGGTAAGGGTGATCGGGTGGCGATCGCCTGGGTCGGTGAGCCCGGCGACTCCCGTGACATCACCTACCGCCAGCTCAAGGACGAGGTGTCGCGCGCCGCCAACTACTTCGCCGCGATCGGCCTGGTCGCCGGTGACCGCGTCGCCATCTACATGCCGATGGTGCCCGAGGCGATCGTGTCGATGCTGGCGTGCGCGCGCCTGGGACTGACCCATTCGGTGGTGTTCGCGGGCTTCTCCGCGAGCGCGCTGCGCTCCCGCATCGACGACGCGCAGGCCAAGCTCGTCATCACCACCGACGGCCAGTACCGGCGGGGCAAGCCGGCACCGCTGAAGGCCGCCGTCGACGAGGCGCTGGGAACCGGCGACACCGCCGCGGCGTCGGTCGAGACGGTGCTCGTCGTGCGGCGCACCAACCACGATCCCGAGCTGAACTGGGTCGAGGGGCGCGATGTGTGGTGGGAGGACACCGTCGCCGAACAGTCCGACGTCCACGAGCCCGAGGCCTTCGACTCCGAACAGCCGCTGTTCCTGCTCTACACCTCCGGCACCACGGGCAAGCCGAAGGGCATCGTGCACACCTCAGGCGGCTACCTGACCCAGGCGTCGTACACCTTCCACTACGTCTTCGACCACAAGGAGGGCCGCGACGTCTTCTGGTGCGGCGCCGACATCGGCTGGGTGACCGGGCATTCGTATCTCGTGTACGGCCCGCTCTCCAACGGCGCGACCGAGGTGATCTACGAGGGCACCCCGAACTCGCCGAACGAGCACCGCCACTTCGAGATCATCGAACGCTACGGCGTGACCATCTACTACATCGCACCGACGCTGATCCGCACCTTCATGAAGTGGGGTCGCGAGATCCCCGACGCGCACGACCTGTCGAGTGTGCGGCTGCTCGGGTCGGTGGGCGAACCGATCAACCCGGAGGCGTGGAAGTGGTTCCGTGAGGTCATCGGTGGCGGGACGGCCCCCATCGTCGACACCTGGTGGCAGACCGAGACCGGCGCCATCATGATCTCCCCGCTGCCCGGTGTGACCACCGCGAAACCGGGGTCGGCGATGCGGCCGCTGCCCGGGATCTCGGCGAACATCGTCGACGACAACGGCCACCCGGTGGGTGCCGGTGAGCAGGGCTATCTCGTGCTCGATCAGCCGTGGCCGTCGATGCTGCGCGGCATCTGGGGCGACGACGCCCGCTACCGCGACACCTACTGGTCACGCTTCGCCGAGCAGGGCTGGTACTTCGCCGGCGACGGCGCCCGCTACGACACCGACCACGCGCTCTGGGTACTGGGCCGCGTCGACGACGTCATGAACGTGTCGGGGCACCGCATCTCGACCGCCGAGGTCGAGTCCGCGCTGGTCGGGCACTCGGGGGTCGCCGAGGCCGCGGTCATCGGCGCCGCCGATCCGACGACCGGCCAGGGCATCGTCGCCTTCGTCATCCTGCGCGAAGGCGTCGAGAACACCGGCGATGCGCTGATCGCCGAACTGCGCGAGCAGGTCGCGGTCGAGATCTCGCCGATCGCCAAGCCACGCGAGATCAACGTCGTCCCCGAGCTGCCGAAGACGCGGTCGGGCAAGATCATGCGCCGCCTGCTCAAGGACGTCGCCGAAGGCCGCGACCTCGGCGACACGTCGACGCTCGTCGATCCGTCGGTGTTCGAGGCGATCCGCGCGAAGTCCTGAGTGTTCGCTCTCGACAGCAGGGCGCGGGGTAGCACTCCGCGCCCTGCTGTCGGGCCGCCACGCCGGTAGGTCAGGGGGCACCGGTGTGTGACGGACATGGCAACATAAGCCCCAACACCCGGAGATACGGAGGATGTTGTGAGCCGAAACGAGCACGGCCGGTCGGCGTCGGGAAGCGGACAGATCCCCGCGATCCCGTTGACCGACGCGGACCTGGGCCCCCAGGGCGCGCCGACCATCGGCAATCTGGTCAAGGACGCGACCGCCAGCGCCTCGACCCTGTTCCGATCCGAGGTCGCACTCGCCAAGGCCGAGGTCGTCGGTGAGGCCAAGAAGGCCGGCACCGCGTCGGGCCTGCTCGTGGTCGCCGGGGTGATGGCCCTCTACGCGAGCCTGTTCTTCTTCTGGTTCCTCGGCGAGCTCCTCGACCTCTGGGTGTCGCGCTGGCTCGCCTTCCTCATCGTGTTCCTGATCTTGCTGATCATCACCATCATCTCGGGGGTCGTCGGCGTGATCATCTTCAAACGGGTCCGCGGACCGAAGAAGACGATCTCCTCGGCGCAGGAGCTCAAGAGCGTGCTGCCCAGGCCGGCGGCCCTCCCGGACACCGACCACCCGAGAATTCCGCCGGCCCGCAAGGGCTGACGCGTGGCCGCGCCCGATCCCTCGTCGGTCCGGTTTCCGGGCACCTGGCGGCATCTCGACGTCCGGGCCAACGGTCTGCGCTTTCACGCCGTCGAGGTCGACGAGCCGATCGCGGACCGGCCACTGGTGCTGCTCCTGCACGGGTTCGGCGAGTTCTGGTGGACCTGGCGGCACCAGCTCGGCGCGCTCACCGCAGCGGGCTATCGGGCGGTCGCCGTGGACCTGCGCGGCTACGGCGACTCCGACAAGCCACCCCGCGGATACGACGGCTGGACCCTGGCCGGCGACACCAATGGCCTGGTCCGCGCGCTGGGCCATACGCAGGCGACCCTCGTCGGCCACGCCGACGGCGGGCTGGTCTGCTGGGCGACGGCGACCCTGCATCCCCGGGTAGTGCGCAGCATCGCCGTCATCGCCTCCCCGCATCCCCGGGCGCTGCGGCACGACGTGCTGCTCCGTGCCGAGCAGCGCTCGGCCTTCCTGCGCGGCTTCCTCTACAACCAGGTGCCCCGGCTCGCCGAATCCCGGATCACGCGCCGCGACGGGGCCTACCTCGCCCGCTACTTCGCCGAGCGCGCGGGGGCGGCCTGGCAGCGCACCGACGACTACGCCGAGACCGTCATCCGTAACCGGTCGGCCGTGCAGATCCCGTATGTCGCCCATTGCAGCCTGGAATACCAGCGCTGGGCGTTCCGTTCCCAGTTCCGGCCCGACGGCATCCGGTTCATGCGGCTGATGCATCGTCGCCTCCACATCCCGGTGCTGACGCTGCGCGGCGCCGACGATCGGTTCATCTCCGCCCATTCCATGCTGGCGAGCAACCTGTGGGCCGAGCACACCCGCCACTGGGAGATCGACGGCAGCGGGCACTTCGCCCACCAGGAGCAGCCGGTCGCGGTCACCGAGCAGTTGGTCGAGTTGCTGGCCCGGTAGCCCTGGTCGGCACCCTATTCATGCACGCAGGAGCGGGTGTTGACCGGCGCCGTCCGGTTGCGCGCGCGGGTGACGGCACCCGACACCAGGTCCGCGGTGAGCACATAGCCGGTCTCGTCGGCCGGATTCTCCGACGTCGCAAACACCACGCCGAGCACGTCCCCGGCCGTGTTGATCATCGGTCCGCCGGAATTGCCCTGCCGGATGACCCCGCGCACCGTGTAGACATCCCGCGGGACCTGTCGGGTCCGGTAGATGTTGTTGGTCAACAGCTCCCGACGGTCACGGATCCGGACCCCGGTCGAGGTGAACGGCCCGGCCTGCGGGTATCCCATCACGATGGCGTCGTCGCCGACGGCACCCGCGGCCGACGCGAAGCGGAGTGTGGGCGCATCGAGGTCGTCGACCCGCAGGATCGCGATGTCGTTGTCGGGGTCGAAGAGGACGACGTCGGCGTCGTAGGGTTCGCCGTCGGGTGTCGATGCCTGCAACGCGCCGGTACCGGCGACGACATGGGCATTCGTCATCACCAGGTCGGGGGCGACGACGAACCCGGTGCCCTCCAGGGCCTGCCCGCAGCTGCGGGCCTCGCCTTCGATCTTGAGGACGCTCGGGGCCGTCTCCTCCACGATCGGCAGGGTCGACGGCGCCGGGCTGGGCGGATCCACCTGGTTCTCGCCGGTCGAGCGAATCACGCCGGGCAGACCCGAGTCGCCGAGCAGCTTGCGGAACTCTTTCTTCGGCCGGTCGGCGAGCCAGCCCGGTGCCGCGCGGTCGACGGCGCCGAGCACCCGGGAGCCCTCGATCGCGCTCGTCAGTCGCGGTGAGCTCGAGCTGACCAGGAGCGTCGACAGCAGCCAGGCCGCCACCAGCACGGCGACCGCCTGCAGCACCAGACCCACCCCGCTGTCCACCGCGCGCAGTTCCTGCGACCGGATACCGCCACGGGCCGCATGGCCCAGGATCATCCCGGCGACCTCACCGACCACCACCAAAGTGATGAGGACACCGACGCCGGCGAACAGCTGCATCGACTCGTCGTCGATCCGGGAGATGATGTGCGGCACGAGCAGGACCCCGGCGAACGCGCCCAGCAGCACACCCAGCACCGAGAGCGCCGAGGCCACCGCACCCTGCCGGAAACCGCTGATCGCGGCGATGAGTGCAAGGCCAACCACGAGGATGTCCACCCAGGTCGAGGCGCTCACCGGGCGCTCTCATCCCCGGAACCGAACCCCGACCGCTGGCGGCCGCCCGCGGCGGCGATCATCTGCTCGAGCGGCCGCACGTCGTCGGTGTTCCACGGGACATCCCACCCGGAGGCCTCACTGATCGCAGCGAGGAGACCACCGGTGAAACCCCACACCAGTAGATCGTCGACGAAGAAGGCCGGCCCCTGGTAGAGGCGGCCACCGAGTATGCTCCGTTCCACCTGAAAGCGGTTCTCCGGGGCCAGCATCGTCCGCAGGTTCACCCGGGCCACCCGCGCGGTCTCACCGGGGTCGACGGCACGCACCGGCCCCGGCTCACGCCAATGGGCGATCACCGGCATGACGTCGAAACCCGATGGCGGGACCGGGAAGTACGGGAGGGTGGCGAGGACGTCGACGCCGTCGGCGGACAGTCCGGCCTCCTCGGCGGCCTCGCGGAGCGCGGTGCCCACCGGAAAGTCGTCGCCCGGATCCTGGCCACCACCGGGAAAGGCAACCTGCCCGCTGTGCTGACGGAGGGTCGCCGCACGCTCGGTGAGCAGGATCTCGGCGTCGGCGGGCAGCCCGCCGGGATGGTCGGCGGCCGCGTCCCAGGACCCGGAGATCAACACCAGGACCGCCGCGGCCCGCCGATTGCGGCGGAACATCGTGGCCCAGCGGGTGCGGTCGCCGCCGCGGTTCAGGACGCTCTCGGCAACCGCACCGACATTGCCGGTCAGTGCCCGCAGCCAGGGCGGGATCTGCGCATCCGGCACGAGCGCCCCGACCTGCGGTGGTGCACCGTCACCGCTCACGTCGTCACCCCGGTGGCGGCCCGGACCTCGTCGGCGATCTGCTGGGCGTCGGTGAAGACCTTCGGGGCGATCCGCGCGACGGTGCCGTCAGCGCGCACCACGATCGTCGACGGAAAGACCCGTGGGGCGCCGATCGCCGCGGCGACGGCACCGTCGGTGTCGAGAACCGTCGGCAGATGGACACCGACATCGGTCAGGAACCGGAGCACCGGGACCGGGGAGTCCGCGCCCTCGCGGGCATGCACGGTCAGGACCGTGACCGCATCACCGGCCCGACCTGCGTAGTCGGCGAACACCGGCAGCTCCTTCCGGCACGGTTCACACCAGACCGCCCACATGTTGATCACCAACGGCTTCCCGGCCGTTCCGGTTCCCAGGTCATAGGCCGCCCCCGACGCCAGGCACGGCGCGGCGACGCCGGCCAGCACA
>JASGFO010000233.1:0-6224 GCA_047605505.1 Gordonia sp. (in: high G+C Gram-positive bacteria) | reverse complement strand
ACGACGATTGGTCCGATCGCAGGACAGTCGACCATCTCGGCACGGTGATACTGTCGGCGTCTCATCTGTGCGATCCGACAGGAGTCACCGTGGCGCTGGAGCCGGGTTCATCGTTCGCCGGCTACACGGTCCGCTCACTGCTCGGTGCCGGTGGCATGGGTGAGGTCTACCTCGTCGAGCACGGACTCCTCAAGCGGTCCGAGGCGTTGAAACTGATCTCCGCGGCCGGCGCCCACAACCCCGACTTCACCCGCCGGTTCACCGACGAGGCCCGCACCGCGGCCACCCTCAACCATCCGGGCATCGTCACCATCCACGCCTACGGCATCGAGGACGGCACCCCGTGGTTCACGATGGCCTACCTCGACGGCACCGACCTCGACGACGAGCCGCTGACGCTCGCCGAGCTGACCCAGGTCATCACCGAGGTGGCCGACGCCCTCGACCACGCCCACAGCCGGGGCGTCATCCACCGCGACATCAAACCCGCCAACATCATGATCAGCCGCCACGACGACGGCTCCCTCGACCGTGTCATCGTCCTCGACTTCGGCATCGCGAAAACCGTCGACGCCGGCCACCTGACGGCCACCAACGCCGTGATCGGCACCTTCGCCTACCTCGCTCCCGAGCTCACCCACGGACACCCGGCGAGTCCCGCCTCCGACCAGTACTCCCTGGCTGCCACCGCCTACCGCCTGCTCACCGGCACAACACCGTTCAGCGTCGACGGTCAGGCCACCCCCGCCGCGATCATCGCCGCCCACGCCACCGGCCGCCCGGCCGCCCCACTCAGTGCCCACCGGCCCGACCTCGCCCACCTCGACCCGGTCTTCGCCCGTGCCCTGCACCCGCACCCACACGCCCGCTTCGCCACCTGCCGGATGTTCGCCGCCGCACTGTCGGGCACGCTCCGCAGCCCCGCAACCGGCATCCAGTCCCGGCCCGACCCGGCACCATTCAACCCCGCGCAGGCCGCCGCCTACCCGCCGACGCAAACACCCGGATGGCCGGGGTACCCCGCCGGGATACCGCCCACCGACACCCCTCGACGACGCACCTCCCGACCCCTGCTCATCGTCGCCGCCGTGTTCGCGGTCGCGCTGATCGCCGTGGTGACCACCCTCCTCGTGACGCGGGGATCGGCCGACAGCGGCGGTGATGGCACTGCCCACGGGGCGGCGACCACCGCCTCGTCGCAGGCGGTCGCCACCAGCAGCATGAGCAGTTGCGCGATCCGCTCCGGCACCCTGTACTGCTGGGGCGACAACAGCTTCGGACAGCTCGGCGACGGCACCACCACCAACCGGACCACTCCGGCCGCCGTGCCGGGACTTGCGGATGTGACGGCCGTCTCCTCGGTCCTGCTGCGCGCAGGTGATCAGACCCCGATCGGGGCGCCCGTGTGCGCGGTCGCCGGGGGCGAGGTCTACTGCTGGGGAATCAGTGGGTACAACGGCAACGGAGCGTTCGTCAGCAGTCCGACCCACATCGACGGACTCAGCGAGGTGACTGCGCTCTCCGTCAACTACGGGCCAACCATCGGTGGGGCGGTGGCGTGTGGCATCACCCACGGCACCGTCTCCTGCTGGAGCCTCGACAACGTCAACGGCCGCCTCGCGACGCAACCGCCGACCACGCTGCCCGGACTCACCGACGTCAGCGACGTCAGCTCACAATGCGCCGTCGCCGGGGGTGCCGCCTACTGTTGGCAGTGGGCCACCAACGACTACGCCGACCCCGCCGACGACACACCGTCCACCCCGTCGCGGATCGCCGGCATCAACAACGTCACCGCGATCACCGACCGCTGCGTGATCGCCGACGGCAGTGTCCGCTGCTGGAATAGTTCCGCCGGCACCGTCAACCGCGGTGTGCCCACCCCCGTATCGGGCATCACCGACCCCACGCTGCTGGCCGTCGACCGCACGGCATGCGCGGTGGCCGCGGGTGACGTCTACTGCTGGGGGCAGGTGGTCACCGGTATGGATCAGTACGGCAGCGACGACTACACCGAACGCGCCACCCCGGCCGCCGTGCCCGGGCTCACCGGCGTCACGTCGATCGCCACCGACAGCGGGACCGTCATCGCGCTGGCCGGCGGCGCGGTCTACCGCTGGGGCAGCAACAAGTCCGGTCCACTCGATCGGACGACGCCGCCCGACGTCACCCCGGTGGCCGTCACGCTGCCCTGACCACCGGGCGGGCGCGGGATCGGTCTCTCCCGTGCGCGGCGCGAGATCTCCGAGCCGGGAAATCCTGGTGACAGCACATCACGTGACATCACCACCCGGTGTCGCCTACCGTGCCTCGTGCCAGACCCGAATGGGACAACAGGACAGGATCGGGAGATGTCGACCGCCACCAACCGCAAGGATGCCGCGCGGGCGTTCCGTGCGATCGTCGCCGCCCACACGGCCGATCGCGGCGGCATCATCATGTCCCGGCAGATGACCCCCGACGAGTTGCAGCGCCACCTCGCCGACCGCGGCCGCGGCGGCCGCCGCCAGAATCGGCGGGCAGCCCGCAAGGCCGGCCAGGGCAAGGGCGGCCGGTCCGGCGCCCGACGGGCCGCCTGCGCGGACTGATCCGGGTGGCGCGCCGGGGCCACCCGCCGGAGCAACCACCAGCCATCACTGCCTGCCGATCCGGCTCAGGCGCCGAGCGCTGTCAACGACGCGTCGAGCGCATCAAGAAGCCACGGCAGGTCCTTCTCCTGCACGGCGAGTGGTGGACGCAGTTTGAGGACGCTGTTGGTCGGACCGCACACGCTGGTCAGCACCCGCCGCTCGCGCAGGTGCTCAAGGAGCTCGAGCGCCAGCGATGTCGCGGGCTCCTTGCTGTCGCGATCGCGCACCAGCTCGAGACCGGTGTACAAGCCCGCGCCGCGGATATCGCCGACGGCGGGGTGCGCGTCGGCGAGGGCGCGGAGCCCGTCACGGAGCAGACGACCGACGTCGAGCGCATGCTGCTGCAGTCCCTCCTGGTGAATCGTGTCGACGACGGCGCGCGCGGCGGCCATGGCGACGGGATTGCCGCCGAAGGTGTTGAAGTAGGGCCGTCCCGTCGCGAAGGGAGCCAGGACCTCGGCGCGCGCCGCCAGGGCGGCCACGGGGAACCCGTTCCCCATGGGCTTTCCCATGGTGACCAGGTCAGGCACGATGCCATGCCGGGCGAAGCCCCAGAACGCCTCTCCCGTCCGCGCGAACCCGGGCTGCACTTCGTCCGCGATGACGACCCCGCCCTGCGCCTGAACGAACTCAAGAGCTGCCGCGATCATGCCCTGCGCGCCCGTGTAGATGCCGTCCGACGAGAAGGAGGTGTCGACAATCATGCCCGCAAGCCCGTCGCCGGACCTCGCGATATCGTCGACGGCGTCGCGTACCGCAGCGAGAAAGCGGGCGCCTGCAACGTCGGATGAGCCCTCCCGATAGGTGTCGGGTGGGTCGATGATCCGCAGCGCGGCGTCCATCGTCTCGGCGCCGGCCAACGACGGAGAATGTGCCGAAACGAGCGCGGTGTTGCCGTGGTACGCCTCGCTCGTGGCGATATATGCCGTCCCCTTCGTGTACTCGCGTCCGACCCGGAGCGCGAGGTCGTTCGCCTCCGATCCCGTGCACACGAACATGACCTGGTCCACCTCGGTCGGCAGCGTCCGCAGCAGTGCCTCGGCATAGTCGATGACAGTGGTGTGCAGGTACCGGGTGTGCACGTTGAGGAGAGACATCTGGCGCTGCACCGCGTCCACCACCGCCGGATGTGCGTGGCCCAGCGAGGGCACATTGTTGTAGAAGTCCAGGTACTCGTTGCCGTCGGCATCCCAGACGTGGGCCCCGAGCCCGCGGACGATCTCGATCGGCTGCCGGTAGAAGAGACGGTATGCGGGTCCGAGCCGGCGCTGACGGCGTTCCACGAGTTCCCGCGTTCGGGCGTTGAGAACGCCGGCGTCGCGGAGGCGGAAGGCATTCCCGTCCAGGATGGACGCGTTTCCCGTCTCCCGTGCGCGCCGCGTCGTGTTCTCTGACATGTGTTCTCCTCCAGGATCGACGCCACTCATCCTCCATCACCGGGGTTGCTCGCGAACGATCTCCGGTATTTCGCTTTTGTTACGGTCCCGACCAGCACGTTGAATGGCGTGTTACAGAGTCCCGGCTCGGCGCGTACCGCGGCGCATCACTGCCTAACATCCCTTCCAACGAAGCCGCTGCACGCGGTGGAGATTGGGAGGATGCATGCTGAACGATTCCGTGGGCGAGGGTGCCGCATCTGCGGCGCTGACGTCTTTCCACGACGTCCGACGCGGAGACCCGGCACCGGACTGGGTGAGGTCGGGGATCGTCGATGGCTGGTCGCTCCCGGCGGACACCGTCGTGACGCTGATCGTGCTGTCCGAGAACGTGACATTCGTCGCACGTCCGACCGGCGCACCGCCGCTGATCATCCGCCTGGCCCGGCCCGGATACTCCGCGGGGCGTGCGCACCTGAACTCGGAGCTCACGTGGATCGAAGCGCTGCGGCGGGATGCCGGTATCCCCACGCCCGGGCCGGTCCGCGGGGCGGATGGACAGTATGTCCAGACGATCAGGGACGCGTCCGGCGGAGGCTGGGACGCCGTCGCATTCGAATTCGTCGCCGGGTCGGTTCTTGAGGATCAGGCCGAGATCGCAGGCCACTTCGCCGAGATCGGCAGCATGATCGCTCGCCTGCACGCTCATTCGCGGACATGGCGGACTCCGTCCGGGTTCGAGCGGTTCGCGTGGACAGTCGACGACATGGTCGGGAAGACGGCGCGCTGGGGTGACTGGCGGAACGCTCCCCTCGCCGAGAATGACCGATCTGTCCTCGAACGCGCTGAACTCGGCGCTCGCGCCGCGCTCGTGGAGGCAGGTGCGTCGGTCGGCGATCCGCGCTGGTGGGGGCTCATCCACGCGGATCTGCGACCATCCAACGTCATGGTCTCCGCCGAGGGCATGACAATCATCGACTTCGACGACTGCGGCTACGGGTTCTACCTCTACGACTTCGCCGCCGCACTGACCTTCTACGAGCACCGACCGGAAGCGGGCGAGATGGCCGGCCGCTGGCTTGACGGCTACCGGACGTCGTCCCCGCTGAGCTCGGTTGACCTCGTCGCGGCTGCCGCACTGTCCATGCTGCGCCGTCTGACGATGCTGGGCTGGCAGATGACACACCGACCCGATGCCCTGCCGGCAGATCTGTGGGACGAGAACCAGGACGGCACGGTGGAGGTTGCCGCACGCTACCTGTCGGATCCGCTCTGGCTGGTGCGCTGACCACCCCGCTCGGCGGGCCTCACCCACCCCGGTGACCGGTCGGTCCGTCGAGTCTCGGCCCGTTGTGTCGGCAGGCCGCGCTCGCCCCGGAAACCAACCAGCTCCCCGACCCACCCGGGCCGGGGAGCTGTGGTGTGCTGGTTCAGATCAGCGGATCAGGCACCAGCGAATCAGGCGTTGCCCGACAGCTTCTCGCGCAGCGCCGCGAGCTGCTCGTCGCTGGCGAGCGAGCCGCCGCCGCCCGACGAGCTACCGCCACCGCGGTTCTCCGACGAGGCCGACGAGTAGTCGGTCGGGGCCTTCTCGGCCTCGGCCGCCGCCGCGGCAAACTTCTCGATCTGGGCGGTGTGCAGCTTGTGACGACGCTCGGCCTCGGCGTATCGGGCCTCCCACGCCTCACGCTGGGTGTCGAAGCCCTCGAGCCATTCGTTGGTCTCGGGGTCGAAGCCCTCGGGGAAGATGTAATTGCCCTGCTCGTCGTAGCTGTCGGCCATGCCGTACTTCGACGGATCGAACTCCTCGGTGTAATCCTCGTTGGCCTGCTTGAGGCTCAGCGAGATCCGGCGCCGCTCGAGATCGATGTCGATGACCTTGACCATCGCATCGTCGTTGACGGCGACAACCTGATCCGGCACCTCGACGTGCCGCTCGGCGAGCTCGGAGATGTGGACCAGACCCTCGATGCCCTCGTCGACGCGGACGAACGCACCGAACGGCACCAGCTTGGTGACCTTGCCCGGCACGATCTGGCCGATCGCGTGGGTGCGGGCGAACTGGCGCCACGGGTCTTCCTGGGTCGCCTTCAGCGACAGCGACACGCGCTCGCGGTCCAGGTCGACGTCCAGCACCTCGACGGTGACCTCGGTGCCCACCTCGACCACCTCGGACGGGTGGTCGATGTGCTTCCAGGACAGCTCGGAGACGTGCACC
>JASGFO010000232.1:0-6257 GCA_047605505.1 Gordonia sp. (in: high G+C Gram-positive bacteria) | reverse complement strand
ACCGGACAGTCGGATCGGTGACCGGATAGTCGACCAGGCGCGATCGTTGATGTCGGGGTCGGCGGAAGGTCAGCGCGAAGACGCCCGCGACCGGCTCTCGGTCGCTCAAGGTGGGCGACACCGGCTGAACCGAACGGGACAGGTGAGCCGGGTCAGGGTCTCAGGCAGGTTGCTGCGTGTCGGCCGGCGCTGCGGGCACGGCCTTCGGCAGGGTCTTCCCGGTGAAGAAATCGGGCTGCCGGGCGCGGAGGAACAGCATCACGACAGCGCCGACCACGAGCAGTCCGAAACCGATGTAGAACACCAGCCCGATGCCGAAGACCGATGCACCGCTGCCGTTCTCGGGATCCATGCTCTCCCGGACGGAGATCACGAAGACCGCGATCAGCGCGGAGCCGCCGAGCAGGGGGAAGAGGAATTTGTAGAAGACGTTGTGCACCGAGGTGAACAACTGGCCGCGGAAGTACCAGACGCAGGCGAACGCGGTGATGCCGTAGTACCAGCAGATCATGATGCCGAGCGCGGCGATCGTGTCGATGAGTGTTCGCTCCGACGCGAGCGTCACCACGGTGTAGAACACTGCGGTGACGATGCCGGCCACAAGGGCACCGAAGGCCGGCGAGAGGAATCGCGGACTGATCTCGGCGAACTTCTTGGGGAAGGCACCGTAGGAGCCCATCGCCAGCATCGTGCGGGCGACCGGCAGGAACGTGGTCTGCAGACTCGCCAACGAGGACACCAGGATGGCGGCGAACAGCAACACCCCACCCCACCGCCCGAGAACGGGGGTCGCCAGGGCGCCGAAGACGTTCTCGGAATTCTCCTCGTTGCCCAGGCCCAACCCGGTGGTGCCCACGCCCGCGTACATCATGACCGCGATCGCGACCAGCAGATAGGTGAACAGGATCGACAGGACACACAGCACTCCGGCGCGGCCCGGCACCTTGGTCGGGTCCTTGCATTCCTCACCGAGAGTCAGACAGGTGTCCCATCCCCAGAATGCGAAGATCGACCCCGTGACGCCGATCGCGAACGCCGAGATCGCGAGCCCGGTGAAGGGATTGAACCAGTCGATGTCGAAGCTGAGCCCACCGTAGTCCGGGGCGTCACCGGTGGCGACCTTGGCGAAGGCGACGATCGCGAACGCGAAGATGATGATCAGCTGGAACCCGACCAGGTAGTACTGGAGCCTCTCACTCGTACTGATGCCGCGCATCGAGATCCAGGTGGCGGCCGCGAGCAGGACGATGGTCGTCGCGATATTGACGAGCTTGTTGGTTCCGAGATCGCCGATATCGGGATTGTCGAAGATCTGCGCGAGGATCAGGTAGAAGAACTGCACGCCGATCGCCGCGAGATTGGAGAGCACGATGATCGTCGCGACGACCATGCCCCACCCGCACATCCAGCCGACATACGGACCGAACGCCCGCACCGACCAGGTGAACGAGGCACCGCAGTCCGGGTTGTCGGAGTTGAGCTCGCGGTAGGCGTAGGCGGTCAGGAACATGGGGAGGAATCCGGCGAGGAAGATCGCCGGCATCTTGAGACCCACGGCGGCCACGATCAGTCCGATCGAGGCCGTCATCGTGTATCCGGGGGCAACCGTCGAGATGCCGAGGATGGCGCCGGAGAGCACTCCGATCCGTCCCGCGGCAAGGCCCTTCTCGGCGCCCGATTCGGTTTTGGTGACGTCAGCACTCATAACAACTCCGGGTGTTCTCAGGCGTCCTTGGGGACCACGACCATCGGGACCTCCAGTGCCCGGAGCATCTTTGCTGCGGTGGCACCGAGGAACAGGTGTAGCGGCTGGGCCAGCCGGCTCGAGCCGACGAACAAGATGTCGCCGGGCCGCCACTCCAGTGAGGTGACCGCGTCCTCGGTCCGGCGCGCGGTCACCACGACGGTGGTGATGTCGGCGTCGGGCCCGAGGGCGTGACGGGCCTCGTCGAGCAGATCGGTGAGGTGTTCGGCGGCGGCATGGCGGGCCGCCCGCTCCCGCTCGGCCTGGTGCCAGGGCGAGACCTGCTCGTCGGCGGCGACGAGGGAGACCAACCGCAGCGGCAACCCGGTCACCTTGCAGACGCCGAGGGTGGTCCGCATCATCGGCCCGGCCCCGGTCCGCCGGCCTACCGCGCAGGTCACCCGCTGGATTGGGGCCGACGACTCCAGGACGGTGCCGTCGGCGGCCGTTGCGTCGTCCGCCCGGCGCGGGGTGAGCACGACCGGCCTCGACGAGATGTGCAGGAGGGAATTGACCGTCGAACCCAGCGACAGCCGTCCCATCACGCCGCCGCCCGAGGCGCCGACGACGATGGCGAGGGCCCCCGACCGTTCGGCCTCGCCGACGAGTCCCTCGGCCGGATTCTCGTCGTAGACGATCCGTCCCTCGGCGGTGAGATCGTCGGGCACCGTCGCGATCGCGGCGGTCAGCCAGGCCGTGGCCTGGTCATCCAGGATCTCGGTGTAGTCGGTGTTGCCGGACGCGGCGATCTGCTCGGCCGGCCCGACCGGCGGCAGCACGATGCACAGCTGGAGGTCGGCGTCGAAGACCCGGGCGAGCTCGATGCCGTGCGCCAGCGCGTCCTCGCCACCGGGTGTGGCCAGATAGGCAACCAGCAGGCTGCGTCGAACTGGCATTGTCGACTCCCCTCGTCGGTCGGTGAGACCGGGATCGGTGTTCTCCCGTCACTGTGCGCGCCGATGTGATCTGCTGCACCCGACAACATGTCGGGGTGATGTACGCGATGTCGACGGATTGTCCATCTCGGCGTGGTGATCCCGGCGATGCCGGCCCAGTCGCGGGTCAATCGGCGGGATCGGCCCGGGGGACGACGACCATGGGGACCGCGAGTGTGCGCAAAATCTTCGCCGCGGTGGTACCGAGGAAGATCGTGTTGGGTGCGGCCAGCCGACTCGAGCCGACCATGATGAGGTCACCATCGTGCCAGGGCAACGAGGCCACGGCCGCCTCGATCGTGTGGCCCTCGACCACCGTCGACGTGATCGGGAAGTCGGGCGGGAGTCGCTGACGTGCCTCGTCGAGAGTGGCCTGGGCATGGTTGCGCGCGTCGGCGAGTGCGACGTCCTCGGGGTGCGGATTCCAGGGCTGCACCTCGTCGAGCGCGACCAGGGAGACCAGTCGAATTGGCCGGTGCGCCCGGGCACCGCTGCGCAATGCCGTCGAGAAGAGCAGCTCGGTGCCCGGTCGGTGACCGATGGTGACGGTGAGCTCGCGGACCTCGCGGGCCCCGACATGGGCGAATCCCAGCGGCGCGAGGGCCACCGGCAGCGGCGAGGAATGGAGGATGTCGTTGACGACGGTACCGAGGGTGTGCCGGCCCAGGATGCCGCCACCGGAGCCGCCCATCGCGATCATGTCGGCGTCGATGGTCCGGGCGTGCGTGATGATCCCCTCGGCCGGGTTCGGGTGCACCGCGATCGCGGTGCCGGCCCCGACACCGTCACCGACCATGGTGAGCGCGTCGGCCAGCCACCCGCGGGCGGCAGTGTCGAGGGCGCCGGAGAGGTGCTCGATCTCGGAGCGTTGGCCGTCGTCGCCGACCGCCGACGGCTCGGGTGGGACCACGACACAGATCTGCAGATCAGCGTCGAGTGTGCGGGCCAGGCAGGCCCCCAGGGCGACCGCATCGGCCCCACCCGCGGTGGGGATGTATGCGACGAGCAGCTTCATCGATTCTCCGATCCTGGTGAGCCCGGATGGTCGGTGCCGGTGGCACCGGGTCGCAGTGGCCAGCGTAGTGATTGCACGGTGGGTCTGAGCCGAATTGAGGTAGCGCACTACGCCAACCCGAATCCGGGCACCGCGCGATCATCGACAGATGACGACCCGATCCGGCCGGGACAGCGCTCTCGACCGCCTGCCCCTGCCCTACGGGATGGCCCTGCGGCTGCGTGATGCGGGCGTCGGCGACGACGTGATCGCGACCTCGCTGGGAGTGGAACCCGACGAATTGCCGATGCTCATGCACATCGCGAGGGCCAAGCTCGCCTCCCTCGGGTATGCCGATTGACCTGCGCGAACGGCCACCTTGCGGTACCCTCCGGCGGTGGCAGTTCAATGGCCGCTCGTCGGCCGGGCCGAGGAACTGCAGGTGGTCGGTGACAGCCTGTTGGGCGCGGCCGGGATCGTGGTCTCCGGCCCCGCCGGGGTCGGCAAGACGCGACTGGCGCTGGCGGCGGTGAACCGTTCGGCACGCCCCTGCCATCGCCTGTTCGCCACCGCGACCGCGCGCACGATCCCGTTCGGGGTCCTCGCCGAATTCGCCGGGGCGCTCGGACCGGACCCGTTACGTCACGTCGAGGAGATGGCCGCGGCGCTCACGGCGTCGGGCGGCGGGACGGTGGTAAGCGTCGACGACGCGCACCTCCTCGACGAGCAGTCGGCGCTCGTCGTGCACCAGCTCGTCGCGAGCGAGGCGGCCTCGGTCCTGCTCACCGTGCGCAGCGGCGACCGGATGCCCGAACCGATCCGCGCGCTGTGCGCCGACGGCGCCCTGGCCCGGCTGCAGCTGCAGCCACTGTCCTCCGGTGACGTCACCGAACTGCTCGAGCACGCCCTCGGCGGCCCCGTGGAGCGGGCCAGCGCCGAACGGCTGTGGCGCTACACACAGGGAAACGTACTCTACCTGCGCCAGCTCGTCGACGACGAGATTGCCCGCGGTCAGATCCGGCAACTCTTCGGTGTGTGGACCTGGGCCGGAACCCCGGAGGTGTCACCGGCGCTCGGGGAACTCATCGGCGCCAACATCGGCCGGCAGCCACCGGGGGTCATCGACGTCGTCGATCTCGTGGCGATCGGTGAGCAGGTGGAGCGCGTCGCGCTCGAGTCGATGGCCGAGGCCGCGGCAATCGGTGAGGCCGAACACCGCGGGCTCATCGTCGTCGACCCGGGCACGCACCTGGCCCGCCCCGCCCATCCCATGATCGGGGAAGCACGGCGGTCGTCGATGACGATGTTGCGGCGTGCGCGCCTGGCGCGCGGGCTGGCCGCGGCGATCGCCGAGCACTGCGGGCCGTCCGCGCAGCACACCCTGCAGCGCGCATTCCTGCTCGCCGAACACGGCAGCCCCGGCGACGCACCCCTGTTCACTGAGGCCGCGGGGATCGCCCTGGGGTTGCTCGACGCAGGTTCGGCGGCCGACTTCGGGCGGCTCGCCATCGGCGTCGGCGGTGGTCTCGACGCCAAGCTCATCTACGCTCTCGCGCTGATCACCCTCGGCGACCAGCGCGGCGGCGACGCGGTGATCGGCGAACTGCTCGACGACCCTCAGTTTGCCGACTCCCACAGCTATCTTGCATTGCTGCGCGCGGCCAATCTCTGTTGGAATCTCGGCTCGGTGGACGCTGCCGAACGCATCCTCGACGCACACGAGGAGGCCGGCCGAGCCGACGGGCTCGGCGATTCCTATCGGGGGCTGCGCGCCTCGGTGACCGCCGCGGCCGGTGCGGGCCCCGATGTCGCCGGGGTGCTCGGCGGCACCGATGACCTCGCCGGTGCCCTTCCCGCCGCGGCGATGATGGGTGTGTGGGGCCTGGCCATCGCCGCCGGCGATGTCGGCGACGATGCCGCACTGCGGGCCGTCGCCTCCTACGGGTACGAGCTGGCCGGCCGGGCGCCCGACGCGGCGAACCTGCGATTCGGGCTCGGCATGTTCCATGTCGACTCGCTGGTCTGCCTGGGTGCCGTCGACGAGGCCGTCGCGCAGGCGCAGCGACTGCACGCACAGGTCCGCGATGTCCGGCTCGCGACCCTGCAGACCATGCTGATCGTGGGCATCGCCGATCTCGGTGTCGGTGACATCGTGTCGGCGCAACGCCATTTCCGGGACGGGATGGCCAACGCCGACCTCATCGAGGAGCCGCTGCTCGGCCAGTTCTTCGGGTTCTGGCTCGCGCAGGCGCTGGCGATGTCGGGGGAGCACGAGCTCGCGCCGGAACTCGCGAAACAGTCGCTGGCGGTCACGCCCGCAGGTCACGGCGCGTGGGAACCGCATCAGCGTCTCGCCTGGGCGTGGGTGCAATCCTGCGCGGACGCGCAGGTCTCGGCCCAGGGCACCGCCCTCGACGCGGCCCGACAGGCACGCCGACAGCGCCGGACCGCCCGCGAGGTGCTGTGCCTGCAGACCGCGCTGCAGTTCGATGTCCTCTCGGCGCGGCGATCAGGTGTGGCCGCACACGCGCGCCGGCTGGCGCGGCTGGCCGAGACGGTGGACGGCCCCCGCGCGCCGGCCGCC
>JASGFO010000231.1:0-6431 GCA_047605505.1 Gordonia sp. (in: high G+C Gram-positive bacteria) | reverse complement strand
TCGTCGTCGGCCCGCAGCTCAAGCTGCACCAGTGCGGTCTGCCGAAGCTGATGGCGCTCGAGCTGTTCAAGCCGTTCGTGATGAAGCGTCTCGTCGACCTCAACCAGGCGCAGAACATCAAGTCGGCCAAGCGGATGGTGGAACGGCAGCGGCCCGCGGTGTGGGATGTCCTCGAAGAGGTCATCGCCGAGCACCCGGTGCTGCTCAACCGTGCGCCGACGCTGCACCGCCTCGGTATCCAGGCCTTCGAGCCGCAGCTGGTGGAGGGTAAGGCCATCCAGCTGCACCCGCTGGTGTGTGAGGCGTTCAACGCCGACTTCGACGGTGACCAGATGGCCGTGCACCTGCCGCTGAGTGCGGAGGCGCAGGCCGAGGCCCGCATCCTGATGCTCTCGAGCAACAACATCCTGTCGCCGGCGTCGGGCCGCCCCCTGGCCATGCCGCGTCTGGACATGGTGACCGGGTTGTTCTATCTGACGACCCTGAAGGAGGGCGCGCGGGGCGAGTACCGGGCCGCGACCGCCGACACCCCCGAGCAGGGGGTGTACGCGAGCCCGGCCGAGGCCATCATGGCCGTCGACCGCGGTGCGCTCACCGTGCAGTCGCGGATCAAGGTGCGCCTGAGTGATCAGCGGCCGCCCGCCGATGTCGAGGCGGAACTCTTCGGTGACGCCGGCTGGCGGTACGGCCAGCCGTGGACCACCATCACCACGCTGGGCCGGGTGCTGTTCAACGAGCTGCTGCCGGTCGAGTACCCGTTTGTCGACGAGCAGATGCCGAAGAAGCGGCAGGCGGCGATCATCAACGATCTCGCCGAGCGCTACCCGATGATCGTCGTCGCGCAGACCGTCGACAAGCTCAAGGACGTCGGCTTCTACTGGGCGACCCGATCGGGGGTGACCGTGTCGATGGCCGACGTGCTCGTGCCGCCGGAGAAGGCCGAGATCCTCGAACGCTACGAGGCACGGGCCGACGGCCTGGAGCGCAAGTTCCAGCGCGGTGCGCTGACCCCGGACGAGCGGCATGACTCGCTGGTCGAGATCTGGAAGCAGGCCACCGAAGAGGTCGGCAAGGCGATGGAGGAGTACTACCCCGAGGACAACCCGATCATCATGATCCCGCGCTCGGGGGCCACCGGTAACCTGACGCAGGTTCGCAACCTGTCGGGCATGAAGGGTCTGGTGACCAACCCGAAGGGCGAGTTCATCCCGCGGCCGATCAAGTCGTCGTTCCGGGAGGGCCTCACCGTTCTGGAGTACTTCATCAACACCCACGGTGCCCGCAAGGGTCTGGCCGACACCGCGTTGCGCACCGCGGACTCGGGGTATCTGACGCGTCGCCTCGTCGACGTCAGCCAGGACGTGATCGTCCGGGAGACCGACTGTGGGACGCCCCGGGGCATCGAGGTGCCGCTGGGCGAATGGCAGGTGCGTGTCGCGCTCGACAAGGAGACCGGGGAGACGCTCAAGGATCCGGCGACCGGCAACCCGGTGACGGAGAAGGTCTGGGTTCCCGAGGCCCACATCGAGACCTCGGCGTATGCCCGCACCCTCGCCGAGGACGCCCTTGACGCGGACGGCAATCTCATCGTCGAACGCGGCCAGGATCTCGGTGATCCGGCGATCGACGCCCTGCAGGCGGCCCATGTGGAGAAGGTCAAGGTGCGGTCGGTGCTGACCTGCGCCACCGGGACCGGTGTCTGCGCGGTGTGCTACGGCCGGTCGATGGCGACCGGCAAGCTCGTCGACATCGGTGAGGCCGTGGGCATCATCGCGGCCCAGTCGATCGGTGAGCCCGGCACGCAGCTGACGATGCGTACCTTCCACCAGGGCGGCGTCGGCGGCGACATCACCGGTGGTCTGCCCCGGGTGCAGGAGCTGTTCGAGGCCCGCGTCCCCAAGGGCAAGGCCCCGATCGCCGAGGTCTCCGGGCGGGTGCGGATCGAGGACGACGACAAGTTCTACAAGATCACCATCATCCCCGATGACGGTTCGGAGGAGTTCGTCTACGACAAGCTCTCCAAGCGTGGCCGGCTCAAGGCGTTCAAGCACGTCGACGGACTGGGCATGCCCAGCGAGCGGGTGCTCGCCGATGGCGATCACGTGAAGCTCGGCCAGCAGCTCATGGAGGGCTCGGCCGATCCGCATGAGGTGCTGCGGGTGATGGGGCCCCGTCAGGTGCAGGTGCACCTGGTCAACGAGGTCCAGGAGGTCTACCGCAGCCAGGGTGTGTCGATCCACGACAAGCACATCGAGACCATCGTGCGGCAGATGCTGCGCCGCGTGACGATCATCGATCACGGCTCCACCGAGTTCCTGCCCGGCTCGCTCGTCGAGCAGGCCGAATTCCAGTCGGTCAACCGCGCGGTGATGACCTCCGGCGGCGAGCCGGCCGCGGGACGCCCGGTGCTGATGGGCATCACCAAGGCCTCGCTGGCCACCGAGTCGTGGCTGTCGGCGGCGTCGTTCCAGGAGACCACGCGGGTCCTGACCGACGCGGCGATCAACAGCCGCAGCGACAAGCTGATCGGTCTCAAGGAGAACGTGATCATCGGCAAGCTGATCCCGGCAGGCACCGGCATCAACCGCTACCGCAACATCCAGGTCCAGCCCACCGAGGAGGCGCGCGCCGCGGCCTACGCGATGCCTGCCTACGACGACACATATTACAGTCCGGACGGCATGTACGGTGCCCCGTCGGGTGCTGCGGTGCCGCTCGACGACCTCGGTTTCTCCGCCGGCGGCGACTACCGGTAGGCGACTACCGGTAGGCACGGACAGATCGGATCGACGAGCGCCCCCGCACTCATCGAGTGCGGGGGCTCTCGCGCGTTCGGAGTAGCCTGGCCGACGTGACTGCCGCATCCGATGACACGCCGATCCCGACGCGGCTGATCGCGGTTCCGGTCGTTCACACCTTCGCGCTGCCGGGCGACGGCGGGCAGTACGCGCCGACGGGTGTGCACCGCGGGCGGGTCGTCGTCGCGAAGCCGTTCCCGATGGCGATCGACCTGCCCGCGGTGATCTGGTAGCCGTTCGCGGCCGCGGGCACCTGGATACGGTTCCGGCGCTGGATACGGTTCCGGCGGCCCACGCGGTTCAGGCGTCGACGTCCGCCTCGCTGTCGACGTCGGTGGTCCCGTCACCGGTCTCGGCGTCCTCGTCGACGGCATATGCGGTGTCGTAGTAGCAGTCGTCGTCGGTGTCGACGAGCGCGGTGTCGGGCGCACCGTCGGCGTCGGTGTCGGCGAGGGCGACGTCGGTGTACCCATCACCGTCGGTGTCGGTTTCGACGAGGTCGGTGGCGCCGTCGCCGTCGGTGTCGCTGACGATGGTGTCGGTGCTGCCGTCGGCGTCGGCATCGACCTCCACCGCGTCGATGTATCCGTCGGCGTCGGTGTCGTGGGCGTATCCGTCGATCGTGCCGTCCCCATCGAGGTCGACTGCGCCGTCGGCGCCGACCGTCGGGTCGGCGGGCGGGGTGGCTTCCGGCGTGGCCTGCGGGGTGGCGCTGGTTCCGGGTTCGCTCATGGTGGCTGTTCCTTCACTGCTGTGCGGATGGTGCTTCTTGTCTTCTTGGAGTCACGACGGGCGGGAAAGGTTCCCGGATTGGCATCGATTCGTCCGGGTCGCTACTGTCATCAGTATTGGCAATGGTTGCCAATAACGATGCGTGTGGACGCGTCGAGCACGTCAGGAGTTCCGCGCCATGAGATCTGGCATCCACCCCGACTACCACCTCGTCGTCTTCCGCGACGCCACCACGGGAAAGCAGTTCCTCACCCGCTCGACGGCCACCTCCGACGCCACGGTCGAGTGGTCGGACGGCAACACCTATCCGCTGATCGTCTGCGAGGTCACGAGCGACTCCCATCCGTTCTGGACCGGCACCCAGCGCCTCGTCGACACGGCCGGCCGTGTCGAACGGTTCAAGCGCCGCTACGGCCTGACCTGACCGGTGTGCGGGCCTGACCTGCCCTACCGCAGATCCGCCAGCAGCTCGGTGAGAATGCCGCGGGCCCGGGAGATGCGGCTGCGCACGGTCTGCACGCCGATGCCCTGGGCTGCGGCGACCTCGGCGTAACTCAGCCCGCCGTAGACGCGCAGGACGAAGGTCGCCCGGTAGGCGTCGGGCACCTGCGCGAGTGCCTCGGCGATGCGGTCGGCGACCACCACCTGTGCGGCCACGTCGACCGCCGCGATCACCTCGACGTCGCCGAGATCATCGGTGTCGGCGCGGGTGCGGAGCTGGGCCAGCGCCGCGTTGGCGGCGATGCGGAACAGCCAGGTCGAGAGCCGCGCCTCGCCACGGAACCGCGGCAGCGCGCGCCACGCGGCGGCGAGGGCATCCTGCACCGCGTCCTCGGCGTCGTGATGATTGTTGGTGATGCGCAGACAGACCGCCCACATCCGATCGCGATGGGCGCCGACGAGTTCGCCGAACGCCGCCTGATCCCCCTTCTGGGCGCGGACGAGCAGGTCCGGATCCGTGGCGGGGGAGGTGGGCACCGACCCATCGTAGGGCGACCTGCGTGCTTTCATGGACAATCCGGCGCTCGCGGTACACCGTTCACGAGACCACCGCGGACGCCGGGCGGGTCGGGCGGGCGTGAGCCGCCTGGGCCGGCGGATCAGAGACCACCGGTGTCCTCCCACAGATCGTCGTCGCCGGTGTCGGGGTCGGCGTCGTCGGTGCCCCAGTCGTCGGTGCCCCCGTCGGTGTCCCACTCGTCGGTGTCCCAGTCGTCGGCATCCCCGTCGTCGGTGTGGCTGTCGGTGTGGCTGTCGATCCCGGCGATCCCGTCGTCGATCGGGTCCGTGCCGCCGTCGGTGTCGGTGGGGTCGGGGCCGGTGGGCTCGGTGAGGTCGTCGTCGATCTCATGGTCGGGGTCGAAGGCCCCGGCGAGTGCGGTCTCCCACACCTCCTCGGGCGGCGCCGACGTCCCGGCCGGGTCGTTGGCCACCAGCCAGGTATCGATGCTCTCGGCGTCGTCGGTCATCGGTGTACTCCATCGGTGGCAGAAGTCGGTGGCGGATCGTCGTCCGGGGGGACGGTGTCATTCGGTCGGCCCGCGAATCCCGGTGGTCGGGCCGCGTGCTCCACTACTCTCTTGGAGGCGCCGCGGGACGGGAAAGTTCCCGCCGCGTGCCGACGAAGCGGAGTTCGTGAGCGGCGGGAGGCCGGGCGTGGCAGAACGCAGCACACTTCGGGACCGGCTCGGGCTGCTGCTCGACGAGGCCGCCGCGGTGGCCGGCGATCCGGCGCTGATCGCGGGGTTGCGCGCCGGATTCGACACCCCGTTGACGGTCGCGCTCGTCGGCCGGGTCAGTGCAGGCAAGTCCACGCTGCTCAACGCGCTGGTCGGGGACCGCGTCGCCCCCACCGATCGGGCCGAGTGCACCCAGGTTGCCACCCTGTATTGCGCGGGCACCCCGCAACGCGTCGAGGTCCACGGCCGCGACGGCAGCGTCACCGAGCTGCCGGGCCCGATGCGGGGCGAGCTGGGCCGCCCACCCGCCGACATCGACCATGCGGTGGCCTACACCCCGTCGCGGCTGCTGCGGGACACCTTCCAGGTGGTCGACACCCCGGGGCTGTCGGGGTTCACCGACACCGCGGAGGAGGCCACCCGCCGGGTGTTCGCCGGCGCGGGCACACTGCCGCGTCCCGACGTGATCCTGTTCCTGCTCGACGACGCCGCCGGACCCAAGTCCGACGAGACGGCGTTTCTGCGGGAGGTGGGGGCGTCGGCGCAGAACACGATTCTGGTGCTCTCCCAGGCTGACCTGATCGCCTCGGAGCGCCCGATGCTCACCGCGTGGGAGATCGCGCGCCGCATCCAGATCCGGTTCGCCGCGACCGCCGGTGCCGTGGTCCCGGTGTCGGGGCTGATGGCCGAGGCGGGGATCTGTGGGGTGACCGAACGGGAGACCGCGCAGATCGCGCGGCGCGGCGAGTTGGCGACGTGGGAGCTCCTGTCGATCCTCGACGGTGCCGCGCCCGCCCCGCCCGGTGTCGACGTCGACGCGCTGGGCCGGTTGGAGAAGCTCGTCGGCACCTACGCGATGGATGCGGGCGGTACCTATGCGGCACAGGGTGCGCGCACGTATTGCGAATGGCTGCAACGGGTTTCCGGTATCAGTGAGCTGCGACACGCGATCGGTGCGCGGTTCGTTGCGGTCGGTGACGTGCTCAAGGCCCGCACCCTGATCGCGTCGTTGCGGGCGGCCGCCTACCGCAGCCCGCACCGCAACCGGATTCTCGCGGTGCTCGAGGACGCGGAGATCTCGCCGGAACTGCACCGGGTGCGTGAGGTCGCCGCGCTGGAGTCGTTGTCGCGCTGGCATCCCGACAGTCCCGTTGCCGCGGAACTGGGTCACGCGGTCGGGGCGCGCGACGTCCGTGCCCTGCTGGCGTTGCCGCCGGCCGCG
>JASGFO010000230.1:0-6442 GCA_047605505.1 Gordonia sp. (in: high G+C Gram-positive bacteria) | reverse complement strand
TACCCAATGTGGCTGACCAGCGTGAACGAGAGCAACCGTTTGATGTCGGCCTGGGCGATTGCACCGAAGATGCCCACCAGCATGGTCAGCAGCCCGGCGACGAGCAGGATCGAGTCCATCGCGCTGCCCGGGAACAGCAGCGTGTGGGTGCGCATGATCGCGTACACGCCGACTTTGGTGAGCAATCCGGCGAACACCGCGGTGACGGGCGCGGGTGCCGTCGGATAGGAGTCGGGCAGCCATGTCGACAGCGGGAACACCGCGGCCTTGATCCCGAACGCCACCAGCAACACCGCGAACAGTGCGTTGCGGGTGCCGTCGGCCACGTCGTCGAGGCGGATGGCCATCTCGGCGAGATTGAGGGTGCCGGTGGTGGCGTAGGCGAAGGCGATGCCGATCAGGAAGATCAGCGACGACACCATCGACACCATCACATACGACGCGCCCGCACGCACCCGTTCGGCGCTGGCGCCGACGGTCAGCAGCACGAAGCTCGCGGCGAGCAGGACCTCGAACGAGACGAACAGGTTGAACAGATCGCCGGCGAGGAAGGCATTGCACACGCCCGCGCACAGGATGAGGTAGGTGGGCAGGAAGATCGAGACCGGCTGTTCCTTGGTGCCGTCGCGGATACCCTGGCCGATCGCGTAGACGACGACGCACAGCAGCACGATCGTCGACACCACCAGCATCAGGGCGGCGAGCTGATCGACGACGAGGGTGATGCCGAGCGGTCCCTTGCCGTAGCCCTTGTCGCCCCACCCACCGATCGCCAGCGCGTAGGTGCCGTGGCTGTTGGTGAGGGACAGCAGCAGACACGAGACGACGAACGACGTCATGATCGCCGAGACCGCGACCACCCGTTGCAGCAACGGTTTCCGTCCGCCCAGCAGTGTCAGCGCGGCGCCGACCAACGGCACCAGCGCGGGCAGGGTCACCAGGACCGGGAACCAGGACTCGTGCGGGGTCACACGTCACCTCCGGGCGGCGGGGCGGTGCTCACCTGCGGCTCCTCGTCGGCGTCGTCGGCACCCAGCTCGTCGATGACATCGGCGTCGTCGGGCATGAGGTCGGTCTCGATGGCCTCGAGGTGGCGCGCCCGGAACTCCTCGGGGGTGAGCGGATTGCCCTCGTCGTCGAACAGATCGCCCGCGGTGGTGTCCGACAGCGTGAGCGGGTCGTCGCTGCGGTCCCGGTCGGGTGCGGTCTGCAGGGATCCGGTGCGCAGCTTGCGGTCCTCGGTGTCGTCCTCGACGTCGTCGTCGTCGCGGTTGAGCACGAACAGCCGGTACACCAGCGACAGCACGAACGCGGCCACCCCCATCGTGATGACGATCGCGGTCAGCACCATCGCCTGGGCGAGGGGATCGGCGTCGGCGCCGCGGTCACCCGACGAGCGACCCATGATCGGCGGATCGCCCATGCCGCCGGCAAGCACCAGGATCAGCAGGTTGATGCCATTGCCCGCCACCAGCAGCCCGAGCAGCATACGCACCAGACTGCGTTCCATCAGCAGGTAGGCGCCGCAGGCGACCATCACGCCGATCACGATCAGCAACCCGAGATTGACGCTCATCGGTCGACACCTGCCCGTACCCCGCGCGGCAGGAATGCCTCGGTGGGGCCCTCGACGTCGAGGCGCGCACCCAGGCTGCGCAACACGTCGAGCACGAGACCGACGACGATCAGGTAGATGCCCAGGTCGAAGAACAGCGCGGTGACCAGTTTGACGGTGCCGAGGACCGGCAGGGAGACGGTGATCAGCGCCGACGACAACGCGGGTGCACCGGTGAACAGCGAGGCGACGGCGGTCGTCGTCGAGATCGCGAGCCCCGCGCCGAGGACGGTGCCGGGCTCGATCGGCAGTGCCTCCCCGAGCTCATACCGGCCACCCGCCAGATAGCGCAGCACCAGGGCCAGGCCCATCACCAGGCCACCGGCGAAGCCGCCGCCGGGCGAGTTGTGCCCGGCATAGAAAAAGTAGACCGACAACACGACCATCGTCGGGAAGATCAGCCGGGTCGTCGCCTCCAGGACCATCGACCGGTGCCGGGGGTCGCGGTACTCGCTGCCCAACAGCCAGGTGGTGCGGTCGGGCGGGATCGGATCGTCCTCGTCGATGCCGAAGTGCCGCGCAGCGTCGGCGACGCGGGGGGCCGCCCCGAACCGGCGGTTGCGGAACACCATCGATGCGACGCCGGTGGCCGCCGCGATGAGCACCGACACCTCGAGCATGGTGTCCCAGGCACGGATGTCGACGAGAATGACGTTGACCGCGTTGGCGCCGTGCCCGAACACGTAGGCGGCGGCAGGCAGATCGACGTGCAGTGGTGTGTCGGAGCGGGCGGCCGCGGCGAACAGGCCCACGACCACGACGGTCGTGCCCAACGCCATCCCGATCAGGGCGCGGGTCATCTTGAAGCCGGTGGCGTGGCGCGGTTCGGGCTCGGCGGGGAGCTTGCGCAGCACCAGCACGAAGATGACGAGCGTCAGCGTCTCCACCAGGAACTGGGTCAGCGCGAGGTCGGGGGCGCCGTACAGCGCGAACAGCATGCCGCAGCCGTAGCCGGTGACGCCGACGATCAGGGTCGCGGCCAGCCGATTGCGCAGGATGGTCGCGGCCAGCGCCGCACCCGCCATCACCACCCCGACGACCCCCTGGCCGGGGGAATCGAAACCGTTGGGGGTGAGGGTGTTCCGTGCGCCGAGGAAGAGGACGACGGTCGGCAGCAGGATCGTCGTGCAAAGGATCACGGCCTGGGTGACGGGCAGCGATCCGCGCTGGGTGTTGCGGGTGAGCAGCAGCGACAGGGTGTCGGCGCCGCGCAGCGTCGCGTCGTAGATGCGGTCGGCGTTGAGAAGCGGCCGGAAGCCGAAGACCCGCTCGCGCAGGACCCGGACGCCCTGGAAGACCAGCGCACCCCCGACGACGACGATCACCGAGAAGAGCAGGGGCAGGCCGAATCCGTGCCACAGCGCGAGGTGTTCGGGGCCGTCGTGGCCGACGAGCGGGACGGTCCGGGCGTAGGGCTCGAAGAGATGCCCGAGCGATCCGCTGAACAGTCCGGCGACCACACCGAGCGTTGCGAGCAGGGCGGGCGGGATCAGGAAGGCCGCCGACGGTGGGTGCATCCGCGCGACCGCACGCGTCGGCAGCGTCCGGACCTTGCGGCCGAAGGCGCCCCACAGGAACCGGCAGGTGTAGGCGAAGGTGATGACCGAGCCGAGCAGCAGCACGAGGTCGAGGATGTGGGCCTGCCAGGGCGGCAGGGCGCCGGTGTGCCAGACCGCCCCGAAGGCGGCCTCCTTGCCGACGAACCCGAGTGTGAACGGCAGCCCGGCCATGCTCGATCCCGCGACCGCCGCGATCACGGCCAGTACCGGTAGCCGGTGGCCGAGCCGGGCGAGCTTGCGGATGTCCCGGGTGCCGGTGGCGTGGTCGATGATGCCGACCACCATGAACAGTGATGCCTTGAACAGCGCGTGCGCCACCAGCATGGTGAGGCCGGCCATCGTGACGTCGGCGTCGCCCAGGCCGACGAGCACGGTCAGGAACCCGAGCTGGGAGACGGTGCCGAACGCCAGGATGAGCTTGAGATCGAGTTCACGCAGGGACCGCCAACCGCCCAGCACCATTGTGAGCGCGCCGCACCCGACGACGAGGATCTGCCAGCTCGCCAGCGCCGCGAAGCCGGGGGCCAGCCGGGCGATCAGGTAGACGCCCGCCTTCACCATCGCCGCCGCATGGAGGTAGGCGCTGACCGGGGTCGGCGCGGCCATCGCGCCGGGCAGCCAGAAGTGGAACGGGACGATCGCGGACTTGCTCAGCGCCCCGATCAGGACGAGGATCACCGCGACGTCGACGTAGACGCCCGCCGTCGGCGGGTTCGCGATGACCGCGGAGAGCAGATAGCTGCCGGTGCGCTCGCCGAGCATGATGATGCCGACGAGCATCGCGAGCCCGCCGAGCGTGGTGACCAGCAGCGCCTGCGTGGCCGATCGACGGGCCGTCGCACGGATGCGGTAGAAGCCGACGAGCATGAACGACAGCACCGTCGTCAGTTCCCAGAAGATGTAGAGGACCAGCATGTTGTCGCTGGTCACGAGGCCGAACATGGCGGCGGCAAAGGCCACCATCTCGCCCGCGAACACCGCGACCCGGGGCCGGGCGTCGTCGAAGTAGTGGGCGCAGTAGCACAGCACCAGCGTGCCGACACCGAGGATCAGCACCGACAGGATCGCCGCGAGGGTATCCATCCGCATGACGACGTCCATCTGCAGCGTGGGCACCCAGGAGACGGTCTGGACGGCCGGGGCGCCGTCGGCGTCGGGCCAGTGGGTGAGCACCCAGAGCAGGCCGCCGAACGGTGCGAGGGCGGTCACATAGAAGCCCCTGGTGCCCAGCAGGCCGATGACTGCGGGCGCGGCCAGCGAGCACCCGGCCAGCGCAGTCAACACGGTAAGCAAGAGGGCGCACTCCGTCGGTCGAGGGGGCGGTCGAGGGCGGGGTGTAACGGCGGTTCGGCCGAGCCGGCCACGATGTCTACTTTACCGTTGCAGTCATGACTCGGTTCGGCAGGCTGTTGCGGCTGGTGATCTGCGGTGTTGCCGTCGTCCTCGCCTGTGCGGCCTGTGCCGACGCCGACCCGCCGACCCGCGCGGGACTGCCCGAGAACTTTCCGGCCGCGCAGGTGCCGCTGATCGACGGGACGGTCCTGCGCGCCGACGGTGACTCGCAGCAGTGGATCGTGACGGTGCAGGCCGGCGCGGGATCGGGCAATCCGCTCGACGCGGCGGTGCGGGCGCTCACCGCCGCCGGCTACGCCGAGACCGGCCGGACACGTACGGACGGGCAGCGCACCGTCACGCTGTGGGCCACCAAGGATGCTACCCGGTATGTGGTGACCGTCGGGGTGACGACCGGTGCCGCGGGCGGTGGGCAGTCGGTGTTCTATCAGGTGTCGTCGGGGTAGGACGGCACCGGGTCGCCCCCAGCGAACTCACAGCGTCCGGGCAGCCGAGCCCCAGTGCGCGCCGTGATGGTGGACGTCGTCCTTCTCGGATGACCGAGACAGTCACGAACGAAAGCGAGCACCGCCATGTCGGCTCCGCATACCCCGACCACTGACGCCGTCACCAAGCCGGTGGGCCCGGCCGGGTCCACCCCGCCGGTCGGCCCCACCTACCCGGCCGCCGGTTTCCCGCCGCCGCCCGCCCCGCAGCCGGCGGGATCGGGGGTGTCGGCGAAGGCGAAGAACATGATCATTGCCGGCGGTATCGGGCTCGCCGTCGGATTCGGTCTGCTCGGCTTCGGCGCGGGCTACATTGTCGGTGACTCCGGCTCTTCGTCGACCCACCAGGGCCCCGGCGGTGGCCAGATGGGCGGCGGGATGGGCGGCCAGGGCGGCATGGGCGGTCAGATGGGTGGCCAGGGCGGGATGGGCGGCCAGATGGGTGGTCAGGGCGGCATGGGCCAGATGCCCAACGGCCAGACCCAGAACGGTCAGACGCAGAATGGCCAGACGCAGAATGGCCAGAACGGCCAGACCGAGAATGGCCAGACCCAGAGCCAGACACCCACGCAGACGAGCTGATCGCCCGCCGACGTCACCCCTCGTTGCCGACGTTGTCGGGGGTCAGCCTGGCTCGATCACTGGGCCTGTCTCGATCACTGCGACCGTCGGTCGGCGTAGGCACGCAGGTCGGCGACCTGCGCGGGGTCCAGCGAGGGCCGGACCCGGGAGCGGGCGTCGGCGAGATCGGCGGCGGTGACGGTCGCGGCGTCGATGTCGCGCCGCATCGCCGAGAGCGCCGCCTCCCGCAGCAGGGCGGCGCAGTCGGCGGCCGAGTAGCCCGCGAGGTCGGCGGCGAGCGCGTCGAGGTCGATGTCATCGGCCAGTGGGACGTTGCGGCCCGAGGTGCGCAGGATCTCGCCGCGGGCCGCGGCATCGGGTGGTGGCACGAAGACGAGGCGTTCGAGGCGGCCCGGGCGGAGCAGTGCGGGATCGATCAGGTCAGGTCGGTTGGTGGCGCCGAGGACGACGACGTCGGAGAGCGGTTCGACACCGTCGAGCTCGGTGAGCAGCGCGGCCACCACCCGGTCGGCCACCCCGGCGTCCGCGGACTGACCGCGGCGGGGCGCGAGTGCGTCGACCTCGTCGAGGAAGATCAGTGACGGCGCGGATGCCCGGGCGCGGGTGAACAGTTCGCGCACCGCGCGTTCGGATGCGCCGACCCACTTGTCCATCAACTCGGCACCCTTGACGGTGTGCACCGACAGCCGGCCGGACGCCGCGAGCGCCCGCACGAGGAAGGTCTTGCCGCAGCCGGGCGGACCGAACAGCAGCACCCCGCGCGGGGGTTCGACGCCGAGCCGGGTGAAGGTGTCAGGATGCTGCAGCGGCCACAGCACCGCCTCGGTGAGGGCCTGCTTGGTCTCGAC
>JASGFO010000229.1:0-6446 GCA_047605505.1 Gordonia sp. (in: high G+C Gram-positive bacteria) | reverse complement strand
TCAGGATGCCGATGCCGTCGCACGCCCAGACCAGCAGGATGCCGAGGACGCACCAGCCGAAATCGATGGCTGTGTAGACGATGGCACTGAGCACCTCGGAGTCGATGTCGAGGCCATAGCCGCCGTACCCCAGCCAGGTCGCCGTGCCGATCACCGACGCCCGGAATCACCCCGAGCCACGCGAATCCGGTCCGGCGGCGGGCGATCGACCAGCCCAGGATCACCGCTGTGTAGAAGCTGAGTAAATTGATCCAAATCTGCGCCGTGAAGGGCCACTCGGGCCAGTCAGAGAGTTGTTCGTCGGTGAACGCAATGAATGGCACGATGCTTGCGCGGTTGATGACGATCAGGAGAAGGGCGGTCAGGCCGCCGAGAAGTCGATGCCGACTCGACCGCCCCCAGACGACCAGGGCGACGGCAAACACCATGTTGAAGACGAGCCAGACGGCGAAGCTGATCCACTCACCGTGATTGATCCACTCGCTGTTCACCGCATCCCATGTCCACGCCGACACCACATAGGAGAGGCCGGCGTCGATCACGTAGAAGGCCACCAGAATCGCGGTGCTGATCAGTACCTGTGCCCACCAGGGACCGCGGTCGCCGAGCGGAGAGCGGCGGGCCGGGGTCGATACCGGCGGCGGAAACGAAGGCCCGGAAGGGTACATAGCGTGCAATGATCGCACGCCCTGTCCCGCGGGGCGGGGCATGGCGGCCGCGGTGGTGGCGCCGGCACGTCGCCACACCCACCTCTGGCACGATGGGTCCTTGTGGCAACTCTCTGGGCGATCAGCGATCTGCATGTTGCGCATCGTGGCAATGAGCACATCATCGACGAGATCCGCCCGCAGGCCGACGGCGACTGGCTGATCGTCGCCGGCGACGTCGCCGAACGCATTGATGACGTCGTCGACGCGCTCCGGCGGCTGCGGGCGCGCTTCGACACCGTCGTCTGGGTACCGGGCAACCATGAGCTCTACACCACGGCGAAGGATCCGCTGCAGATCTTCGGCGTCGCCCGCTACGACTATCTGGTGCAGGCGTGCCGCGATCTCGGCGTCGTCACCCCCGAGGACCGCTATCCGCGCTTCGATCCGGGCGATGGCTCACCGGCGGTGCGGGTGGTACCGATGTTCCTGCTCTACGACTACACGTTCCGGCCTGAGGGCACGGCGACCGCACTCGCGGCGCTGGCCGTGGCGCGCGAACGCAATGTGGTGGCCACCGACGAGTTCCTGCTGTCCCCGGAACCCTTCCCGACCCGTGATGCGTGGGGGCGCGCGCGGGTCGCGTCGACCCGGGCCCGCCTGGCGGCACTCGACCCGGCCGAGCCGACCGTCCTGATCAATCACTGGCCGCTGCGCCGGGAACCGACGGAGGTGCTGATGTATCCCGAGTTCGCGCTCTGGTGCGGTACCGAGGAGACCGCCGACTGGCACACCCGGTTCCGGGCGGCCTGCTGCGTGTACGGGCATCTGCACATCCCGCGCACCACGTTCTATGACGGCGTCCGCTTCGAGGAGGTGTCGGTCGGCTATCCGCGCGAGTGGAAGCGCCGCGGGCTCCCCGAACCGCTGCTGCGTCAGATCATCCCGGATCCCGGTGTGCGCGAAGACGATCTACCCGACCACGGCGCCCGCTTCCGGCTGCCACCCGACTATGCGGAGCGGGCCGCGGCGTTCTCGCGCCGCCTCGCCGAACGACGCGCCCGGCGCGGTGGAGGTACCCGATGATCGAACAGTTGCTGCCCAGCACGGTGGTCGGCGCCGAATCCTTCGGCGACCCGGCCGATCTGGTCCCGATGCCCGCGGAGGAATCGCTGATCTCCCGGGCGGTGGCCAAGCGCCGCACCGAGTTCGTGACCGCCCGCCACTGCGCGCGGGTCGCACTGGGGAAACTCGGTGTCGACCCGGTGCCGATCCTGCGGGGCGAGCGTGGCATGCCGTTGTGGCCCAGCCAGATCGTCGGCAGTATCACCCATTGCGACGGCTACCGGGCGGCGATCGTCGCCTACGCGATGGCGGTCCGGTCGGTCGGGATCGACGCCGAACCGCACGCGGCCCTGCCCGACGGGGTCCTCGAGCATACGAGCCTGCCCGCCGAACGCGACGTGCTCGCCACGCGCCCGGACACCCTGCACTGGGACCGGTTGCTGTTCTGCGCCAAGGAGGCCACCTACAAGGCCTGGTTCCCGCTGACCCGGCGCTGGCTGGGCTTCGAGGACGCGCACATCACGTTCGCACAGGACGAGGTCGCCGGGGCGAGCGGAGCGACGGGACAAGCTGCCGCCGGAGAGCCGCCCCGCGGCACCTTCCACAGCGAGATCCTGATCGACGGCCGCACCGTCGACGGTGGCGCACCGCTGAGGCACTTCCACGGCCGGTGGCTCGTCGACCGCGGCCTGATCACGACGACGATTGTGACCACCTGACATGGCCGATGCCTCCATCGACAACGCGGGACTGCTCGTCCTGGACAAGCCCGCGGGCATCACCAGCCACGACGTGGTGTCCCGCTGCCGCAAGCTGTTTGACACCCGGCGCGTCGGCCATGCGGGCACGCTCGACCCGATGGCCACGGGTGTACTCGTCGTCGGCATCGAACGCGCGACCAAACTGCTCGGACTGCTCAGCCTCACCACCAAGTCGTACACCGCGACCATCCGGCTGGGCGCCGACACCGCGACCGACGACCGCGAAGGCGAGATCCGATCCTGCGCCGACCCGTCGGCCCTGACCGCCGACGCCCTGCCCGACACCGCGATCGCGGCCGGGGTGGCCGAGCTGACCGGCGAGATCGCGCAGGTCCCGGCCAAGGTCAGCGCCATCAAGGTCGACGGGCGCCGCGCGCACGCACTCGTCCGCACGGGCGCGGACTTCGAGTTGCAGGCCCGGCCGGTCACGGTGTCGCGCTTCGACATTCGCGAGATCCGGCGCGGTGTCGACGGGCGGTTCGTCGACGTCGACGTCGCCGTGGACTGCTCGGCCGGCACCTACATCCGCTCGTTGGCCCGCGATCTCGGGGCGGCGCTGGGCGTCGGTGGTCACCTGACCGTGCTGCGGCGCACCGCCGTCGGGCCGTTCACCCTCGCACACGCGCGGACCCTCGATGATCTCGCCGCGGAGCCGCAGCTGTCGCTGAGCATCGACGAGGCCGCGTTGCTCAGCTTCCCGCGCCGCGACATCGACGCCGACGAGGCCGAGTCCATCAGCCAGGGACGATGGCTGCAACCGTTGGGGCTCACGGGCATCCACGTGGGTGTCGACCCCGATGGCCGGGCCATCGCATTGATCGAGGAAAAGGGGCGACGCGCCAGTTCGGTGATGGTGGTCCGGCCGGCGACCCTGCGGTAGCCGGCCACCCTGGGGGTCCGGGCCGGCCTACGCCCCGGCGACCACGTAGATCGCCCGTGCCGCGATGTCGCCGAGGTCGACGGTGCGGCCGGCATCGACCAGCACCGAGATCGTCCCCGCGAACGGCCGCTTCTCGACCACCGTCAGCGAGGCGTCCAGGGCCACCCCGACCTCGTCGAAATACCGCAGCATGTCGGGGTCGTCGTCGGAGATTCGGGCGACCATCCCCGACTGCCCGGAATCGAGATCGCACAGCGCGATCGCGTCGGGGGTGCTCACCGAGCCGTCGACCTGGGGGATGGGATCGCCGTGCGGATCCCGGCTGGGGTGCCCGAGTTTGGCGTCGAGACGGGCCATCAGCCGATCGGAGACGGCGTGTTCGAGCACCTCGGCCTCGTCGTGCACCTCATCCCAGCCGTAGCCGAGCTCCCGGACCAGGAAGGTCTCGATCAGCCGGTGCCGCCGCACCATGAGCACCGCGGCCCGGCGGCCCGCGTCGGTGAGGGTGACCGCGCCGTAGCGCTCATGCGCCACGAGACCCTGATCGGCCAGTTTGCGGATCGCCTCGGACGCCGTCGACGCCGAGACGCCCAGCTTCTCGGCCAGCAGTTTGGTGGTGACCTTGACCGCGGCCCACTCCTGTGCGGTCCAGATCACCTTCAGATAGTCCTGGGTCACCGACGTCAGCGCGCTGACGGTACCGGCGGTGGTCTGCTGCGACCCGGGATCTCGGCGATGGGGCATGGGTCGAGCTTAGGCCGTGACCGGTTCCGGGCCCACACCGTCCTGACGCCGCGGCAGCGGGTGCCAACCGCGGCGTCGCACGGCGTTCACGCCGGCCTGCGGCGCCCGTCACGGCCCGTTCAGCCGCTGCTCGCGCGCCGATTTCGGGTACCGGTTCCGGTGGGTGGCGGACCGGCGGCCGCGCGGCGATGTGCCGTAGTCTGGTCCGCGTGTTGCGATGGCGAGGACTGGAAGACGTGCCCGCGGATTGGGGCCGATGTGTCGTCACGATCGGGGTCTTCGACGGTGTTCACCGGGGGCATGCGCAGTTGATCCGCGCAGCGACCGACGCGGCGCATGCCCGCGGCGTGCCTGCGGTGTTGATGACCTTCGATCCGCACCCGGCCGAAGTGGTGCGCCAAGGCAACCATCCGGCGCAGCTGACCACCCTGACCCGGCGGGCCGAGCTCGCCGAGGAACTCGGCATCGACGTCTTCTGTGTCATGCCGTTCACCCCCGAGCTGGCCGCGCGGACCCCCAAGGACTTCGCCCACGATGTCCTCGTCGAACGCCTGCATGCCGCGGAGGTCGTGGTCGGGGCCAATTTCACCTTCGGCCGCAAGGCGGCAGGCGACGTCGCCAAACTCATCGAACTCGGCGGCCTGTTCGGCTTCGAGGTGCAGGCGATCTCCCTGTTCGGCGAGCATGCGGTGACGTTCTCGTCGACCTACATCCGCTCCTGTGTCGGCGCCGGTGATGTCGAGGCGGCCGCCGAGGCGCTCGGCCGCCCGCACCGGGTGGAGGGCGTGGTCGTCCGCGGCGACGGCCGCGGCCGCGAGCTCGGCTATCCGACGGCCAACGTCGCGCCGCCGATGCACGCCGCCATCCCCGCCGACGGGGTGTATGCGGCCTGGTTCACCGTGCTCGGTGCGGGCCCCGTGGTAGGACAGGTCATCCCCGGCGAACGCTATGAGGCGGCGGTGTCGGTGGGCACCAACCCCACCTTCTCGGGGCGGACCCGCACAGTGGAGGCCTTCGTCCTCGACACCAGCGCCGACCTCTACGGCCAGCATGTCGCCGTCGACTTCGTCGGCCGCATCCGGACCATGGAGCACTTCGCCGGCGTCGACGCCTTGGTCGACGCCATCGCCGGCGACGTGGCGAAGACCCGCGAGATCCTGGCCGCCGGCCACTGAGATGTCACCCCGGGCCGGCGGTGGCGTTGCCCGGAACGGATTTGGGTGCGCTCCGTCGTCGCTGGTAAATTGGCACGTCGGTGTTGCTGCGGTCCGCGGCGGCACACCACTGTCCCGACAGATCTCGGCTTCGCCGGATTCTCCGAACGCCCGGGTGGACGTCGGAGCGGGGCAGAACCAGTACGCGGCACTGTACGAATCGGAGAACAACCATGGCACTGACTGCTGCCGAGAAAAAGGAAATCCTGGCCGAGTACGGTCTGCACGAGACCGACACCGGCTCGCCGGAGGCGCAGGTGGCGCTGCTGACCAAGCGCATCACCGACCTCACCGAGCACCTCAAGACCCACAAGCACGATCACCACAGCCGCCGCGGTCTGCTGCTGCTCGTCGGCCGTCGTCGTCGGCTGCTCAAGTACGTCGCCAAGGTCGACATCGCGCGCTACCGCTCGCTGATCGAGCGCCTCGGCCTGCGTCGCTGAGTCTCTTCCGCGGACGTCTCTTCCGCGCATGTCGTACCCCGCAACCGGCCACCTCGGATTCGCCGAGGTGGCCGGTTTGTGTTCGACCAGTGCTATCCTGGCCTGCGGAACATTGCTGTGCGGACAGTCCACGAGGCGATGACGGACCAGATCGGTCCTCGGTAGTGGCCGCCGGAACCGTCACGATTCCGGCCGCTTCGATCGAAGGCCGTCTGCGTCACCTGCCCGCGATGAGCGCGGGCGCTCGCCCCGTGTGGGCTGACTCTCCGACAGCGGTGTCCCGAGGCCGACGCATACCTGCTTGTCGTGGGATGCGCCGACGTTGGCGTACCCGTCGGCCTCACTGCCACCAAGCGGCCGCACGAGATGTGGCCGAACATTCGGCCGTCCGATGCGGCCGCTACGAAGGGATCTCCACCCCATATGTCCGATGTGACCACCGAAGACCTCGTCGACGACTACGACGACGCGATCACCGAGGCCACCGCCGTCATCGACAACGGCAGCTTCGGTACCCGCACCATCCGCTTCGAGACCGGCCGGCTGGCCCTGCAGGCCGCCGGGTCGGTGACCGCCTACCTCGACGACGAGACCATGCTGCTCTCGACGACGGCGGCATCGAAGCACCCCAAGGAGCACTTCGACTTCTTCCCGCTCACCGTCGACGTCGAGGAGCGCATGTACGCCGCGGG
>JASGFO010000228.1:0-6456 GCA_047605505.1 Gordonia sp. (in: high G+C Gram-positive bacteria) | reverse complement strand
ACGGTGCCCTCGACGAGGACGGGGATCGGGGCGCGAGGGTGGGCACGGTCTGCCATGGCGACACTGTGCCACCTTTGCCCTGGCCGTGGGCTCGGCACACGCGGGTTATCCACAGGCGCGGCCGGCGCCGGTGATCGTCGGGATCCTCCGAGTCAGTGCGCCGCGGGGCCGTCCTCGTCGGTCTCGGCGTCGGTCTCGGCAAACGATTTCTCCAGTTCCGCGATCGCAGCGTCGAGCTCGGAGGTGCCGCCCCCGATGACACGGTCGATGAACGACGCGGGTGCGTCGAGATCATTGCCGTCGGGCAGCAGGTCGGGATGATCCCAGACCCGGTCGCGGGTGGCCGTGTCGGATGCGTCGAGTAGCGCCCGCCACAGCGCCGAGGCCTCCCGCAGCTTGCGGGGCCGCAACTCCAATCCGATGAGATTGGCGAAGGTCTGCTCGGCGGGGCCACCGGAGGCGCGGCGTCGGCGCATCGTCTCGGTGAGCGCAGGGGTACTCGGGATCCGGTCGGAAAGCGCCAGTGTCACCACGTGTTCCACCCAGCCCTCGATCAGTGCGAGCAGGGTTTCGAGGCGGCCCAGGGCGGCTTCCTGCTCCGGTGTGGTCTGCGGTTCGAACGATGCCGACGTGCCGATCAGCTCTTCGAGTTTCGCCGGGTCGGTGAAGAGCTGACTCGGATCCATGGTGGCGGTGAGATCGGTGATACCGGAGAAGTCGATGCTGATACCGCGGGCGTAGTCCTCCACGGTCGCCAGCAGCCGCTGACGCAGCCACGGCACGTGGGTGAACAACCGGACGTGGGCGGCCTCGCGCGCGGCGAGGAACACGATGATTTCCTGTGCGGGCAGATCCAGGCCGTCGGCGAAGGCCGCGATGGCCTCCGGCAGCAGCACCGCCATCCCCTCGGGGGCCAGCGGCAGGCCGATGTCGGTGGAGGTCAGCACCTCCTTGGCGAGCTGGCCGAGTCCCTGGCCGAGCTGGGTGCCGAAGGCCATCCCGCTCATCTGGGTGAGCATGCCCATCATCGGGCCCGCGAACTGCGCGGCCTCCGACGGCAGGTTCTGCTCCCACGTCCGCGCGAGCTGCGATGCGACCGGATTGCACAGTCCCTTCCAGGTCGGCATCGTCTCCTCCAGCCAGGTGACCGGAGTCCAGGCCCGCGCCTTGGACACCCCACCCGGGAAGGTCGTCACGTCATCGAGCCAGACGTCGGCGAGCCGGACGGCGTCGGCCACGGCGTTGGTTTCCTTGTCCAGGATCGGCGTGAACGTGCCGATCTGCTGGCGGGCCAGTGTGGCCGCGAGCTGATAGTTGACCGGCCCGGCCGAGCCCGGCCCCGACATCGACGTGCCCATCCCGCTGAGCATCTGGCCCAGCTGTGCGAACATCTGGCCCAGCGCGCCGGCGTCCATGCCTGCGCCGCCCGCGGCGGGATCACCGCCGACGCCGAACCCGAACGGATTACCGGCACCGCCGTCACTGCGGCCGGCGTTCTTGTTCTGGCCGTCGTCGTCGGAGTTCGACGAGAATCCGAAGGGCAAATCACTCATGCCTCCACGGTACCGCTCACGGCCGCCGGATTTTGCCTGACCGATTTCGCCTTGAGCGTAGGCGACGCAACCCGCCGCGGTGTGCCGAGCGGTTCGCGGCACCGATTATCGTGGGCGGAATGACCCGGCCGTCCTCCCGTCGCACCCTCACCGCAGCGGTGACGGTCGTGCTGCTGCTGGTGCTCGTCGTCGTCGGCAGCACCGTGCAGGTACCGTTCGTCGCGCTCGGGCCCGGCCCCACCGTCAACACCCTCGGCACGACGCCCCGGGCGGACAGCGAGGTCCCGGTCGTCGAGATCGGCGGCGCCACCCTTGACCCGGTGGCCGGGCATCTCAATCTCACGACCGTCTCGGTCAGCGATGGCCTGACCCTGTTCCAGGCGATGGGGCTGTGGCTGTCGGGGACGTACTCGGTGCAGCCGCGCGAGACCCAGTTCCCGTCGGATCAGACCACCGATCAGACTCGGCAGCAGAACCTGCGGCAGATGCGGGACTCGGAGAGCACCGCGACCGCGGCCGCGCTGAGCTACCTGCACCGGCCCACCCAGCTCGTGGCCGCCGAGGTCGCCGAGGACGGTCCGGCGGCCTCGGTGCTCAACGTCGGCGACGTGATCGTCAGCGTCGACGGCCGGCCGGTGACCCCGACGTCGGTTGCCTTGCAGCAGGCCGTGCGCGCACACCAGCCCGGCGACCGGATCGTGTTCGGGATTCGCCGCGGTGGCCAGGAACGGAGCGTGACGGTCACCGCGCAGCCACGGCCCGGTGACGCAGGTGTGGCCTATGTCGGCGTGACACCCGAGGTTCGCAACGCCGACCCGGAGTTGACCATCTCCTACCACGTCTTCGACGACCAGGGCCACGACATCGGTGGCCCGTCGGCCGGGCTGATGCTGTCGCTGGCGATCGTCGACCGCCTCAGCCCCGGTGAGCTCACCCACGGCAGGTTCGTCGCCGGCACCGGGACAGTGGCCGACGACGGGGTGGTCGGCCCGATCGGCGGCATCACGCACAAGACCCGCGCCGCCCGCGATGCCGGGGCCAGTGTCTTCCTCGTCCCCGCCGACAACTGCGCCGAGGCAGGCACCGCCGTGCCCGACGGCCTGCAACTGGTGAAGGTGACCTCGCTGACGTCGGCGATCGACGCGCTCAACGCGCTCGGCGCCGGCCGGCCGGTGACCGGCTGCAGCTGACCCGACGACCGCTGAGACGCCGTCAGCCGTCGAGCGCCGCGGCCAGCGCCGTCCGGAGCTCGGGTGCGAGATCGGGGCGGGTGCGCAGCTCGGACTCGCCGTCGACGACGAGCAACGCCAGGCTGGGCCCGCCCCGCAGCGCACCGACGGCCAGCCGGGCCCGTCGGCCCGCGTCGGTGGGCGGGGAGATCGGGTCAGCGCTCGTCTCGTGCCCGGGTGCGACCACCGTGATCGGCACGACGACGGCGACACCGGCCACCGGATCCGGCCACGACGCGGTGGCCAGGAACCCCATCAGTGCGCCGTGCGGCTCGGCGGCCGCGGTGAGTGCGGGCACCTCCTCGGCGAGCAGGCTCAGTGCGGCATCGTCGTCGGGCCCGATCAGAGCGGGGCTGATCTCGGCGAGCAGCGGCGTCGGTAGGAGCGCGAAGACGATGGCGGCGCCGGGTGCGTCGGCGGCGTGGAATCCGAGTGCCTCGGTCAGCGCATGGCCGAGATCGTCACGAGAGTAGGTGTCGGGCATCGGGCTCCATGGTGCCAGTACAGTGGTGCCCACATCACAGCAGCCGCGCGGCCGGTCGGACGACGGGTGTCGCAATTGAGCGTTTTGGAGAGTGGGTCAGGTGGGCGTTCGCGGGCCGGCAGGTTTGCCGACACTGTCGCGCAGAAGCAGGATCATCATCGGTATCGGCATAACGCTGCTGGTCATCGTGTTGGCCGGGCCGCGCGTCGTCGACATGATCACCAACTGGATGTGGTTCGCCGATCTGGGCTACTCCGAGGTGTATTCGACGATCCTGTGGACGCGGGTTCTGCTGTTCGGAATCACCGGCGTCATCGTCGGGCTGGTCGTGTTCGGCGCGCTCTATGCCGCCTATCGAACGCGGCCGGTGTTCCTCCCGGTCAGCGGTGCCGTCGATCCGCTGGCCCGCTACCGCACCGCGGTGCTGGGGCGGCTCCGCTGGTTCGCGATTGTGCCGCCGGTGCTCATCGGGCTGGTCGCCGGGCTGGTCGCGCAGGGCTCATGGGTGACGACGCAGACCTTCCTGCACAGCACCGACTTCGGCGTCACCGACCCGCAGTTCGGCAGGGACATCAGCTTCTACGCGTTCGAGTTGCCGTTCATCCGCTTCGTGTTGAACTTCCTGTTCGTCATCGTCGTGATCGCCTTTGTGCTGAGCCTGCTGGCGCACTATCTGTTCGCCGGGGTCCGGTTGACCGGCGGTGACGGCGCGCTCTCCAGGGCGGCGCGGATCCAGCTGGCGGCGCTGGCCGGGACGTTCCTGTTGCTCAAGGCAATCGCGTACTGGTTCGACCGCTACGCGTTGCTCTCGAGCGACCGCAAGCAGGATATTTTCTCGGGCGCGAGTTATACCGACATCAATGCGGTGCTGCCGTCCAAATTGATCCTGATGGCGATCGCGATCATCTGCGCAGCCGCGTTCTTCGCCGGCATCGTGCTGCGCGATCTGCGGGTGCCCGCGATTGCCACCGTGCTGATGCTGTTGTCGGCGTTGCTGATGGGCGTGGGCTGGCCGATGACCATGGAGCAGTTCTCGGTCCGGCCGAACGCGGCCCAGAAGGAGGCCGAGTACATCTCCCGCAACATCCGGGCCACGACGCAGGCGTACGGCATCACCGACGATCAGGTGGACTATCAGCAGGGGTGGGGGGCCACCGCGCCCACCGCCGATGCGGTGGATTCCGACGAGCCCACGCTGTCGAATATTCGGATCCTCGACCCGAACGTGATCTCGCCGGTGTTCAACCAGCGGCAGTTCCTCAAGAACTTCTACGGCTTCCCATCGCAACTGTCGATCGATCGCTACACCGTCGACGGTGAGCAGCGCGACTTCATCGTCGCGGTCCGTGAGCTCGACCCGACCAAGTACCGTGGGCAGCAGCAGAACTGGCTCAACAAGCACACCGTGTACACGCATGGCAACGGTTTCGTTGCGGCGCCGGCCAATCGCGTCGACGAGGCGTCCGACGATGCCTCGGTCACCAATCGCGGTGGTCTGCCGGTGTTCTACGTGAGCGATCTGCAGTCCATCCGGGGCGCCGACTATCAGCGGACCGCGCCGATCCGGGTCAAGCAGCCGCGCATCTACTTCGGTGAACTCATCTCGAACGTCTCCCCGGACTATGCGATCGTCGGGACCTCCGGCGGCGCCCGGGAATACGACGAGGATGGCCGCACATTCACCTACGCGGCCGATTCGGGCGTGTCCCTGAGCAATTGGTTCACCCGAGCGCTGTACGCGGTGAAGTACACCGAACGCAACTTCCTGCTGTCGGATGCGATCGGCGAGAACTCGCGGATTCTCTACAACCGCGATCCGCGTGATCGGGTCCGGCAGGTGGCGCCCTGGCTGACCGTGGATTCGCGTGCCTACCCTGCGGTGATGGCCGATGGATCGATCAAGTGGATCGTCGACGGCTACACCACCCTCGACGATTACCCGTACGCGCAGCGCACCTCGCTGCACGACGCGACCACCGACGCCCGGACCGTCAACGCCGACCAGACCGTGCGCACCCAGGTGAACCGGCAGGTCTCCTACGTGCGGAATTCGGTGAAGGCCATCGTCGATGCCTACACCGGGAAGGTCACCCTCTATCAGTTCGACGAGACCGATCCGGTCCTCAAGACCTGGATGAAGGTGTTCCCGGGCACCGTGAAATCGCGGACGGAGCTGGATCGCCACCCGGATCTGCTCGCGCATGTTCGTTATCCGGAGGATCTGTTCAAGATTCAGCGGGCCCTGCTCGCGAAATATCACGTCACCGACCCGACGGCATTCTTCCAGAACAACAACTTCTGGTCGGTGCCCGAGGACCCGAGCACCGAGAAGAGCCGCAACCTGGAGCTCGACCAGGCACCGTACTATTTCACCGCGCGAAATCCGCGGGGTGGCAGCGGTTCGGGGTCGCAGTTCCAGCTGACGACGGTGTTCCACGGTTACCGCGAGAGGAATCTCGCCGCCTACATGACGGTGTCGAGCGACCCCGGATCATACGGTCAGATCACGGTCAAGGTGCTGCCGACCGACCGGCAGGCAGTGGGTCCGGTTCAGGCCCAGGACAACATGAAGACCGCGGACGTGGTGGCCTCGGACCGTCAGCAGATGGAACGCACCACCAAGGTCACCTACGGCAATCTGCTGACGTTGCCGGTAGGGGGTGGCGGCGTACTGTACGTCCAGCCAATGTACGCCGAGTCGAACACGGGAGGCGGCATTCCCAAGCTGCACCGGGTGCTGACCTATTACAACGCAGCGGCCGGCAGCCCCAGCGTCGGTTATGCGGCGACGGTGGCCCAGGCGCTCGATCAGGTCGGGATCAGCCCCGAGCAGGCGACCTCGCCGGACAGTGGGGAACCCGACACCCCGCAACAGGGCGGCACGACTCCGCAGCAGATCCCGCAGCAGGGCGGCACCCAGACCCAGGGCGACGATCCGCAGCGCGCCGCGGCGGTCCAGGCGATCGGTTCCGCGCTGGCCAAGCTCAAGGCGGCCCAGACGTCGGGGGACTTCGCCGCGTACGGTCAGGCGCTCGACGCGCTCAACAAGGCGGTCGCCGTCTATGAGGCGCTGGGCGGAGGGAATTAGCAGCTCAGAGCGCGATTTGCGCCGCTGGTCGGGCACCCGGTAACGTGGTGTTCACCAACGCGGGGTGGAGCAGCTCGGTAGCTCGCTGGGCTCATAACCCAG
>JASGFO010000227.1:0-6460 GCA_047605505.1 Gordonia sp. (in: high G+C Gram-positive bacteria) | reverse complement strand
AGAACTCAAACTCAATGCTGGGGTCAATGCCAAGATTGCACCTACAGTCAATATATCTCCCGGAGGCGGTGGAGGATCAGTTGGGGAGATAGGTGCCGAAGCGGGCGCCGAGGCTACCATAATTCCCGCAGCGGACCTTGAGTTCGAGGTGGGTGCTGGCAAGGTTCAATCTGTCACTCTCGCCGAGATCGCGATGACCAGACCAACCGCAGACATCATCCTTTCCAATATTCAACTCTCAATGTCCAACGCACTCGGAACAGTGCAAGTCCGACCGTATGCGAAGATCTCGGTTACTACCGACACCGGTATCTATGTTTTCACCGAATATGGCCGCCAAAGATCTATCTAGCCAGGCCATTGACGCTAGTTATTCTCAAGGCACGCCCCCGATCGCTGCGCACACCAGTTCTCAACGGAGGCACTAGGTCGGTCGACTCAAAGAAGCCTACCTTGTTGTCCGCAGCAGTACTCGTCCGACGACGACCTTTGTCCCTTGATAGATGACTCAGAGGCTGGCTATGACAAGTATCCACGCACCGAAATATAGGACGCCCTCTGCAGCAGGGGCCACGTTGGTTGTCTTGGCCTCCGCAATAGCGGTCGTCGCCGCTGCAGTGATGCTAGTCGCCGCGCCCGCGGGTAGCGCCGAAACACCGGACGAACGTTGCAAACGTGAGACCAACACCTATAACACAGCATGGAAACAGGCGTGGGTCTTGGCCCACCCCGGCACGACCATCCAAGATGCGCCCGCCCCGAATCCTCCCTATATATGCGGAGGAGAAAATCCATCTGCCCCAACTACTACAACACCATCTGCCACTGAAGAGTCCACGGCGACTTCAAGTAGCGAAGATCCTCCGACAAGTGGCGCCCCCCGGACCGGGCCCAACCTACTAACGCCACCAGCATCCACGAGCAGCCCGGCCGCAAACGTTGCTCCAGGGCAGCCCACCATCACGCCACCCAACTCTGACAGAATCCAAGATACGCTCTGCGGAATGGTCTCCCTAATTCCTATCACTGAGGGAAACTTCGTATGCAACTATCGACCAGCTTCTGGTACAACATCCCGAAACGGAGTTTCAGAGTACGCGTCCGAAACGCCACTGGGATACATTCTCACACACCCTGGCAGAATATCTGGCTATAGGTACATATCAGATCCGGTATACATGGCCAGTGGTCAGCTCACCGAGAGCGGTGGTAGGATAGTAAAAGCTCAGGTTAAGACTTGGATAGAAGTAGCACTGGTTGGCGGCACTGGGCGCGATTGGGTTGTGGAGCCCCATATTAAGAGGTACTCAAACAACCACGGACTCAACTGGACCTCATCCTACGAGTACTACTGCGGTGTTAACATTTCTGGCGCCCGAGATACTCTGTGTCGCGGCGCAGGCGCAACGACACAAGACACCGGCGTGTTCAATAACGGCGAGCAAGCGCGATACGGATTCGGCCTGGTGAATGAGGGAAAGAGGTTCCCGATGCTTAGTATGACAGTCGCTTTTAGCGATGGGATCACGCGAAACTATAAGTATAGGGGTTGGGATGTCTGTATCGATTCAGGATCCGCCAGGTACTGCCCAAACTCGGACACCGGCGCTTAGAAAAGCGTCGTATAGGTGAACGCATACATGCGCAAGTCGATGCAAAGCATCTCTTGCATCGGTAGCCCATTGCTAGCACAGTAGCCTGGGTCGCCAATTCGGTTCAATAGCCGGTTGATGGATTCGAGGATTTGGTCTTCGTCCTTGGTCCGTGAATGGTTTGGTGTTGTCGTTCCAGGCGTTGACCGAAGCAAGCCGAGCTTTCATTTCACCCCGACCTCGCTGTCGCGGCTCAACCAGGTGGAGCGCGGGTTCCGGGCGCTATCCAACAAGAACAGCCGGGCGCGATATCAGTGCGAGTGTGTGCCCGCTAGGCAGGGGTCACTTCAATTTCAACCATTCGCTCATCCCCCGGATAGATCAGAGCAACCCAGTGGCCACTGTGAACCAGCGCTACGAATACACACTCAGGGAACGAAATACACGTTCCGATAGAGATTTCACCATTGACAACAATCGGCGACAGACGAAAGTCTGACATATAATCAAACGCAGGCCTTTCCCGCAACTCTAGGTACGCAATAATTGACTCAGGAAGACCGGTGGAAGTACCATGCTGGCTGCTCCGTATCAAGGTCTCAAGGACTAGCACCGGCTCGCTCGCAAAATCCCTTGTCGGGAGTTGATCAGTGTGGCGAAGCTCCACTTCGTGAGCTGTCGCGACCCAAAGAGACCCTTCCGGGTCGAGTGACCACCAATAGGCCTGAGCGCGGGTTGGTTTCCCCGCCGGTCCTCGTGAGAACCACACGCGTATTTCGGAACTCAGGAACGGCTTCATCATACCCATGCAGTCATTCAATCACGATCCGTCAATCTCAGTGGTGCACAGCGACCGACTCAACTCGAGCACATGGAGCGAGTTTGACTCCGCCCTGCTCCTTGGAGCTAAGTAAGTACACGAACCTGGACGCCATCTACGCCCCGTACGGATCGGGTCCGAGCGCGGCAACCTGGTCGATGAACCAGGGGCTCAGCAGCCAGGGTGTGCGCCGGGCGGCGGTCCAGATGTCGCCGACCTCGGCCCACGCCAGGTCCATCACCTCGTCGGGATTGGGTCGCAGCTCCCCGACCGGCCGGGCCACGTAGACCGGGCATACCTCGTTCTCGACGATCCCGCTCGCGTCGACGGCACGGTAGCGGAAGTCGGGCAGCACGCAGCGCAGATCGGCGACGTCGACGCCCAGTTCGTGCTGCGAGTAGCGGGCGATCGCGTCGTCGAAACCCTCACCCGGTCGGGGATGCCCGCAGAACGAGTTGGTCCACACCCCCGGCCAGGTCTTCTTGACCAGGGCGCGGCGGGTCATCAGCAGCCGTCCGCCGGCGTCGACGAGGTGACAGGAGAACGCGAGGTGCAGCGGCGTCCGGGTGTCGTGCACACTCCGGCGTTCGGCGCTGCCGCGGGGTGTGCCGTCGGGGTCGACGAGCACCACCAGGTCACCGGTCATTCTCGACTCCTCACCACTTGGACGCGGGCCGCCCGCGGATCTCTCCTGCAATACACCAGGTGTGCGCCGACGACGCCAATCGTCGGTTCCCGACCTGCACCGATGCCGACACCCGCTATCGTCGGGGGTCGTGGACGCCACATCCTCCCGCCGCGACGCCGACCCCGCCCCTTTTCACCACGCACACCCGGTCCGCGCGGGAATCGTGGTGACCGGCACCGAGGTGCTGACCGGCCGGATCGCCGATCAGAACGGCCCCTGGGTGGCCGGGCGCCTGCTCGATCGGGGCGTCGACGTCGCGCATATCATGATCTGCGGTGACCGACCCGACGATCTGCGCAACCAGTTGCGTTTCCTCGCCGCCGACGGTGTCGCGCTGATCGTGACAACGGGCGGTCTCGGCCCGACCGCCGACGATCTCACTGTGGCCACCGTCGCCGAATTCTGTGGCCGGCCGCTGCATCTCGATACCGAACTCGAAGAGCACATCGCCGCGATCCTGCGGCGGTGGCGGCGCGGCAGGCCCGGCGAATCCGAGTCCGAATCGGCCCGCGTGGCCATCCGCAAGCAGGCCCTCGTCCCCGACGGCGCGCAGCCCATCCCACCCACGGGCACCGCCCCGGGTGTCGCGATTCCCGGCACCGACGAGTATCCGGCCGTGCTGATCCTGCCCGGCCCACCCCGCGAGTTGCAGCAGATGTGGCCGGACGCCGTCGCCGCGGCACCGATCGCCGACGTCGTGGGCACGGCCGGCGACTTCCGGCAGGAGACCATCCGCGCCTTCGGGCTCTCCGAATCCGACCTGGCCGAGACACTGCGGGAGATCGAGGCCTCGGTCCCGGGCTTCGCCGACCTCGAGATCACCACGTGCCTCCGTCGCGGTGAGGTCGAGATCGTCACCCGCTTTCGGCCCGACGCCGCGGCCACCTACACCGCGGTGGCCGACGAGCTCGTGAAACACCATGAGCGGCAGATCTTCTCAATCGACGGGTCAACCGTCGACGAGCTGGTGGCCGCCGCCCTGCGTGGTCGGCGGATCGGGACCGCCGAGTCGTGCACCGGTGGGCTCGTCGCGGCGCGGCTGACCGATCGGGCCGGCTCGTCGGAGTATGTGATGGGTGGAGTGGTGTCGTATGCCAACGAGGTGAAGATCGGGGTGCTCGACGTCCCCGAGGAGCTGATCGCCGAGCATGGCGCGGTCAGCGAGCCGGTCGCGGCGGCGATGGCCGAGGGGGCGTTGCGGCACCTCGGTGCCGACACCGCGATCTCGACCAGCGGGATCGCCGGACCCGACGGCGGCTCCCCGGAGAAACCGGTGGGAACGGTCTGTTTCGGGATCGCGGTGGCGGGCCGTCCGACCCTCACCCGCACCGTGCGGCTCCCCGGCGACCGCGCCGCGGTCCGCGACCGTTCGACGACCGTCGCCTTCCATCTGTTGCTGCGGGCTTTGGCGCCGTAGCCTCGATCGTCAGGCGTCCGACCACAGTGCCGCGATGATCTCGGCCGCGGGTCCGCCGCGGACATCGCGGTAGCCCTGGCCGGCCCAGAGATTGACCAGACCCGGGGTCGTCGGGCCACCGGCCATCGGGGCGGCGATGATCGGCACACGCAGGTCGGTCACGACGTTCATGCACCGACCTCCCCGGCATCGGTGCCCCCGAAGCGCCGTCGGTAGCGGGCCGGCGAGACCCCGACCGACGCCGCGAAGTGATGGCGCAGCAGAGTCGCCGAGGAGTATCCGACCAGCCGGGCGACCTCCTCGATGGGCAGGTCGGTCTGCTCGAGCAGATTCTTCGCCGCCAGGATGCGCTGTTCGGTCAGCCATCGACGCGGCGGGACGCCGACCTCGTCGACGAAGCGCCGCGCGAAGGTCCGGCCACTCATGTGCATCCGGGCGGCGAGCTCGTCGACGGCGATATCGCGATCGAGGTTGTCGACCATCCACTCCAGCAGCGCCCCGAAGCCCTCGTCGGTGCAAGTGGGGATGGGCCGATCGACGAACTGCCGTTGCCCGCCGTCACGATGCGGCGGGACGACCATCCGGCGCGCGATCCGATTGGCCACCGGCGATCCCCAGGATTCGCGCACCAGGTGCAGCGCCGCGTCGATCCCGGCGGCGGTGCCGGCGCTGGTGGTGAGCGGGCCGTCGTCGACGAACAGGACGTCGGTGTCGACGGTGGCCTTGGGGAACATCCGCGCGAGCCGGTCGCCGTATCGCCAGTGGGTGGTGCAGCGGCGCCCGTCGAGCAGTCCGGCGGCGCCGGCGACGAAGGCCCCGGAGCAGACCGTCAGCAGCCGCCCGCCGCCCGCGACGACGGCGGTGACCGTCTCGAGGATCTCGTCGGGGTACTCACCCGAGGTGCTGCCGCCGGGGATGGCGACCAGATCGACGTCGCGGCATTCGTCGAGGGTGTGGCTGACGGTCACGCTCACCCCGTGTCCGACCGTCAGCGCCGAGCCCGGATCCGGGGAGGCCACACGGAAGTCGAAGGCGGGGACCCCGTCGTCGGTGCGGTCCAGGCCGAAGATCTCGTGGAGGACACCGAACTCGAACAACGCAACGCGCCCCGACAGCAGGACCGCAATCGTCTGCAACACGCACCCAGTATGGCAGTTTCTTGTCGATAGTTGTCATTACCGCCACTGTTGGCGGTAAATCTTCGGGCGCATGATTTCTGTCATGACCGTTTTCCTCATCACCGTCGCCGTCGTCTCCACCGTCGGCACCATCGCCACGTTCCTGCATGCCCGCCGCGCGGATGGTGACGCGCAGCCATTTCCGATCGGTCATTGGGCCGGTCGGGCCATCGACAGCGGGCGCCGCGGCCCGGATACCGACCGCATCGACGACGAACTGGTCACCTTGTGGCTGCGTCGGCGCGACGAACTCGAGCGGAGGACCGAACAGCAGGGCTGAGAAGTGGGCGGGCGCGGAATCAACTCTCTTTCCCACTTCACTATAACGCCGGAGAAGGGTCTTGCGGCAAGACCCCCATCATGGTTCACAATGGCCGCCATGCCCGCGTCCACCAGCGCTTTTGCCCTGCCCGCCGAGTCATCGGCCAAGGCCGATCCCGCCCTCATCGGCGCCGATATCGCACAGTTCACCGCCATTGCCGACTGCCTCACCGGCATGATCAACCGCCTCTCCGATCGGCTGGCGGTGCTGCGCCGCGAGCTCGGCGGCGGCGGACGTCGGGCCGTCGACCGCGATATGGAGATCCACAGCACCGAGAACCGTCTGCGACTGCTGCGGCGTCACCGTGGCGATCTCTGTCTTGGACGGATCATCTTGTCCGACAGCGAGGTCCGCTATATCGGGCGCATCGGACTCGTCGACGACGAGGGCCGTCAGCTCCTCGTCGACTGGCGGACGCCGGCAGCCGAGCCGTTCTTCGCGGC
>JASGFO010000226.1:0-6472 GCA_047605505.1 Gordonia sp. (in: high G+C Gram-positive bacteria) | reverse complement strand
GATGCCGGCCTCCTCGGGCGAGGGTGCGGGTGCGGGATCGACCGGTGTCGCCGACGGCACCGTCACCCCGGTGGGTGTGTCGCTGCGGATCGGCGACCACGACGAGCAGGTCACCTACCGGGTGCGTCGGGTGGGTGGCCGGTGGCTGCTCGACGACGCGCTCGCCTCCGTCGACCTGTCCGGCCGCGGAGCGATTCCCGGACTCACCGTCGGAGGCGTCACGGCCGGCGACGCCACCGTCATCCAGGTCTTCCCGGGCGCCCTGGCCTGGGGCAGCACCAACCCGTACCTCGACGTGACCGCCGACGACGTCGACGGCCGCGCGGTCGTGGCGCTCGGCGGCGATCAGCGGCCGCCGCGCCCGCTGCTGTCACCGGTGCTCAGCGCGGCGGGCACCAAGGCCGTCGACTCCGCAGTCACCGCGTATCTGCGTCGGTGTGCGCAGTCCCGGCAGGCTCGCTCATCCGCGGACCGGCCGGGATGTGTTCAGCGCCTGTACCGTTCGGCCCGGCCGGGCACCGTCGATTGGAGTGCGCCGAGCACGCTGGATGCGCTCGTCCGTGATCTGGATCCCGCGACCCCGACCCGTGTCGAGGTGTTCGGCAGCGTCGCGTGGACGGCCCGCTACCGCGCCACCTACGGTGGCACCGGCGCGGCCCGGGTCGATCAGATCATGGACGGCTTCGTCGATCTCGACGCGCGACCCGTCACCTACACACCGGCGTAGCCGGCCATCGGCGCGACGATTCAGGCCGTTACGGCACCAGTTCGAACACCGGGATGACCCGGTCGGTCCGGGTCTCGTAGAGATCGAAGTTGGGCCACACCCCGCGCAGGGTCTGCCAGGCCGCGGCCCGCGCCGCCCCGTCGAGTTCGGTGACCCGCACGTCGTAGGGGACGCCCTTGTCGACGATCTGGGCGGTACCGGCTGCACGAAGGTTGTGCACCCACTGCGGTGTCGTCGGTCCACCGAAGTAGGACCCGGCGATGAGCCATGCCCCGCCTTCCTGCGGCACGGCCAGCAGCCGGGTCTGCCGGATCACGCCGCTCTTGCGGCCGGTGACCCGAATCGTCGTGTTGGGGAGTCCGGCGATGTCGAGCAATCCGTACCGCTCCCGGCTGACCCGACGGATCAGGTCGTCGACGCGGACGATCTGCGGCAGATGCCGAGGCATCCAGGAGATCGAGCCGATCGTGACGGCCAACGGCGTGAGTATCCCCATCGGGCCAGTCTGGCACAGGCGCCAGCCACCGATGGTGACCGGCGGCGCCGACGGCGTCAACCGGGGTGTCCACAGCCCCGCACGCCTGTGGAAACGGTCGGTGACCTGCGTCGATCGGCGGACGACGATGGCCACCATGACGACTTTCGACAGCCCCGGCCATCCTCCGTTCGACGAGATCCCGCCCCTCGACACCGTCGTCGAGCCCTTTGCCGACGCCGCCGGTCTGCGCCGGCGTTGGCGCGCGCTGATGGGCGAACTGGGCTTCTCCGAGGTGGTCCTATGGCTGGCGTTCGTCGAGGACCGGTCCCGGCTCATCCCGGCGTTCATCCAGATGACGCTGCCCCCGATTCCCGATGAGCTCATCGCCGACCGCTTCCTGCACCTGATCCGGGCGCGCCTCGATGACGATCCCGACCTCACCGTCGCGTTGCTGCTGACCCGGCCGGGTGACGCCCCGCCCGGGCCCCGTGACCACGGCTGGGCCCGGCTGCTGACGGACTACGCGCTCCGCCACGACGTGCCGCTGCATCCGATGTTCCTCGCCACCGACGTCGAACTCGTTCCCCTGACCGGGTGACGACAGGAGAGCCCCCGTCACTCGCCCGTGAACTGTGGTGCGCGTCGTTCGAAGACCGCGGTGATCGCCTCGGTGAGGTCGTTGCTCGGCAGGAACGCGGCGTTCCAGGCGGCGACGTAGCGCAGACTCTCGTGCTGGGCGGCGGCCGAGCGCTGGTCGAGCACCTGCTTGGTGCCCTGGACCACGAGCGGCGGCAGGTCGGCGAGCTCGCGGGCGGTCGCGCGCGCCGCCGCCAGCAGCTCCTCGGGAGTGTCGAAGACGTCGTTGACCAGGCCGATCTTCTCGGCGCGGGCCGCATCGAAGTCGCGTCCGGTCAGTGCCAGCTCACGCAGGTGTCCCTCGCCGATGATGCCGGGCAGCCGCGCGAGGCTGCCCATGTCGGCGACGATGGCCACCCGGACTTCGCGGATCGAGAACGTGGCGTCGGCGCTGGCGTAGCGGATGTCGGCGCTCGCGATCAGGTCGACGGCCCCGCCGATGCACCACCCGGAGATCGCCGCGATCACCGGCTTGCGGCATTCCGCGACCGCGGTCGGACCTGTCTGCATGCGTTTGATGAGATCATGGAAGTCGGTGCGGGGCTTGGCCTTTGCCCCGTCGGCGAGGACCGGTCCAAAGCCCGGCCCCATCGCCGCGAGATCGAGTCCGTAGGAGAAGTGTTTCCCCGATCCGGTGACGATGACGGCGCGCACCGACTCGTCGGTGTCGAGCGCGGTGAAGATCTCCGGGAGCTCTCGCCAGAAGTCGGGGCCCATCGCGTTGCCCTTGCCGGGGCCGGTGAGGGTCACCTCGGCGACGTGGTCGCTGATCGAGACGTCGAAGGCCTGCCACTGTGCGTCACTCATGGGGAGGACGTTACCGGGTGACCGATCGGTGACTGCTACAACTGGCACCGAACGAACCGGCGAACGGATGCCGGCACGAGGCGACGAGCGGAGTCGACGATGAGCAGGTATCTGACCGAGGACATCGATCCCGACGAGCTGGCGCGGCGCAAGGAGATCGCCGACGAGATCGCGGGTGCGGTGCGCGGGCTCGTCGGCGACACGGTGCGGACCGAGGTCGACGCCGCCGCGGCCGCCGAGGCGATCGCGCACATCGAGGCGGCCCGGACGATCCTGAAGTCCGCGCGCATCGAGGAGGAGGCATTCGGGGTGCGGTTCAACGCCGACGGCCGCAAACGCACCTGGGGCAATGCCGTGCTCGGTGCGCGCAATCCCGTCGCGCCACCGGTCGTCATCGGTTTCGACGGGGAATTGGCGTGGGCCGAGCTCGAACTGGGTGCGCAGTACGAGGGGCCGGCGGGACTGGTCCACGGCGGAATTCTCGCGGCGATCCTCGACCAGATGCTCGGTTCGGCCACCGAACACGCCGGGACACCCGGGATGACCGGCACGTTGACGATCCGCTACCGCCGCGCGACACCTCTGGGCGCCATCCGCGCGGAGGCGCGGCGCGAGCGGATCGACGGCGTGAAATCGATTGCGAGTGGCCGGATCTACAGCAACGGCGAGGTGACGGCCGAGGCCGAGGGCATCTTCATCCTGCCGCGCTGGGCGCGGTCGGCCGCCGCGGACGAGGTGGCCCGCAAAAGCGTTGGCGACGGCTGATCAGCCGTCGGCCACGGCCGCACCGCCCAGTGGCCGCGCTCGCCGGCGTCGGGAAGCGTGCTCGGCGGGTGGCCGAAGGCGCGCGCGAACGCCCGGGCGAATCCGTCGACCGAGTCGTATCCGGCGTTCTTGCTCTGCCGCGCCGTCGGCGAATCCCTAAGTACAGGCTCAGCGGTGGGCCACGACAACTATTGTCGTGCCGATGCGCTGAGCCTGCACGTGGGACGGTTCTCCCGACTAGCCCACCCGCAGTCTCGGCCCGGTGATCAGCGGCAGGTCCAGCGTGGTCCGGATACCGGCGGCAGCATCGATCACGCTGGGGATCGCGTTGACCACGCGGCCCACGCCGGCGACGATCGCCGCGTGATTGTGGTCGCCGCGTGCGCTGGTGGGGCAGATGTCCACCCGGTAGGATGGTTCGCCGACGATCTCGACGCGGTAGCACCCGCCGGGCTGGGCGGGCATCGCCCAGTCGGGGCGGATGTCGGCGCGCAGCCACCACACAACTGACGTCGCAGCCCACCGAGGCCGCCAACAGCACCCGCCGCCCGATAAATTCAACAACCGTTGAGTCCGGTCCGCCGCGCTGCCTACCCTGAGCGGCATGGTGGCCATGACACTCAAGGAATTCCGGGAACTCATCCGCGATCACCGGACCGTGGCCATGCTCGTCGTCATGCCACTCCTGCTGCTGGTGGTCTTCGGGTACGCCGCGAACTTCGCGGTGTCCTCACTGTCGACGGCCGTCGTGGGGCCGGCCGCGCAGAGCACGAGCGAGACCTTCCCCGGTGGCATCTTCGACCGCACCCGCGTCGAGCCGGGGAGGACCGCCGCCGATGCGCGGGACCTGCTGCGCGACAACGTCGTCGACGTCGCGGTCGTGACCGGGTCGCAGCCGCCGGTGGTCTACGTCGACGGTTCGAACCTGTTCGCGGCGCAGGCCGCGGTCGGCGCGCTCAACCGTCTCGGCGATGCCGTGACCGTCGACGTGCTCTACAACCCGGACCTGACCACGGCGTGGGTGATGGTGCCCGCGATCATCGGTCTGATCCTGCTCTTCATCGGCACCATCATCACCAGCATCGGCCTGGTGCGTGAACGCGAGGCCGGCACCCTCGAACAACTCGCGGTCATGCCGATCTCACCGGCCCAGGTGATCGCAGGCAAGATCGCCCCCTACTTCCTGCTCGCGGCCATCGACATGACCATCGTGACGATTCTCGGCCGCGTCGTGTTCGACGTCCCGTTCACCGGCAATCCCGGCGTCTTCATCCTCGGTGCGGGCCTGTTCCTCGTCGTCGTGCTCGGGATCGGGGTGTTCATCTCGACGATCTCCCAGACCACCGGGCAGGCCATCCAAACCGCGTTCTTCTTCCTGATCCCGCAGATTCTCTTGTCCGGCATGATCTTTCCGCTCGAGGCGATGAGCGCGGGTGTCCGGTGGATCGGCTATTTGCTGCCGCTGACCTATTTCACGATGCTCTCGCAGGGCGTGATGCTCCGCGGAGCGGGCATCGCCTCGCTCTGGCTTCCGCTGGTGGTGCTCACGGCGATGGCGGTGGCCGTCTTCACCGGTGCGACACTGCGATTCCGCCGGGATCTCGCCCCGGCGGCCCACCGCGTCGCGGCCGGCGTGGGGAGCGCGTCGTGATCGCGGCGGTCGAGCAGGTCACCGTCCGGTTCGGCGATCGGATCGCCCTGGATCAGGTGTCCCTCGGCGTCGGCGCGGGCGAACTCGTCGCCGTCGTCGGCGGCGACGGCGCGGGCAAGACCACCCTGTTACGCGTGCTCGCCGGGGAACTCGGCGTCGACGCGGGCGCCACCCGCCCGGTGCCACGGATACGCCTCGGCTTCCTGTCGGCAGGCCCGGGGAGCTGGGCCGCCCTCACGGTGCGCCAGAACCTCGACTTCGTCGGCGGCTGCTACCGGCTGCACGGCGCCGCACTCGCGCGCCGCCGCGACGCCATCATCGACCGGTGCGGACTCGCGGCGGCCGTCGACCGGCCCGCCGCCGCCCTCTCGGGCGGGATGCGCCGCAAGCTCGGCGTCGCCATGGCGCTCCTTCACCGGCCCGCCCTGGTCATCCTCGACGAACCGAGCACCGGAGTGGATCCGGTCAGTCGGCTCGACCTGTGGCGACTCGTCTCCGAGGCCGCCGCCGACGGCGCCGCAGTGGTGGTGTCCACCACCTACCTCGACGAGGCGCAACGGGCCACCCGGCTCCTCGTCCTCGACGACGGACACGAACTCGTCAGCGGCACCTACCCCGAGATCCACGCAGCCTTTCCCGGCGTCATCACCGCCGCCGACCGGCCCGAACGCCCCGAATGGTCCTGGCGCCGCGGCCGCGCCCGGCACGAATACTGGCCCGCGCCATCCGGATCCACGATGCCCGGAACACCCGTCGACCCCGACCTCGAGGACATCGTCGTCGCACTGTCGCTGCGACGCCGCGGCACGGTGCGGGAGGGAGACCCCCGATGACCACCACCGGGCCCGCGGCACTCGCCGCCGACGCGGTGACCCGCACCTTCGGCCGGACCACCGTGGTCGACGCGGTCACCCTCGCAGTCCGGCCGGGCGAGGTGGTCGGCCTGATCGGCGCCAACGGCGCGGGCAAGACGACGCTCATCCGCATGCTGCTGGGCCTGCTCACGCCGACCTCCGGATCGGTCGCCATCTTCGGATCCGCCCCCACCCGCGCCGGCCGCGCGCGACTCGGATACGTCCCTCAGAACCTGGGCCTCTACCGCGATCTCACCATCGCCGAAAACCTCGCCTTCAGCAGCCGCGTCCACGGGCAACGACAGCAACGACGACAGCAACGACATTCTGCGTCCTGGTGGTCCGCGCCCCTGAGCACCGCTCTTCGGCCGCTCCGCGTGGTCGCGGGCTCCCGCGCTCGGTGGCCTGCATCGCGGCGCGGCGCGGACCACCAGGACACGGCGGCGCGGCTACCGGCCGACCTCACCCGCTACGCGCGCACCCGTGTCGCCGAACTGCCCCTCGGGACACAGCGGCAGGCCGCGTTCGCCGTCGCCTTCGCCCATCGGCCCGAA
>JASGFO010000225.1:0-6492 GCA_047605505.1 Gordonia sp. (in: high G+C Gram-positive bacteria) | reverse complement strand
CGCAGCGAGAACGGCTTGCCGAAGCGGACGCGCGCGTCGCCCATGAAGGTGCGTTGGCTCTTCGCGTACCGCACGAGCCAGGTGAGGTCCTCGGGGCGCTTGGTGCCGCCGGCCGATTCGCGGGCCATGGCCGCGATCTCGTGCAGTTGGTCGTAGACGATCGAGGTGGGCACCACCATCACGTCGGCGTCGTCGAGATGCTCGACGGCGTCGGCGACGTAGGCGAGGAGACCCAGCATGGGTGGGCGCAGTTTGCCGGTGCGGCTCCGACCGCCCTCGATGTACCACTCGAGGTTGAAGCGTTTCTCGACGATGAACGACAAATAGGAGCGCATCGCGAACTTGTAGACGGGATCGGTGCCGAACTGGCGTCGGATGAAGATGATGCCCGCCCGGCGCGCGATCGCCGAGATCGGCCAGAGCGCCAGATTGTTGCCGCCGAGCACGAGATTCGGCGGAAAATCGTGGGTCCGAAGCACCTCTGACAGCACGAGCGGATCGACGTAGGAGCGGTGCGACGGCAGGAAGATCAGCCCGTAGGACTTGTTGAGCGCGCGCAGCGCGGTGAGCGTGTCCAGATCCGCGGACACGTTCCAGGTGCGTTCGTAGAGGCTCTTCAACGTCGACGAGAAGACATCGTCCATCAGTCGGCTCTGTGTCGCGACGAAAGTGCTCATCTTGTCGATCGCCTCCTGAGCGACCGAGGTCGCCGGGCGTTCGAGGTCGGCGGCCAGCTGCGCCGCCTGCTGCTGGAATCGCGCCGACGAGCCGATCTGCTCGGCGACGAGGCGCGGCACCTTGTAGCGGTCACCGATGATCTGCCGTTCCGCACGTTCGGCCGACAGCGCCGCCTGCACCCCGACGAACGCGGGGAAGGACTCGCCGGCCGCCAGGTGCCTGGTGTAGCGCTCGCGCAGGTTTGCCACGGTCGCGGCTTCACCCAGGGCCACCCGCACGCGATCGGGTGACCGCTTCTTGATGCGCGGCTGTCGGAACGCCGGTGGCCTGCGCGGATTGGACAGTGCCAGCACGTCGGCCATCGACACCCGCCGCTCCCCCTTCCGGATCGGCGGCAGCCACACCACGCGCGCGGGGATGAGCTCGGTGTCGGCGGCGAGTGCGTCGAGGTCGATCTCACCGAGGGTCTTGACCGATGCCCCCGGATGCGTCGTCGCCGTCCACTCGGTGACGGCCTGTCGTTCACAGTCGGTTCGCACATCCGCCAGCACTATCGCGCCCACCCGATACCTCCCACATCTCGCAGACAACAGCCTGTGGCGTACACCATAGAGGCATCGGGATGGTGACCGGCGACCGAACCGCCTGCACGCGCGATTCGTCGCTGTTCATCTTCATGCCTTACCCTGCCGACCCATGCTCGAGGACTTGAACAAGGCAGCAAAGAAGGCCGGTCTCAGTGTGGCACCGGGTAAGAAAAAGGGCCGGTACTCGGTGCGTAAGACCAAGAACGGCAAGCTCGTCGCCAAGAATGTCGACGCCGATGAGGTGGCGGTGATCATCAAGGACCGCAAGTAGCCCGGGTGGCGACAAAGACACGATGCCGGAGCCCCGTGCAGGCTCCGGCATCGTGGTCTTGTCTTCTCGTCGATGTCCCTGGCCGATGGACCGGTCAGCGACGGGCCGGCCAACGACGGTTCAGCGGCCTGCGTTCCCCCGGGACCACACCTCCCAGGGGATGTTCCAGTCGCCCAGGCCGTCGGTACCCGGAAGGTCACCACCGACGGTGTTCTTCACGATCACCGGATCACCACGCAGCGTGTTCTGCATCACCCACTGCGCATCGGTCGGGCTCAGGTTGAGACACCCGTGACTGGTGTTGGTATTGCCCTGCGCCCACACCGACCACGGTGCCGAGTGGAAGAAGATCCCGCTGTAGCTCATGCGCGTCGCGTAGTCGACCGGCGTGCGGTAGCCGTCGGCCGAGCCGACCGGAACCCCGTAGGTCGATGAGTCCATGATGATGTTCACGTGCTTGTCGGCGACCAGGTAGATGCCATTGTCGGTGGGGGTCGCGTCCTTGCCCATCGACGTGGGCATGCTGCGGATCTGACGGCCGTCACGGACGAAGGTGACCTGCTTGGTGCGATCGTCGGCGGTGATGATCATCGACCGGCCGATCTTGAACTTCGTGCGGACGTTGCGCTGCCCGAACACCCCGCCGCCGAGATCGATGCCCTCGGTGTTGACCGCGACCGACACCGTGGTTCCGGGCTTCCAGAAGTGCTCGGGGCGCCACCGCACCTCGCTGTCGCTGATCCAGTAGAACGCACCCTGCACGGGCGGGTCGGTGGTCACGGTGATGCCCTGTTGGGCGACCCGCCGGTTTGAGATCGGCTCGTCGAACTTGACCGCGACCGGCTGGCCTATGCCCACGGTCGCGTCGGCCGGATTGTTGACCACGTCGGGGGTCAGGTACGCCTGGGTGAAGCTGCTCGGCGCGCGGGTGGTGAAGGACACCTCACGGTGAGTGCTGCCGCCCACCCCGATGGCATCGGCGATCAGCGTGTAGCGGCGGTTGTAGCCGAGCGACCCCTTGCTGACCCACCGGGTGTTGTCGTCGAGAAGCTCCCCCTCGACGAGAGAGCCGTCTGCCTTCTTGATCCGAACCTCGGTCAGGGCGCCCTCGGTGGCGGTGACGGTGATGGGCGCACCCGGTTGGATGCCGACCGCCCCGTTGGTGAGCGGCTTGTCGGCCCACTCGGTGATCTCCAGACCCGGCTTGAGGAGCTCATCGAACAGCGACGAGCTGCCGACGTGCGCCGAGTACGACGACGAGGGCGTGCACGACGTCAGCACCGCCACGATTGCCAGCAGAGTCCCGCCGATCAGCATCGACGAACATCTCCGAGTACGACCGTTCCTCATGGTTCTCCCACCTAGAATGCGTGCCCGAGGCCCCGATACATCTGGGTCCCCAGTGTACGAGATCTCGGGTATGCCCGAGTCGGTCGGCCACCGGACAAACCAGGCCCCCGGAACAGTTCTGCCCCGGGGGTCTGAGGTGTCGGTGGCCGACGCTGACCATGCGACCCGACGGTACGGGCGACATGTCGACTTCGACGGATTCTAGCAGGCGGCCGGTGGGCGTTGCCCCGCCCGACGCCGGGCCGGCGGTTGTCGTGCCGCGGGGCTTGCGGAACGGTGTCCCGTGAGCGTCCCGAGCACGACAATCGTTGGGCGTCCCGTCAACGACAGATGCGGCTCCGCTCGTGCGGTCCGCCTACGACGCGCGCGGCTGAGTTACGGTTCCGACATGACACAGCGCACGGTTTCCGTCGTCTTGTTCGACGGCTTCGAACTCCTCGACGTGTTCGGTCCCGTCGAGTTGCTGAGTGTCCTGCGCAACGAGTTCAGCATCTCGTTTCTCGGGCCAACACCACAACCCGTCCCCAGTTCCCAGGGCGTGACCGTCAACGCCACACAGACCTACGCCGACGCCGAACCCGCCGACATTCTGCTCGTTCCCGGCGGCATGGGTACCCGGGCGTTGGTGGACAACAAGGGATTCCTCGACTGGCTCCACGACCATGCGGCGGCGTGCCAGATCGTGACCTCGGTGTGCACCGGCTCGGCTCTGCTCGCGGCAGCGGGACTGCTCGACGGGTACCGCGCCACCTCCAACAAGTGGGCATTCACGTGGGCAGCGCAGCACGGCGAGGACGTCACCTGGGTACCCCAGGCCCGCTGGGTCGAGGACCGGGACCGGTGGACCTCGTCGGGCGTCGCGGCGGGCATGGACATGACCGCCGCGCTGATCCGATCGCTCCTCGGCGCGGACACGGCACAGCGTGCGTCCGACTTCATCGAGCTGGACGTGCAGACCGATCCCACGCACGACCGATTCGCCGCACTGTACGGGTTGTGACTGCTGCGCGATCGGGCTTTCAGACTGGCCTGGCTCCCCTCGCGATGGCGGCGATCGTGCCGCCGGAAGGCTGCTCGACCGGCTCGACAGTGAGGATTCTGCTCAGCTCCCGGTTCACACGAGCAGGGTTTGTCAACAGTAACTATGCGCACACGTTTCTAGCCTCGGGATAATTTGGACGCTCCGAGATAAAGACGACCGATTCATTTCTACGAACACCGACAACAATCACTGTGACATATCCCTGTTGATCATTGCCGTCGGTTTCAAAAAGATCAAACCCCGTAGAATCAGGGCGTGATACTTCACGAGGCAATTTCTCTCCAAACAACTTCAATCGACAGATTTCTTTGGCATTATAAGCACGGAGAACATCCGTGTACCTCAATCCCGAGACGACAATATTCCGCTCCTTCAAGGAGTCTCTCGGAGATCTGTCAACTACCGTGTCACTCCATTGAACCTCCGACTCAAAGAACCCTACCTTCTTGGCTACCGCCAACTCCGATAAATAGTCAGCGCGGTCTGCCAATCGTTTGTCACAAAGATACGCGCCAGTTGGCACAGAAAGTACGACAGCAAGGATGGCGAGCCAGCCCAGGACTACTCGCCTGGACGACGTGCGCGGCCCACCACCGCCCCCCTGCCACCTCATGCGGATGTAATACCACTTGGTCGACCAGCATGTGCGCGAGCTGGTGGCCCAGGCCGCCTTCCGGGCCGAGCACGCACTGGGGCTACCGCTGGCGCACCGCGATGCCGGCAGGACAAGACACTCGACGTCGATTTGCTGATGATCGTCGCTGCGATCGTCCTCGATCCGCGTCGCCCGCTCGGGTGCGAGGTTCAGCAAGGCGTTGACCGAATCGGCGGTGCGGAGTGAGCGAGGTCGACCAGCAGGCGGTCACCGGCGAGTCGGTGCCCGTCCTGCGAAGCACGGGCGACGAGCTGCTCTCGGGCACGCGCACCCCGTCAGGCGAGCCCCACCAGAAGAACCAACCCCGTTCGACGAGGTGTGACCCAAGGACACCACCGTCACCAAGAGCAAGCACCGCAAAAGGTGACCATCCCCGACGAGTCGGGGGGCATAGGAGGTGCCCCCGACTCACCACCAGACTACCCACGAAAGAGGCCGAAACCCCTTGACAGGCAAGGACGACGAAAGCCCCCGCCGGACCGGATGATCCGAACGGGGGCTTGTCTGTGCGCCATCAGGGACTCGAACCCCGAACCCGCTGGTTACACGCTTCGCGCAGGTCACGCACACCTGGTGCGGGCGGCATGAGCGAGGCAGCGTGAACCGCCGTGCCGCTATCGCGCGGGGCGGTGACGGTATGGCGGGCAGCGGAAAACCACGCCAGGATCGCACATCGACTCGTCCCAGGAATCGAATCACGACAGATCAGGCGGCGCGTCTGCCCCACCAGTCACAGACTGTGGCCATGCAAACCATCTGGGATCAGGCCATCGATGAGTGGTGCCGGTGGCTGCTGGCCGCCGGCCACGCGCCGGGCACCCGCCGGCTGCGCCGTTACCACCTGAGTCGCTTCTCCCGCGAGGTCGGCGAGCGGTCACCTTGGGAGCTGACCCTCGACGACATCGTCGGGATCCTCGCCCGGCCCGGCTGGTCGCCGGAGACCCGGCGGTCCGCGCGGTCGAGCCTGACGTGCTTCTACCGGTGGGCCGTCGCCGCCGGACGGGTCGGGCACAATCCAGCAGCACTGTCACCGACAGTCACCGTGCGCGCGGGGACACCCCGGCCGGCGCCCGAGAACATCCTCCGCGCGTCTGTCGCCGACGCCGACGACCGGGTGCGACTGATGCTGCGTCTGGCTGCCTGCGAGGGACTACGGCGCTGCGAGATCTGCAAGGTCCACGTCGACGAGGTCGTCCAGGCCGTTGACGGCACCTGGGAACTCACCGTCGTCGGGAAGGGCGACAAGCGCCGACAAATCCCCCTGCTCGACGACCTCGCTCGTGAACTACAACGAGTCGGTGCCGCGAGCCCTACCGGCTACGTGTTCCCGGGCCAGATCAACGGGCATCTGTCCGCCGCCTATGTCGGGAAGCTGATGTCTCAGGCATTGCCGACCGGGTGGACGGCGCACACGCTGCGCCATCGATTCGCGTCCGCGGCCTACGCGGCCGAGCGAGATATCCGCGCCGTCCAGGAGCTCCTCGGCCATGCCGACGTCCGGACGACACAGATCTACACCGCGGTCCCGGCCGACGCGAAGCGACGGGCAGTGCTCGGCGCCGTCGCGTGAGCGCTTGCAATGTCATGTTTCATGCCATACACTTATGGGTACGAGGTCAGGCACAAGGCCAAGACCATCGCCCCGAAGGGACCCACACCATGAGCACCATCACCCGCACCGACATCGCCCAGCACGTCGTCGAGGCCTCCGTGGCCGGCGCCGGCTTCACCACCGAGCAGATCGACGCGATCACCGATGCGGTGCTCGACGCCGCGCCGCTGGACACCTGGCGCCTCACCGAGGCCCTGCGGTACGAGTCCGAGGCCCTCGGCACCGAGGACTTCTGGGCGATCGTCGAGGCGATCACCGCCTGACCCCCCTCGTGCCCCGGCCACCCGGCCGGGGCAC
>JASGFO010000224.1:0-6512 GCA_047605505.1 Gordonia sp. (in: high G+C Gram-positive bacteria) | reverse complement strand
CGCGCGCCACACGCCCCGCCTCACTCCTACGCACCGAACCCCTGCTGGCCAGCACCGTTGCTACGACGCTATGACACCGCCACGAACAGCGAACTTGTCCCCAGTTCACAGATCATCAGAGACGGCCGGACCGTGGCCGTTCTCGATATCGACACCGCCACCTACCTCGAACTCGACCTGGACACCGGAGCACCGCTCACACCGCCGGTCACGCTGAACTGGCTCCATGACCTCATCGACGACACCCCGGTCGGCGTGGCCCGAACCGTGGCGTCCGTTCCGCGCCTCACCCCGCCGCCGTCACCTCGATGACCGCATCCCGCAGCTCCGGCCGGCAGATCACGAGGTCCGGAAGGTAGGTGTCGGCACGGTTGTAGAGCAACGGGGAGCCGTCGATCCGCCCGCACCACAGGCCCTGTGCCGTGGCCACGGCCACCGGCGCCGCCGAATCCCACTCATACTGCCCCCCGGCATGCACATAGGCGTCGGCCTCGCCGCGCACCACGGCCATCGCCTTGGCCCCCGCCGACCCCATCTGCAGCACCTCACCACCGATCGCGTCGGCCACCGCCTGGGAGAACGCGGGCGGACGGGACGCACTCACCACGACGCGCGGCAACTCACCCTTCGCCGACGTCGCCAGGCCGCTCGTGGGAGCGATCGGGTCCGGCGAATCCACATAGGTCACCCCGAGAGCCGGCAGCGCCACCGCACCGGCCACGAGTTCACCCGCCGACCACAACGCCACATGAACCGCCCAGTCCGGGCGGCCCGGCGTCCCGTACTCCCGGGTGCCGTCGACCGGATCCACGATCCACACCCGCCGCGCCCGCAACCGCGACTTGTCGTCGGCCGACTCCTCGGAGAGAACGGCATCATCAGGTCGCTCGACGGCCAGTCGCGCCAGCAGGAAATCGTTGGACTGCCGGTCGCCGGCCGCACCGAGTTCCTTGCCGGACAGGCCACTGGTGGCCCGCAGGTCGATCAGCAACTCCCCCGCCGCCGCCGCCAACGCACCCGCCAGCTCCCGGTCGCTCGGCCCGTCATTCCCCGTCGCCCCGTCACCCATCGTTTCCTCCACTCTCTTAGAGTCCCAGGTTCCGCAGCACCGCCCCGGCCGCCGCCGCGGGCGCGCCGTCGGCGGGGGTGATCACCAGATCCGCGTTTCTCGGACGCTCGTACGGTGAATCGATGCCCGTGAACTGACTGATCTCACCGCGTCGGGCCCGGCGGTACAACCCTTTCGGATCCCGCCGCTCGCATTCCGCCAACGGTGTGTCCACGAAGATCTCGTAGAACGGCAGGGCCCGTTCGGCGTGGATCTCGCGCGCCCGGGTGCGTTCGGCGGCGAACGGGGAGATCAGTGACACGATCGCGACCGCACCGGAATCGGCGAACAGCGCCGCGACCTCGGCGGTGCGCCGGATGTTCTCGCGGCGGTCGTCGTCGGAGAAGCCGAGATCGGAGTTGAGGCCGTGCCGCAGGTTGTCGCCGTCCATCAGGTACGCCGGCCGGCCCTCGGCCACCAGTCGGCGCTCCAATTCCGTGGCCAGCGACGACTTCCCGGAACCCGACAGGCCGGTCAGCCAGATCGTGGCACCGCGGTGAGGCCGGTGTTCGCGGGTGACGGTGGTGGCCTGCCAGACGATATTGCTGTCGTGGCTGACCGGCGCCGTGATCATACCCGCGCCGACGGTCCGGTTGGTCGCCTCGTCGATGAGGATGAAGCTGCCCGTATCCCGGTTGCGCCGGTAGGAATCGAACATCACCGGCTGCTGGGTGCGCAGGGTGAGTCGGGCAATCTCGTTGAGCTGCAAGGACTCCGCGGATTCGTCGCGATGCAGGGTGTTCACGTCGAGGCGATAGGTGAGCCCGGTGATCTCGGCGCGGGTCACCCGGGTACCCGTGAGCAACAGGTACCGGCTGTGTTCGGCCAGCACCGTGTCCTCAGCAAACCAGCACACCATCGCGTCGAGGTCGCGGCCCACATGGGGACGGTTGTTGGGGCGCGCGAACATGTCGCCGCGGACGATGTCGATCTCGTCGGCGAGCTCCACCGACACCGCCATCGGCGCGAACGCCTCGTCGAGCTCGGTGCCGCCGGGCCCCCAGATACGCGCGATCCGCGTCGTGAAACCACTGGGCAGCACGACGATCTCGTCGCCCGGCGCGAAGACGCCGCCCGCGATGGTGCCCGCGTAGGCCCGATGATCGGCGCCGTCGGCGGTCTGTGGCCGGATCACGTACTGGACCGGCATCCGGGCGTCGATGAGATTGCGGTCCGACGCGATGTGCACATTCTCCAGGTGCGACATCAGCGTCCGCCCGTCGTACCAGTCCATCGCCTGCGACGGCACGACCACATTGTCGCCGCGCAACGCCGAAATCGGGATGAACGTCAGATCCGAGACGGTGAGTTTCGCCGCGAAATCGGCGAACTCGGCACAGATCTCCTCGAATCTCTCCTGTGAGAAATCCACGAGATCCATTTTGTTGACGCAGATCGTGAGGTGCGGAATACCCAGCAGCGACGAGAGAAAGGCATGACGGCGAGTCTGTTCGAGCACGCCTTTGCGCGCGTCGACGAGGATCACGGCGAGATCGGCTGTCGACGCGCCGGTCACCATGTTGCGCGTGTACTGCACGTGCCCGGGGGTGTCGGCGATGATGAACGTGCGTCGCGGCGTGGCGAAATAGCGGTAGGCGACGTCGATCGTGATGCCCTGCTCACGTTCGGCGCGCAGGCCGTCGGTGAGCAAGGCGAGATCGGCGAAGGTGTGCCCGCGGTCGGCGCTGGCCCGCTCGATGGCCTCGAGGGTGTCGGTGAAAATCGATTTCGAGTCGTAGAGCAGCCGCCCGATCAACGTCGACTTGCCGTCGTCGACCGACCCGGCCGTCGCCACGCGCAGCAGTTCCGCGGTGTCGGCGCCGTCGGCCACCGACAGCGCATGACTCGACGGACCCATCAGAAGTACCCCTCCTTCTTGCGGTCCTCCATGCCGGCCTCGGAGATCCGGTCGTCGGCGCGCGTGGCACCCCGCTCGGTGACGCGCGTGGTCGCGACCTCCTCGATCACGGCGGCCGGTGTGTCGGCATCGCTGCGCACGCAGCCCGTACACGTCGCGTCACCGACCGTTCGGAAGCGCACCCGCTCCCGATGCGATTCCTCGCCGGGCAGGCGGACCAGGAACCGGGTGTCGGCCAACAACATCCCGTCGCGGGGCACGACGAGCCGGTCGTGCGCGTAGTAGATCGGCGGCAGCTCGATCTGCTGGTGGGCGATGTAATGCCAGATGTCGAGCTCAGTCCAGTTGGACAGCGGGAACACCCGGATGTGCTCACCCCGGTGGTGGCGCCCGTTGTAGAGACGCCACAGCTCGGGGCGCTGCGCGCGCGGATCCCAGGCCCCGAACTCGTCGCGGAAACTGAACACCCGTTCCTTGGCGCGGGCCTTCTCCTCGTCGCGTCGGGCTCCGCCGAACACCGCATCGAACCGGTTGTCGGCGATGCCGCGCAGCAACGCCACGGTCTGCAGGCGATTGCGGCTGGCGCCCGGGCCGGTCTGCTCGACGACGCGGCCCGCGTCGATGTCGTCCTGGACCGAACTCACCAGCAGGCGGACGCCGGTCTGCTCGACGACCCGGTCGCGGTAGGCGATCACCTCGTCGAAGTTGTGTCCGGTGTCCACGTGCAGGAGGGGAAACGGGACCGGCGACGGCCAGAACGCCCGCCGCGCGAGGTGGAACATGACCACCGAGTCCTTGCCACCGGAGAACAACAGCACCGGCCGCTCGAAGGTCGCCGCGACCTCCCGGAAGATATGCACCGACTCGGCTTCCAGCGCGTCGAGGTGGCTGATCTCGTAACGCGGGCGGTCGGGTGAGTTCGGCACGCATCACTCCTTGACATGTCGAATAGTCGACAATGGATTCCAACCATACTCCATCATCGAACGGGTGGCGGGCCGCTCGCGCCGCGCCACCGGCCGCTCCACCCGCTGCACTACCAACCAAGCACTTGCTAGGTTACCCTCGTGGGCATGAGCGATGCCGTCATCCCGCCACCCCTGGGCCCCGACGATCTCGGACCGGACACCACACCCGTCGCCTACGAGGTCGGCGGACCCGCCGGGGCCGTCGCCTATGTGACCCTCAACCGTCCCGAGTACCGCAACGCCCAGAACTCGGTGATGACGTATTCGCTCGATGCCGCGTTTCGCAAGGCCGTCGACGACCCTGCGGTCAAACTGATCGTGCTGCGCGCGAACGGCAAACATTTCTCGGCCGGACACGACATCGGCACCCCGGAGCGCGATACCGACACGTTCTACCCGAATGTCGCTGCCCTGCACTGGGATCACACGGACCGCACTGGTGCCGACCAGCGTCTCGCCCGGGAGACCGAGGTGTATCTGGGGATGTGCCGCCGCTGGCGCGACATCCCCAAACCGGTCATCGCCCAGGTCCACGGCGCCTGCATCGCGGGTGGTCTCATGCTCGCGTGGATCTGCGATTTCATCGTCGCCTCCGACGACGCCTTCTTCTCGGATCCGGTGGCCCGCATGGGCATTCCGGGCGTCGAATACTTCGCGCACGCCTACGCGCTCGGTCCTCGCCGGGCCAAGGAGATCCTGTTCACGGGCGAACGCTTCAGCGCGGCCAAGGCGGCCGAATGGGGCATGGTCAATCACGTGGTGCCCCGCGACGAACTGTCCACCGCCGTCGACGCGATTGCCGAGCAGATCGTCGCGATGCCGCCCCAGGGCTTGTTCCTGTCGAAGAAGGCGGTCAACATCTGCGAGGACCAGATGGGGCTGCGCACCGCGATGGACTCGGTCTTCGGCTGGCACCACTACGCGCACTCGGCCAATGCCGAGGCGTCCGGCGGGGATTCGTTGGGCGGGATGGACGCGAGGTCGATGAAGGCCTCGGCGGCGGGCGGCTGAGATGGACCTGCTCTTCGACGACGCCGCGCGCGCATTCCGCGCCGAGGTCCGCGGGTGGCTGGCCGCGCACGTTCCCACCACCCCGCTGCCCTCCATGGACACCGCCGAAGGCTTTGCAGCCCACCGGGAATGGGAGGCGATGATGGCCATCGACCGGATGTCGGTGGTGAGTTGGCCGGAGGAGTTCGGCGGGCGCGACGAGCCCCTGCTGCACTGGTTGATCTTCGAGGAGGAGTACTACCGCGCGGGGGCACCGGGCCGGGTCAGCCAGAACGGGATCTTCTTGTTGGCGCCCACCCTGTTCGAGCACGGCCACCCCGAACAGTTGGCGCGCATCATGCCGCGGATGGCCCGCGCCGACGACATCTGGGGGCAGGCGTGGAGTGAGCCGGAGGCCGGCAGCGATCTCGCCGCGCTCCGGTCCACGGCCACCCGCACCGACGGCGGCTGGCTGCTCACCGGGCAGAAGACGTGGAGCTCCCGATCGTCGTTCGCGGACCGGGCTTTCGGGCTCTTCCGCACCGACAGGGAGGCCCGGCGGCATCGCGGCCTCACCTACTTCATGTTCGATCTCCGCAGCGACGGGGTGACCGTGCGGCCCATCGCCCAGCTCGACGGCGAGCCCGGCTTCGCCGAACTGTTCCTCGAGAACGTCTTTGTTCCCGACTCTCCCGATGCCCCAGGGGAATCCGGCGTGATCGGTGAGGTCGGCAACGGCTGGCGCGTCGCGATGAGCACGGCCGCCAACGAGCGCGGGCTCTCCCTGCGCTCACCGGGCCGCTTCCTCGCCACCACCGACCGGCTCGTCGAACTGTGGAAGGCCCACCGCGACGACGTCCCCGCGACCGCGGCCGCCGACCAGGGTGTCGCCGACGCCTGGATCGGGTCCCGCGCCTACGAACTGTCGACCTACCAGACCGTGAGCCGGCTCGCGCGGGGCGGAGCGCTCGGCATGGAATCGTCGATCAACAAGGTGTTCTGGTCGCAGTGGGACATCGCCGCGCACGAGACCGCCCTCGCATTACGAGGACCGGAAGCGGAGATCGACGACGCCTGGATCCACGGCTACCTATTCGCGCTGTCAGGACCGATCTACGCCGGTACCAACGAGATTCAACGCAATGTGATCGCCGAGCGGCTGCTGGGCCTGCCCCGCGGGGACCGGTGACACCATGGATTTCCTGCTCTCCGACATCCACGACGACCTCGCGTCGAGCATCGACGCGCTGCTCACCAAGGCCGATATGCCCACCGTCATCCGCTCCTGGATCGCCGGCGATCGCGGCCCGGCGCAGACAATCTTCGGGCAGCTCGCCGAGATCGGTGTGTTCGGCCTGCTGATCGACGACGACCACGGCGGTGCCGGCGCCGGCGCCGTCGAAATGGTCGTCGCGCTCGATCAGCTCGGCTATCACGGCGTCCCGGGACCGCTCGCCGAGACCATCGCCGTGGCGCCGGCCCTGCTGGGCGCCGCCGGCCTGCCATCCGCGGTCCACGAGCACGTGGCCGCGGGTGCGCTGGTCTCCGTCGCGGCGCCGCCGGTCGCCCCGCTGGCCGCCGACGTCGC
>JASGFO010000223.1:0-6524 GCA_047605505.1 Gordonia sp. (in: high G+C Gram-positive bacteria) | reverse complement strand
CCGCTGCAATGGTGTGCCGTCGGGATCGGAGCTGCCGCCGCGATCTACCTGGCCGTCGCCGGCGGTGCTTTCCCGTGGACCGCACTGACGCTGGCCACGTCGTTCTCCCTGTACGGGTTGGTGAAGAACAAGGTCGGCGCCACACTGACCGCGTCGCACAGTCTCGCCCTGGAGACCTTGATCGTGCTGCCGATGGCGATCGGCGTGCTGATCGTCATCGCTGTCCACGGAGGTCTGGACTTCGGGCAGCACGGCGTCGTCCATGCTGGTCTCCTGGTGGGCAGCGGCGTGGCGACGGCCATCCCGCTGCTCCTCTTCGCCGCGGCGGCCCGCCGCATTCCGCTGGTGACGGTGGGGTTGATTCAGTTCGTCACCCCGGTGATCCAACTGGTCTGTGCCGTAGCAGTCCTGCACGAGGACGTCACGCCTGCGCGTTGGATCGTCTTCGGGATCGTGTGGGTGGCGCTCGACGTGCTGAGTACCGACGCGTTGCTCAACGCTCGCGGCGGCCGCGGTGATTCGGTGGCCGGAACGCGCGGCACGCGGCGACGCCGACACGTGAATCCGGCGTCACGCACGCCGCCACACGCGAGTTCACAGCGGTGCCGGCCGCGCTCGCCGGTTACGGGGGTTCGGACGTGGGAACCGCGCCGACCTCTGTACTGGGGAGCCGTGCCCGCGGGCGCGGAATCCAGCGGTAGAGTGCCGCGGCGGCAGCGAACCCGATCAGCCCGGAGACGACGATGCCGGCCCCGAGAGTCGCGAAACCCGTGACGGCAGAAAGGATTACCGGTCCGATGCCACTGCCTGCGTCGGCCAGCTCGCGCCACAGGCCGAGGAATGTCGGGCGACCGACCGACGGTGACACGTCGGCGCCCAGGGTCATCACGATGCCCGAGCCGATCCCGTTGGAGAAGCCCATCAGCAGTGCCACCAGTACCAGCGTCCCGAAGCCGTGGGTGAGTGGCATCAGCAGGAAGCTCACACCCATCAGCAGCATGCAGGGCACGGCCACCGCGCGTCGTCCCCACCGGTCCATGACCTTGCCGGCGGGATAGAACGTGGCCGCATCGATCGCCCCGGCGATGCCGTAGATCACCGACGCCGACGCGGGTGTCAGGCCGATGTGATCGGCCCACAGCGGGATGACGATCTGCCGGGTCTGCCGGATCGCTGAGAGCAACAGGATCGCCAGACCCAGCGTCAGGAACAACGTCCAGTACCGGCGCAGCATCCCCACGGTCGTGACCTTGGCCGCCGCACCCGCCCCACCCGCACGTTCGTCGAGATCAGGCACCGTATAGGCGATCGCGCCGGCGCCGACCACCGCGATCAGCGCCACCACGTACGCGCTCGTCACGCCGAAGACGTGCATGACGGCGGCACCCGCGAACGGGCCCACGAAGACGCCGACCCGCATCGAACCGCCCAGCGTGGACAGCGCTCGCGCCCACATGCGTACGGGCACCCTCTCGGTCAGATACGACTGCCGCGCCAGAGAGAACACCGAGGACGCGCAGCCGATCAGGAGCACGCCCGCCCCGTACACCCAGAGGTCGCCGGGCACGATGCACAGCACCAGGCCCAGCGCCGACAGCGCCGCGGCGATCACCATCGACATCCGCTCGCCGACGCGTGTGGCGAGAACACCGGACGGGATGTTGCTGATGATCGAGCCGATCCCCAACAGCGCCGCAACGAAGGCGGCCACGGCCGCGTTGGCGCCCCGATCGATCGCGGAGAGCGTGATCACCGGGAGCATCGCGCCCTCGGCCAGGCCGAACAGCACCGAAGGCCCGTAGGCCGTCACCGCGATGTCGCGGAGCCGGAAATCCGGGTCGGGCGTGGAACGGTCGGCTGGCGGCTCACGGCGGGAGCGGTGTCGCGCACTTCTCCCTCGCCGCAGCCTCATATACGTCCAGGATACCCGCGGGCCGCCACTGCGCGATCTGGACCGGGCGGCCGGGACTGGGCGGCCGCAGGTTTCGAGAGACCGGGGTGGGCGGCGTCGGCGTCGGTCGCCTGACGGGCATCGTGCCCACACCGATCGGTGTCCGTCTGGTTGAATCCGAGGTGGGCCGGACAATACCGACGTCGACGTGGAGGTGATCAGCCAGTGCCAGGCGCGCTCGGGGCGAGCGGAGCGACGGGAAATGACCTGCAACCTGGAGATGTGCTGGCCGGATACACGGTGGTCCGGCTGCTGGGTGCCGGCGGGATGGGGTCGGTCTATCTGGCCCGGCATCCCCGGTTGCCCCGCAATCAGGCGTTGAAGGTGCTGGCGCCGTCGCTCGGCGTCGACCCGACGCTCCGGGAACGCTTCACCCGAGAGGCCGAGCTCTCCGCGCAGCTCGATCACCCGAATATCGTCACGGTCCAGGATGCCGGGGCGAGCGGAGCGACGGGGGATGCCGGGGAGAGTGCTCGCGGTGGCCTGATGTGGATCGCGATGCAGTACGTCGACGGGACCGACGCGGCGAAGATCCTGGCCGAGCGCGGCCCGCTACCCGCGGATCGGGCGGTCGGCATTATCACGCAGGCGGCGGCCGGCCTCGACTACGCGCACGCGCGCGGCATGCTGCACCGCGACATCAAGCCCGCGAATCTGCTCCTGACCGCACCCCCTGAGGAACGCGTGCTCGTCGCCGATTTCGGTGTTGCCCGGCTGATCGGCGAGTCCACGCGCCTGACCGGCACCGGGATGATGATCGGGACGCTCGCCTACGCGGCACCCGAGATGCTCGACGGAGCCGAACTCACCTCCGCCATCGACGTGTACGCCCTCGGCTGCACTCTCTACGAACTGCTCACCGGCGTCGTCGCCTATCCCCGCACCGATCCGATGGCGATGATTCACGCACACCTGACCGCACCGCCGCCACGGGTGACGGAGAGGCGCCCCGACCTGCCTGCCGCGTTCGACGACGTGATCGCCCGGGCACTGGCCAAGAACCCCGCCGATCGTTACCCGACCTGTGGTGCACTCGCCGCGGCGGCGCGCGCGGCGCTGACGTCACCGACGGCGGCACCGCCGACTGTTGTGCCAACACCGGCGCCGGTGCAATCCGCTCCGCCGCCCACGGTGATGCGACCGCCACATACCTGGGTGGGCCCGCCGGTGACCGGACCGCCGTTCGCACCGGCGAGTGTCGGCGGACCGCCACCGTCCCCGCCCCGACGCAACCTGCTCACCATCGCGCTGGCCGGTGTCGCGGCCCTGCTCGTGGTGGGAATCGTTGTGGCGGTGGTCTTTGTGCTCCGCGACGCCGCCGGCACCGGTGATCCGGTGGGCGACGGCACCACGACGACGATGTCCACGCCGCCGCCGCCGTCGACGTCGGAATCGGCGACCGTGCCGGCGCTCACCGGCACCTGGCGTGGCGCTGTCTCCGGCGACCAGGACGGATTCGACGTGGTGGCCTCCTTCACCGACGGTTCGCCGGTGACCGCCGCGGTGGCGTACCCACAACTCTCCTGCAGAGGGACCTGGACCGAGCAATCCCGGCAGGGGCAGACGATCACCCTGGCCGAGTCCATCGACGCGGGATCCTGCGTCGACTCGGAGATCCAGTTGATCCCGCGAACCGATGGCACGATCGGCTTCCGGTCGGAGTACTTCTCCAACTCCCAGCAACGGAATTTCGTCATCCGCGCGACGTTACGGCGGACGTGATGTCCGGCGTCCCGCGGGTTGAACAGGGTGGAGGATTGTGGTCACCAGGTGACCACAATCCTCCACGTTGCGTGCTCGGTTCGGCCGCCGTGGCCTAGGTCAGCGGTACGTCGATGATGGGGCGTTCGACGTCAGCGCCCGGACCGTCGAAATGCCACCATTCACCGGCGTAGACCGAGAGACCGTTGGCGGCCATCGCGGTGCGCAGTCGGGCCCGCGCCGCTCGTGCGGCTGCTGAAACCCCTTCGACGGCAAAGGCGCCGGCCTGTGGCGTGAAGGCGTCGAAATCGGTGCCCATGTCCGTCGGGCACAGATCGTCGACGCGCGGCGTCAAACATGTCGGTGTCGGTGCTGCGAGAGTGACATCCACCGATCGTCCTGCCTCGTGGCTCCGCGAGTACGGCCCCGGCTCGGCCACCCACGCCGGATTGGGTACCCGGTCAAACATCCTCTGCTGCACCGAATGCGGTCGATAGCAGTCCCAGAACACCAGGCGCTCACCGTGTTCGCGCAGCGTCGCCGACGCGGCGGCCAGCCCAGGCGCCATCGACTCGTGCACCAGACACCGTGCATTCTCGGGATAGAGCGCCACACCGACGAAGTTGTTCGGCGTGGCGTAGCGCAGGTCGATCACGGCATCGGGGACCACGGTCCGGACATCGACGAAACCTGCTGCGCGCGCAGCGTCGTTGACCGGCGGGAGGGTGGTGGTGCTGCTGCTGGTTGCCGAGGTGCGTGTGGACGAGGTGGTCGATGACGGCTGTTCCGGCGTGTCGGACGGCCCACACCCGGCGACGGCCGCCACGGCGACCACCGCGACGGACGGTCGGAGCAGCGGGAATCGGCTCATGGTGGCGTTTCTACCAGGTTCTGGGGTGGGTACGGGGGTCTCGATGCGCTCGGTCGCAAGCTCCCTCGCTTACTCGACCAACATAAGGGCGGGTCGCCGGCGGGGAAGGAGGGACCGGCGGGGAGGGAGGGGTCGAGGCGGGAGGGAGGGACGGGCGGACCGGCGAGTAGGGGAGGGGCGACCGACGGCGGCGGGCCCGGAGCACCGCCATCCGTCACGTCAACACCACCAACTGCTGTGTGGCCCGGGTCATCGCCACGTAGCGGTCCACCGCACCGGTCACCCCGGTGCCGAAGTCGTCGGGCCGTGCGAGCACCACGAGATCGAACTCGAGGCCCTTCACCTGTTCGGCGGGCAGTGAACGCACCCGGCGACTCGGCGGCACGTAGGTGGAATCACCGATGACGCAGGCGATTCCGCTGTCGTGAGTGGCCAGCCAGCCGTCGACGATGCCGGCCAGACCGGCGATGCCGCCGTAGGTGACGTCGATCCCGGCGGTCCGGATCGACGTGGGCACGTTGGCGTCGGGCAGGGCCGCCCGGATCACCGGCGCCGCCGCGGCCATGATCTCCTCCGGGGTCCGGTAATTGAGCGTGAGATGGGTGACCCTGATATCGCGCAGCCCCACGTCTTCGAGCCGCTCCACCCAGCTCTCGGCGAAGCCGTGGCGGGCCTGCGCCCGGTCGCCGACCACCGTGAGACTCCGGGAAGGGCAGCGCGACAACACCATCGACCACTCGGCCGCGGTGAGCTCCTGCGCCTCGTCCACCACGATATGCGCGAACGGGCCCGCCAGCAGATCCGGGTCGCGACGTTCCACCGCGGCCTCGTCCACGAGCACCTCCCGCAGATCCTCCTGCCGGAGCATCGAGGCGAGGCCCTCGCCGTCGTCGTAGGTGTGGGCGTGCAGGAGATGGGTCACCACATCGTCCATCTCCGCCCGATCCGCCGCCAGTCGCGCTTCGCGTTCGCGCTGTCGGCGCGAGAAACCGGGATCACCGAGGCGGGCGTGCGCGGCATCGAGCAACGGCAGGTCGGCCCGGGTCCAGGCCGTCGGATCGGCGCGCTGTACCAGGCTGATCTCCTCCCGCGACAGCCCGGGCGCACACAGCCGGGCGAACGCCGGAACCGACCAGAGATCCCCGACGAGGGTCGGCGCGTCGAGGACGGGCCAGGAACGACCGACGGCCCGCTGCAGGGACCGGTTCTGTGCCAGCGCCTTTCGCAGGGCGGAGAGGTCGACCGATGCGTCGTGGCCGTCCGCGATGATCTCGGTCAGCTCATTCCAGATCGCGTCCCGCGCCTCGTTGTGGGGTGTTCCGGAATCGGGTGCGTCGAATGCCCGAGCCCAGTCATCTGCGGTGAGAGTGACCTCGTCCCACGGGGTTTCGACGAGAAGCGGCTCCCGCGGCGGTGCCTCGTAGAATGCGGCCGCACGATCGATCACGTCGAGAGGATCGAGGCCCGCCTTGATCCGCGCGACGGCCGGATCGGATTCGACGGTGGCCGTGGCCCCTTCGGGAACGAGGTCGGTCAGGGTGGCGGTCTGCACCCCCTCCTCGCCGAGACCGGGCAGGACGTCGGAGATATAGGCGAGGTAGGGCTGATGCGGTCCGATCACCAAGAGTCGACCACGATTTCCGCCGAGGCGCGGATCGGCATAGAGCAGATAGGCTGCTCGATGCAGTGCGACGACGGTCTTGCCCGTCCCCGGCCCGCCGTCGACGACGAGGGTGCCGTGGCTGTCGGCCCGGATGATCGCGTCCTGATCGGCTGCGATGGTGCCGAGGACATCACGCATCCGCGGCGACCGGCTCGCTCTGAGTGTGGCGAGCAAGGCCGAATCCTCATCGAGTGCAACGGGTCCGGTGGGCCCATCGTTGATCAGCACCTCATCCCAGTAGTCGACGACGCGGCCCATGCCCCACCGGTAGCGTCGCCGCGCGGCCACCCCCCGCGGGTGGGCGGGTGTGGCCGCGAAGAACGGCTCGGCGGCCGGCG
>JASGFO010000222.1:0-6538 GCA_047605505.1 Gordonia sp. (in: high G+C Gram-positive bacteria) | reverse complement strand
ATTTCGGCTGCCAGTTGCTCCAGCGCGTCGCGTCGCCGGGCCGCCAGCACCACATTCGCGCCGTTTGCGGCCAGAACTTGTGCGAAATGCCGCCCCAGGCCGGCGCTCGCCCCGGTCACCGTCGCAGGCCCGCCACCGCGCTCCGGCGGCCATCCCGCACCGACCCGCCGCCGCGTGAGCCCGCTCCTGGCGGTGTGCGTTGCGGTCCTCATCCTGGCGGTCGCCACGACCGTGATCGTCGCGGTCACCCTGCGCGCGCCCCACCACGACGCGACGGCCGGCGCCGCGGGCGCATCGTCACCGTCGCGGCCCGCGGGACCGACGATCTCGTGCGCCTACGGTCCGGGCGTGACCGGCGCGGGCACCCCCGCACCGGTGCCGCCGGCAGACGAGCCCGCCGACGGGAGCACCCATCTCACGCTGGCGACGAGCCGCGGCACGATCGGCATCGCCGTCGACCACGGCCCGGCGCCCTGCAACACCGGCGCAGTGGTCACCCTCGCGTCGTCGGGCTACTACGACGGCGCGACGTGCCGTCGGCTCAGCGACTACATCCTGATGTGCGGGGAATCGGCGTCGGCCACCGAGACACCCACCGACATCCAGGAGCTGACGTCGGGTCCGGGGTGGACGAGCCCCGACGAGTTCCCGACGTTGCCGGTCACCGGCGGCCAGGACGCCTACGGACGATCCCAGGTCACCTACCCGCGGGGTGTGGTCGCGGTCCTCAACTCCGATCCGCACGACCGCACCTCGTCCTCGTCCGGTGGCGGATCATCGGTGTTCTTCATCGTCATCCGGCCGGCCGTCGTCGCCCCGATCTACGCGCTGATCGGCACCGTCGATGCGACCGGCATGGACACCGTCGACGGCATCGCCGCCGGCGGCTTCGAGCCCATCCGGCCGGGCGCCTACTGGGGACTGCCGCGCAGCCCGGTGACCATCTCCGCGGCCACCGTGACCGACGGGTGACCGACGGCACCGGACGCCACCTCAGGGCGCGCGGATCGCACGCTTGCCGGGGCCGTCTGTCTGATCGACATGGCGGCGCGTCGGCTCCCCGCGGTGTCCGCCGAACGGGTAGCCTACGGCGGAAGTAGCGTCAGACGACCCAACGGCCCACTCCCGGCGCCGGCAGCCAGGAGGAACAACCCACGATGTCCGCCCCCGCCGATCGCAGCGGCGCCGCACTCGGTGACTACACCCTGGAGCGGTTGCTCGGCCGTGGCGCGATGGGCGAGGTGTACCAGGCCCGCGACAACCGGCGGGGCCGGACGGTCGCCCTGAAGGTCCTCGCTCCCCAGTACGCGGGCGACGCGATGTTTCGGGAGCGCTTTCTGCGGGAGTCACGGATGGCCGCGACACTCAACGACCCCCACGTGATCCCCATCCACGACTGGGGGGAGATCAACGGGCACCTGTTCCTCGACATGCGGATCGTCGACGGCGGCACCGACCTGCGCGGGCTGCTGGCGGCGGGACCACCGCCGCCCGAACGGACCGTCTCGATTGTGGAGCAGGTGGCCCAGGCCCTCGACGCCGCACACAAGGCGGGCCTCGTCCACCGTGACGTCAAACCCGACAACATCCTCATCGACAACGGCGATTTCGCCTATCTGGTGGATTTCGGGCTCGCGCAGACCACCTCCGATCCGCGGCTCACCGATACCGGTGCGGCTGTCGGCTCCTTCGCCTATATGGCGCCCGAACGGTTCGGCCAGGGCAACATCGCCACCCCGGCCGCCGACATCTACGCCCTCACCTGCGTCCTCGTCGAATGCCTGACCGGTGCGGCACCGTTCGGTGCCGGGGATCTGCAGATCCTCGTCGCGGCACACCTGAGCCAGCCGCCGCCGATCCTCGGCAGCCCGTTCGACGGGGTGATCGCGCGCGGTATGGCCAAGAACCCCACCGACCGGTTCGCCACCGCAGGCGAGTTCGCCCAGGCCACGCGGGCGGCGCTGGAAGGCCGCGGACCTGTGCCGAGTCCACCGCCGATGCCCCCGGCGCCACCCACGATGCGACCGACCACCGGAGTGCACCCGATGGCCGCCCCGCACACCCACCCACCCGGGACACTGCCACCGGTCGTGGCGATACCGGCGGCGGCGCATCCCGGAATGCCACCCAACGGGATGCCACCGAGTGGAATGCCGCCCAGCGGGCTGCCACCGGCCGCGCCCGGACCGGCGCCGTTCGGCGCGCCACCACCCCCGCGCGATCACAGCGATGCGCGCACGATTGCGTTGATCGTCGGCGGCGGCGTCCTTGTGCTGCTGGTGGTCCTCGTCGCCATCCTGGTGCCACTGCTGACGCCGTGAGGCGGAGATTGAGGCCGATCGGCGGACAGACCCGGCGGTCGTTCCCGACTACGCTGGCCTCGCCCCTCGCGCGCAATCGAGAATCGAGGCATGCATGCCGACGCCGACGAGACGTATCGCCGCCGCCGTCCTGACCGTCGTCTGTCTGTCGGCGACGGGCTGCACCACCGGCGGAAGCGCCGAACCGGAAGGAACGGCCACCGCCACGGCGACGATCACCGAATCGGGTGCCGTCACGGTGACCAGCACCGCGTCAGCACCGATCACCGGGTCGACGCCGTTCACCTTCGGCGGTATCGGCGACGCGGTTGTCGGTCTGCCGACCGCGCGCCTGCCGTCGCTCGGTGTGACGGGATCCCAGGAGCCATACGGAGCCCACTGCCAGATGATTCGGCTCGCCCCGGGCGCCGCCACCGTCCTCGTGAAGAACGGCTCGGTCATCGGCGCGCGCAGCAATTCCGGTCCGGCGACGGCGATCGGCGGCGTCGGGGTGGGGGATCCGATCAGCCGGGTCGCCACCGCGATCCCCGGCGCCCTGACCAAGGTCATCCCGAACACCCAGGGCGGCTACGGGGTGCTGCTCCTGTCGAAACCCGATCTTCCCGGCCGCTACCTGGGCTTCGCCGTCGACGGAATTCTCAGAAGCGCGTCGAGTTCGGCCGCGATCACCGCCATCGCCGCCGGCGACCGCAACCTCGCGTCGTTCTTCGAGATCTGTCAGTTCGGATAGGTGTGGCGACCTCGCGCATCCGGGCCTGGGCTGCCGCGCCGCACGCGAATCCGCCGCACCACGGCACACCGCGCGCCGCGAACTCCGTACCATGCGGTGCATGGCCAGAGCACGCGAACTGTCGTCGGAGCTGACCGCGGCCCTCATCGACGCGGGATTCACGAGTCCATCGGGCCGGGCCTCGGTCCGGCAGCTCGCGCTGGCGTCGGGCATCCAGCCCGCGACCCTGTCGCGACTGTTCCGTGGCGGGGTGGTCAACCCGTCCCGTGACGTCGTCAAGAAGGTCGCGGAGGCATTGGGGCAGGACCCGGCGACCCTCTCCTCGTGGATCGGCTCCATCTGGACCGATGGTCGGCGACCCTATGAGCCGCCGGAAGGCTCGGAGGTCCTCACCCCGAAGCAACGCGAGATCGTCGACCAGATCATCACCGCGTTCATCGAGGTGTCCCGACACAAAAAGAGTCCGCCGCCCCTGGCGTTCAGCAGCGCGGCCGTGGCCGAGATCTCGCGACGGACCAAACTCGCCCCCGGCGAGGTGGCAAAAATCCTCAAGTCACCGCTCGGCGGGGCCGGATGACCCGCTGCGCTCCCCGACCAGGACTCGAACCTGGAATGCCTGAACCAAAATCAGGAGTGTTGCCATTACACCATCAGGGATCACTGCGCCCACGATTGTGCCATAGGGCGCGCGACGCAGCCGAACGGTATTCGGGCGGCGGCGAGGTCAGTCCTTGGGGCCACCGGCGACGTAAACCACCTGGCCGGAGACAAAGCCTGCGCCCTCGCTGATGAAGAACGACGCCGTGTGTGCGATGTCCTCGGGCACACCGACCCGGTTGACCGGGATCTGGGCGGCACTGAACTTCTTGAACTCCTCGAACTCGACGCCCATCCGCGCGGCGGTGGCCGCGGTCATGTCGGTCTCGATGAAGCCGGGGGCGATCGCATTCGCCGTGACACCGAACTTGCCCAGTTCGATGGCCAGGGTTTTGGTGAATCCCTGCATCCCGGCCTTGGCGGCCGCGTAGTTGGCCTGGCCGCGATTGCCCAGCGCCGACGTCGACGACAGGTTCACGATGCGGCCCCACCCGGCGTCGACCATGTACTTCTGGCAGGCCTTGCTCATGTTGAATGCACCGCGCAGGTGCACCGACATGACCGCGTCCCAGTCGTCGACGCTCATCTTGAACAGCATGTTGTCGCGGATGATGCCGGCGTTGTTCACGAGCACGGTGGGGGCGCCGAGTTCGGCGACCACCTTCTCGACCCCCGCGGCCACCGAGTCCGCATCGGAGACGTCGGCGCCCACGGCGATGGCCGTGCCACCCGCTCCGGTGATCGCGGCGACGGTGTCGGCGCAGGCGTCGGCGTTCAGGTCGAGAACGGCGACGGCCAACCCGTCGTCGGCCAGCCGCCGCGCGATTGCGGCGCCGATCCCTCGGGCCGATCCGGTCACGATCGCGGTCTTCGGGGTGCTCATCGAAAGTCCTCCATTGGTACTCATCGCCTGTGATGTGGGTCAACCTCGTTGTATCAGGCACCGCCCGGGCCGGGGCATGGGCCCGGTCACTACCGCTGGGTCAGTACTATCGGGCCGTCGCGGTCACGCGCGACACCACCTGCCGACGACGGCCGGTGGCCAGCACTCCCTCGGAGGCCCGCCATGACACCGACGTCCCCCACGACGACAGCCGTCATCGTTCTGGCGGCCGGTGCCGGAACACGGATGCGCTCGAAAACCCCCAAGGTCCTCCATCGCCTCGGCGGTCGCAGCCTCGTCGGGCACGTCCTGCACGTCGCCGCCGGGCTCGACCCCGACCACCTGGTCGCGGTGGTCAGCCACGAACGGGAGCGGGTGACCACCGCGATCGACACCCTCGCCGCCGAGCTGGCCCGCCCGATCACCATCGCGAACCAGGACACCCCGCGCGGCACCGGCGACGCCGCCCGGGTCGGCCTGACCGGCTTGCCCGACGACTTCACCGGCACCGTCCTCGTGACCGCCGCCGACGTACCCCTCCTCGACACCGCCACCCTGGCCGACCTGATCGCCACGCACGACGCCGATGGTGGCGCCGCGGTCACCTTGACCAGCTTCATCGCCCCGAATCCCACCGGGTACGGGCGCATCGTCCGCGACGCCGAGGCATCCGTGCGGGCCATCGTGGAGGAGGCTGACACCGACGCGACCCAGCGCGCGATCACCGAGGTCAACGCCGGTGTCTATGCCTTCGATGCCACGACACTGCGAACGGCACTTGCCGCGTTGTCGACCACCAACGCGCAGCGGGAGTACTACCTCACCGACGTGGTCGCCATCGCCCGCGAGGCCGGGCGGTCCGTGCGCGCCCTCACCGTCGCGGACCCGCAACTCGTGGCCGGGTGCAATGATCGCGCCCAGCTCGCCGACCTCGCCGCCGAGCTCAACCGCCGGACCATCCGACGCCACCAACTGGCCGGGGCCGGGATCGTCGACCCGACGACCACCTGGATCGACGTCGACGTCACCATCGCACCCGATGCGACCATCCTGCCGGGCACCCAACTGCACGGGCGCACCGTCGTCGGCGAGGATGCGGTCGTCGGCCCGGACACCACCCTCACCGACGTCGTCGTCGGCGCCGGAGCCCAGGTCATCCGCACCCACGGCAGCGACGCGGTGATCCACGCGGGCGCCACGGTCGGCCCCTTCGCCTACCTGCGCCCGGGCACCGAACTCGGTGAACAGGGCAAGATCGGCACCTTCGTCGAAACCAAGAACGCCCAGATCGGGGCCGGTTCCAAGGTCCCGCACCTGACCTACGTCGGCGACGCCACCATCGGCGAGCACTCCAACATCGGGGCGTCGAGCGTCTTCGTCAACTACGACGGCGTGCACAAGCACCACACCCAGATCGGCTCGCACTGCCGGACCGGCTCGGACAACATGTTCGTCGCACCGGTCACCGTGGGCGACGGGGCGTATACCGGAGCCGGAACCGTCGTGCGGCAGGATGTACCGCCGGGAGCACTCGCGGTGTCCGCGGGTGCTCAACGCAACATCGATGACTGGGTGATCAACCGCCGCCCCGGCACCGACGCGGCCCACGCCGCCGAGAAGGCCCGGACCGACACCTGAGCCGCCACCGCCCCGCGGTCCCACCGGGGCCGTATCCCGAACCGACCACGCCCCCGACCACAGAGCCGAGTAGAAGAGTTTTCATGACCTGGACCACCGACAACCAGAAGAACCTCATGCTGTTCTCGGGACGCGGACACCCTGAGCTCGCCGACGCCGTCGCCGACGAGCTCGGCGTCAAGGTGACCCCGCAGATCGCCCGCGACTTCGCCAACGGGGAGACCTTCGTGCGGTTCGAGGAGTCGGTACGCGGATCGGATGCCTTCGTGCTGCAGAGCTGCCCGGCCCCGCTGAACCAGTGGGTGATGGAGGCACTGATCATGATCGACGCCCTCAAGCGCGGCTCGGCCAAGCGCATCAGCGTGATCC
>JASGFO010000221.1:0-6563 GCA_047605505.1 Gordonia sp. (in: high G+C Gram-positive bacteria) | reverse complement strand
GCCAGGCGTGCAGCGGGGCCGCCAAGACCCGCAAAGGGGATTGGGAGACACGCCCCAGACAACCGCGTCCCGGAATGCCGCTCCTGCCACGCGTTCATCTTCGGGCATGCGAAGCCTCTGGATCGCCCGCCGCCGCTGATTCCCGACCGCTCCCTCCGCTCGTGCGCTCGGATCCGTCTCATTCACCGATTGATCAGCCGCACCGAGCATCCCGGGCCAACACGCCAGGCAGTGCCCTACTCATCGTCGACTCCGCGACTCTCCCAAGCGCCGAACGAGCCCTCGGGACTTACCCACTCCAGGCGGCCGTTGCAGGAGCGTCCCAACGCAATCGCTCCGGCCGTCGAAGGGGAAGAGAACACGATGTCGCGCGTCGTTCGCGCGATGCTGCCCTCGACCACGATGAATCCGTCCGCGATCAAACCCTCGTGCTGGGCGCGGTAGCTCGCGTACGCCTTCTGTGTACTGGACGCGCTGCCCGCACCATGCCAGATGGGAACGACTTGAGAACCCGCGAGCATGATGAACTCGCCGTCGATCTGCTGCGCATGCGCATCGACCTGACGCTTATTTGTGAGTGTGAACACCGGCGATTCTGAAGCCTCTGAAGTCTCCGGCAGCGTCTTGGTCGCTCGAACCCGGATCACATTGACCCCGAGCACCGGCAGCACGATCTGCAACTGGCCGAGGAAATACTCCATGTCGGAGAGATCCGCTTCCGGAAGCCGCGGGCGTGGCGGGGCAGTGTTGTTCTCCGCCGATCACGTCTTCATCCTCGCCGAGCAGCAAGTACACGCCGGTGCGCTCGGCCTCCTCGCGCCGGAGGAGTTCGGCAAGGTCGGAACGCCGCGCCGAAAGCACGCTGCCCGTCCAATTCGTGATCTCCGCCGTCGTCAACCCGCCTGGAGTGCCGTCGACGAGAAAGAGCTTGACCTGCTTGCCATTCATGCGCGCAATGTGACGGGATCTCCCACGACAGGATTCTCGATCCCTCAGAAATCCCAGTCCTCGTCCTCGGTGTTGACGGCCTTGCCGATGACGTAACTGCTGCCGGAGCCGGAGAAGAAGTCGTGGTTCTCGTCGGCGTTCGGTGAGAGAGCCGAGAGGATCGCCGGATTCACGTCCGTCTCGTCCTTCGGGAACATCGGCTCGTAGCCCAGGTTCATCAGCGCCTTGTTGCCGTTGTAGCGCAGGAACTTCTTGACGTCCTCGGTGAGCCCGACGTCGTCGTAAAGGGCCTCGGTGTAGTCGGCCTCGTTGTCGTAGAGCTCGAAGAGCAGCTCGAAGGTGTACTCCTTGAGCTCGTCGCGACGCTCGGGCGTCTGGGTGTCGAGGCCGCGCTGATACTTGTAGCCGATGTAGTAGCCGTGCACGGCCTCGTCGCGGATGATCAGCCGGATCAGGTCGGCGGTGTTGGTGAGCTTGGCGCGACTCGACCAGTACATCGGCAGGTAAAACCCGGAGTAGAAGAGGAACGACTCGAGCAGTGTCGAGGCCACCTTGCGCTTGAGCGGATCATCGCCCCGGTAGTAGTCCATGACGATGCGCGCCTTGCGCTGCAGGTGCTCGTTCTCCTCCGACCAGCGGAATGCCTCGTCGATCTCCTTGGTCGAGCACAGTGTCGAGAAGATGGAGCTGTAACTCTTGGCGTGCACCGACTCCATGAATGCGATGTTGGTGAGCACCGCCTCCTCGTGCGGGGTGGACGCGTCGGGGATCAACGACACCGCGCCGACGGTGCCCTGGATGGTGTCGAGCAGCGTGAGGCCGGTGAACACCCGCATCGTGAGCTGCTTCTCGTACTCGGTGAGGGTGTTCCACGACGGGATGTCGTTGGACACGGGGATCTTCTCCGGCAGCCAGAAGTTCCCGGTCAACCGATCCCAGACCTCGGCGTCCTTCTCGTCGGGGACGCGGTTCCAGTTGATCGCCGAGACCCGGTTCACGAGCTTGATCGGGGCACCGTCGGCGTGGCTGGGAGCGGTCGGAGACATGGGGCCAAGACTACCGCCCCGCCGGGTTCCCGCCATCGGGCGCCTCGGGCGCCTCCGTGTCGTCTGGTCGGGTGAACGTCGCCCGTGGCGGGCACCGCGACGGCTCGGCGGACCGCAACTGTGCCTAGTATCGCTGTGCTGCACAGGGAGGATGTCCATGAATCTCAGCAAGTCCGACAGGGTCGGTGAGACCTTCGGGCCGTACCGACTCGACGCGCTGCTCGGGCGCGGTGGTATGGGCGAGGTCTACCGCGCACACGACACCGCACACGACCGTGATGTGGCCCTCAAGCTCCTGCCACCCCAACTCGCCACCGATCCGACGTTTCAGGAACGGTTCCGCCGGGAATGCCAGAAGCTGGCGCGGCTAGGTGAACCCCACATCATCCCGATCCACAACTACGGTGAGATCGATTCGACCCTGTTCCTCGACATGCGCCTCGTCGACGGCCGCGATCTGCGGACCATCATCACCGAGCGAGGCGCATTGGCGCCGGCCGACGCCGTCGCGCTCATCGAGCAAATCGCCGCCGCGCTCGCCGCCGCGCACAGCGCGGGGCTCGTCCACCGCGACATCAAACCCGAGAATGTCCTCGTCACCTCCGCCGAGTTCGCCTACCTCATCGATTTCGGCGTCGCACACGCCGAGAGCGAGACGCATCTGACGAAGACCGGTACCGCGATCGGTTCGATCGCGTACATGTCCCCGGAACAGTTCGAGAACACGCCGATCACGGCGGCCTCGGATGTCTACTCCCTCAGCGCCGTCTTCTTCGAGCTGCTGACGGGTCGCCAGCCCTACCCCGGCGACTCCATCTCGACGGTCACCCGTGCTGTCCTCTTCGACGACATCCCCGCCCCGAGCGCCCTCAACCCGGCCATCGGCCCCGAACTCGATGCCGTGGTCGTCTGGGGTCTCGCCAAGGACCCCGCAAAGCGGTGCCCGTCGACCATGGAACTGGCCCGGGCCGCCCGCCGGGCGCTGGCCGGCGAGGCACCCCCGGTGATGCCGGGGCAGACCGAGGTGATCGCCGGTGCCGCCCCGACCATCACCGGCACACCACCGACGACGCCTGCCGCGCCGGTGACGCTCTCGGGTCCGCAGGCCGCCTACGCACCGACCGCATACCGCGTCCAGATGCCTCCGGGCGTGGCTCCCGGCCTGGTCAGTGGCCCGGCGATGCCGGGACCCGAGGTGCGCGTGGCGAGCGGACCGGTGTCCGGGGTGAACCCGGCCATGCCCCACTACCTACCCGGGCAGGGCGTGCCCAGTCAGCCCGTCCCGGTCGGCTATCCGGCGGGATATCCGCCGCCACCGCCCGCGCGCTCCGGCATCGGCGGAGTCAACATGGCGATGATTGTGCTCATCGGTATCCTGCTGGCGGCGTTGGCCGGTGTCGGCGCCTGGCTCGCGGTGGACAAGTTCGGCGGCTCCGACGACACCACCACCGCAGCGACCGGACCAGCCGCAGTGACCGCCACCGAGCAGGCCACCGTCACCGCGACGACACAGGCCACGCCCACCTATGTTCCGGGACCGCCACCGTCGGACAATCAACAGTGCGCCCCCGGCGTCGGTACCGGATACCCCCAGTGGACCGGGTGCGAGTTCGCAATCAACGTCCGCGACGCCTACATCTCGGGCGGACCGAACGGCCAGGCCCGTGTTGTCAACGGTTGGGCGCCACAGCAGCGCAAATGGTATGTGATGTCGTGCGATCCGTACGCGGGGATCATCGCCTGCCGCGGCGGCAACCAGGCGGTCGTGTACGTCTACTGACGGGAACAGTTGTTGAAGATCTTGCGAACGGCACGGCCCTTCCGCGCCGCAGTACTGATGCTTGCCTCGACCGCCCTGGTGGCCGGCTGCAGCGGCTCCACCAACGGCACTCCGGAGCCTGCGGCCACGTCCAGTTCGACCGTGCCCGACAGCGCCTCGACATCCACTAGCACCTCGGCATCGTCGGCGGCCCACGGCAGCGAGTCGGCGCTGGGTCGAAGTTTCGCACAGACGATGCACGACGGCGTCAGTGTGGCCATCGCCCCGGTTTCTCCCGTGGGCACCGAGGTGACGCCGATGCAGTTCGGCGAGGAGGCCGTCAGCGGAGGTGAGGACGCCATGTACGCCTGGTCGACGATCAAGGTGCCGCTGTCGCTGACGGCACTGCGGTCGGCCACAGCGCAACACAACCTGGGCTCCGACATCGACGATCTCGTCGAACGGGCCATCACCCACTCCGACAACTCGGCGGCGTTGGCGCTGCGGACGGCGCTGGGCACACCCGGGCAGGCCCGGCAGGCGATCACGAGGGTCTTCCGTGCCGCCGGCGACCGGACCACGCAGCCGATCCGGATCAGCGACCCGGATGAGACCTTCGGGCTCACGCCGTGGGCGCTGCGCGACGCCGCCACCTTCATGTCCCACTTCCCGTGCCTGCCGGACAGCGGCCGGATCGTCGACCTGATGGGCGAGGTCGACGGTGTCCAGCAGTGGGGGCTCAAGATCCTCGACCTGGACACCGCTGTCAAAGGCGGTTGGGGGCCGGATCCCGACGGCGGTGAAGATGTACGCCAGTTCGGCGTGATCACGTTCGCGGACGGTACCCGCACGGCTGTCGCGATGAGCACGTATTCGTCTGGCCAGACGATGGACACCGGCACCGCACTGCTGGACAAGGTGGCCACGTGGCTGCTCGAGCATCGCGCCCACCTTCCGCGCGGACGCTGCCAGGGCTGAACCGCACCCGGAACCGATGCGACCGCCACCAGTACCGCGCCACGTCGGCTATGTGACGTGGATCAGGTCGATGATCGTCGCGGCCAGGGCGGCATCGCCGACGGTGGGCAGCTCGGCCAGTGGCCGCCGATGCCAGAGTGCGAGTTCGAGATCCGACGCGCCGCCGGTGACCTCGACGGCCGCGTCGGCGCGGATCCGCTCCCACACCAGCGCGTCCGGGGTCACAGTGATATGCCAGTGTGCGTGCGGCACATCGGTTCCCGACAGCTGCAGGGTCGCGCCGACGAGGGGTTCGGGCACCCCGTCACCGAGTTCGAGGAAGCGCGGCGCGAACAGGCCGAGCCACTCGTCGACGCCGTCGGCGGCCAGGCCGGCGGCAATGGGCCGTTCGGCGCCGGGCCGGAGCGCGGTATCGGCATCGTAGCGGTGCACGGCGATCTCGTGTGCCTGCCTGCGCAGCCAGAACGCCACCGTCTTCTGCCCGACGAACGTGGCCGCCGGCGCGTCGGGATCCCGGGATTCCAGGACCTCGAGCATCGCCTGTAGTGACGCCGCATACCAGTCGAGCAGGCCCGGCCCGGTGTCCTCGGGGCGGCGCGGTCCTGTGACGCCGGTGACCTTGCCGATCACCCACCGGTGGATCCCTCCGAGGTGGGCGACGAGATCGGCGACATCCCAGCCGGGACACGTGGGCACGGGCTGCGCCAATCCGGAGGTCGGGATCGACGCGAAGGCCGCGCCCTCGTCCCGGATGGCAGCCAGCCACTCGTCCGGTGTCATCGGCTCACAGCATGCACGACACGCAGCCCTCCACCTCCGTGCCCTCCAGGGCGAGCTGGCGCAGCCGGATGTAGTACAGCGTCTTGATTCCCTTGCGCCACGCGTAGATCTGCGCCTTGTTGACATCGCGGGTGGTGGCGGTGTCCTTGAAGAACAGCGTCAGGCTCAACCCCTGATCGACGTGCTGGGTGGCCGCGGCATAGGTGTCGATGATCTTCTCGTAGCCGATCTCGTACGCATCCTGGTAATAGTCCAGGTTGTCGTTGGTCATGTACGGCGCCGGATAGTAGACGCGACCAATCTTGCCTTCCTTGCGGATCTCGATCTTCGCCGCGACCGGGTGGATCGAGCTCGTCGAATGATTGATGTAGGAAATCGAGCCGGTCGGCGGTACCGCCTGCAGATTCTGGTTGTAGATGCCGTGCTCCTGCACCGACGCCTTGAGCACCCGCCAGTCGTCCTGGGTGGGGATGGCCACCCCGGCGTCGTCGAACAACTCCCGGACCCGGGGTGTCGCGGGCTCCCAGACCTGATCGGTGTAGCGGTCGAAGAACTCACCGCTGGCGTATTTCGACCGCTCGAAGCCCGCGAACGCCTTGCCGCGTTCCTTGGCCAGGGCGTTCGATGCACGCAGCGCGTGATAGAGCACCGTGTAGAAATAGATGTTCGTGAAATCGATGCCCTCGTCGGAACCGTAGTGGATCCGCTCTCGTGCCAGATATCCGTGCAGGTTCATCTGGCCGAGCCCGATCGCGTGGGAGTCGTTGTTGCCCTTCTCGATCGACGGCACCGAGGTGATCGCGGTCTGATCGCTCACGGCGGTGAGGCCGCGAATCGCGGTCTCGATGGTCAACCCCAGATCCGGCGAGTCCATCGTCTTGGCGATGTTGAGCGAGCCGAGATTGCAGGAGATGTCCTTGCCCACGTGCGCATAGGACAGGTCGTCATTGTATGCCGACGGCGTGGAGACCTGCAGGATCTCCGAGCACAGATTGGAATGGGTGATCTTGCCGTCGATCGGGTTGGCCCGGTTCACCGTGTCCTCGAACATG
>JASGFO010000220.1:0-6577 GCA_047605505.1 Gordonia sp. (in: high G+C Gram-positive bacteria) | reverse complement strand
GGGCACCAGCTCATCGGGGATGTCCACGCGCTCACCCACCTCGAGGCCCGAGCCGGTGATGGCGTCGTATTTCATGTTGCTCATCGAGACCAGGCGGTGGATCTTGCGGATCCCAAACCAGTGCAGGACATCGGGCATGAGCTCCTGGAACCGCATGTCCTGAACGCCCGCAACGCATTCGGTGCGCGCGAAGTACTGGTCGGCGGTGTCGCCGCCCGCCTGGCGCTTGCGGGCGTTGTAGACGAGGAATTTCGTGACCTCCCCGAGCGCCCGCCCCTCCTTGCGGGAATACGCCACCAGCCCCACCCCGCCGCGCTGGGTGCCGAGGATGCACTCCTCGATGGCGTGGGTGAGGTAGGGGCGGCACGTGCAGATGTCGGAGCCGAAGACATCCGAGCCATTGCATTCGTCGTGGACGCGGGCGGTGAGTTCGACGTCGGGGTTCGCGAGGTCGGCGGCGTCGCCGAAGATGTAGACGGTCTGCCCGCCGATCGGCGGCAGGAACACCTCAAGGTCGGAGCGGGTGACCAGCTCGGGGTACATGCCGCCGGTCTCCTCGAACAGCACGCGGCGCAGTTCCGTTTCGCTGCAACCGAATCGGGCCGCCACGCCCGGCAGGTACCAGACCGGTTCGACGGCCGCCTTGGTGACCAGCGCGGCGCCGTTGGGCAGCAACAGTTCGCCGTCGGGAATCAGGCGGCCCCGCGCGATCGCGTCGGCGATCTCGGGCAACTGCACATGCGCCTTGGTCACCGCGATCGTGGGCCGAATGTCGTAGCCCGAGGCCAGCAGATCGCCGAAGGCGTCGGCCACCCCGGCCCCCCAGGGGTCAAGGCTGACGATTGCCGACGCATCCCCCCACGCGGGGAACGGACCGATGACGTCGGTGGGCGAGGTGTTGGTGAGGTCGGCGCGGTGCTCGCGGGAGAGCGCACCCGCAGCCACCGCGAGCGCCCGGTACACACTGTAGGAGCCGCTGTGGGTGCCGATCACGTTGCGGTGGCCGCGGTTGGTGGTGGTCGCGATGACGGGTCCGCGCTCGGCCGCGGTCGGCGCACCCCACGCGATCGCCGGCGCGCCCAGACCGCCACTGTGCGAGGTGAGCCGGATATGTGCCGGCGGCCGCGTCGCGGCCGGCCGGGGTTCTGGTTGGGGCGTTGGCACACACTCGGATTCGGTGATCATGGCCACTCCTTCCGCGAGCGGGGTACCGGCCTGGCGACCGGCGGGAAAACGCCAGCATAGTCACCGGAGGACAATCGCGCCGGGCGAGAAGCCGTCGCGTGGACAGGGTGCGGTGTCCATGATCTCGTTGGCATGACAGCGGTCGTCAAGAACGGAGTAGCCTGATAGGCCACATGCGCGGCTCCGACTTCCTCCAGCTCGATCCCGGGCAGGCTCCCCGTCGCGGGCGCACGACGTGGTTGGTCGATCAGCTACGCGCGGCGATCGCCGACGGCACCCTTCGTCCGAGCACGCGGCTTCCGGACACTGCGAGTGCCATGTGGGGCACGATCCCCAGCGTGCATCCCGCCGCGGCGATCAGCCTGACCCGAGCACCCCGTGCCACCCCCGCCGCGACTGTGAACAATGCGCCCGTGCCGGGCGTCGCGGCCACCACGATCGAGGTCAACCAGAACTCCCACGTCACCGCTCCAGTCTTCGTCGGACTTGGCATGACCAGAAGCGCCAAAATCTATCCCAATAGCTGAGCCAAAAGGAGGGCCGGGCGCGCGCACCAACGAAAAACGACGGCTGACGCTGGACGGCATCGAAAGCCGCTACCGCAGGTCAGCCGTCGTTTTCGGCAACTACTGGCAGGGGGTGAAAACCCTCGATCTAGATGTCGTACCGATCGAGCTCGGTCACCTTGGTCCATGCCTTGACGAAGTCGGCCACGAACTTCTCCTTGGCGTCGTCCTCGGCGTACACCTCGGCGAGTGCACGCAGCTCGGAGTTGGCACCGAAGGCCAGGTCGACGCGCGTGCCGGTCCACACCTGCTCGCCGGTGGTGCGGTCGGTGGCCACGTAGCTGCCCTCCTCGGTGGGCTTCCACTCGACGTCCATGTCCAGGATGTTCACGAAGAAGTCATTCGTGAGCTGCCCGGGCGTGGTGGTGAGAACACCGTGGGTCGAGCCCTGGTAGTTGGCGCCGAGCACCCGCAGACCGCCGACGAGCACTGTCATCTCCGGTGCCGACAAGGTGAGCAGGTTCGCCTTGTCGACGAGGTTGTACTCGGCCGCCAGTGCATTGCCCTTGCCCTCGTAGTTGACGAAGCCGTCGTGGGTGGGCTCCAGGTACGCGAAGGAATCAGCGTCGAAATCATCCTGGCCGATGTCGGTGCGGCCCGGGGTGAACGGCACCGTCACCGGGAATCCGGCGTCGGCGGCGGCCTTCTCGATGGCCGCGGCGCCACCGAGGACGACGAGATCGGCGAACGAGACCGTGGCGCCACCGGCGGCATTGAACGTCGCAGCGATCCCCTCGAGTGCCGCGATCACCGAGGCGAGCTCGTCGGGCTCGCTCGATTCCCAGCCCAACTGCGGCTGCAACCGGATGCGGCCACCGTTGGCGCCGCCGCGGTAGTCACTGCCGCGGAACGTCGACGCGGACTTCCACGCAGTCGAGACGAGCTGTCCCACAGTCAGTCCCGACGCCAGCACAGATTCCTTGAGCGAGGCGATGTCGGCGTCGGAGAGCGCCGGACCGTCGGTGGTCGGAATGTTGTCCTGCCACAGGAAGGTCTCCGACGGCACGAGCGGACCGCGGTAGCGGATCGCCGGACCCATGTCACGGTGCAGCAGCTTGAACCAGGCCTTGGCGAACTCCTCCGCCAGCTCCTCGGGATGATCGAGCCAGCGGCGGGTGATCGCGCCGAAGCCGGGATCGAAGCGCATCGTGAGGTCGGTGGTCAGCATGTTCGGCGCGATCTTGCCGGTGCCATGGGCCTCGGGGACCGTGTTGGCCCAGCCGTTGTCCTTGGGCCGCCACTGGTTGGCGCCGGCCGGGCTCTTGGTGAGCTCCCACTCGTTGCCGTACAGGATCTCCAGGAAGCTGTTGTCCCACTTGGTGGGCGTGTGCGTCCAGGTGACCTCCAGGCCCGACGTGACCGCGTCGGCACCGACACCCGTGCCCTCGGGGTTCGTCCAGCCCAGCCCCATCTGCTCCAGCGGCGCGGCCTCCGGCTCGGGACCCACCTCGGCGCCGCTGGCGCCGTGGGTCTTGCCGAAGGTGTGGCCGCCGACGATCAGCGCGGCGGTCTCGACGTCGTTCATCGCCATCCGGCCGAAGGTCTCCCGAATGTCGGCCGCGGCGGCGAGGTAGTCCGGCTTGCCTTCGGGGCCTTCGGGATTGACGTAGATCAGGCCCATCGTGGTGGCGCCGAACGGCTTCGCGAGCTCACGCTCGCCCGAGTAGCGCAGGTTGGTGCCGAGCCACACCGATTCCGCGCCCCAGTAGACCTCCTCGGGCTCCCACTCGTCGGGGCGGCCGAAAGCGAAGCCCTTGGTGGGCAGGCCCATGTCCTCGAGTGCCACGTTGCCCGCCAGAACCAGCAGGTCCGACCACGTCAGCGACTTGCCGTACTTCTTCTTGATCGGCCACAGCAGGCGCCGCGCCTTGTCCAGGCTGACATTGTCGGGCCAGCTATTGAGGGGAGCGAAGCGCTGCATGCCGGTGCCGCCACCGCCGCGGCCGTCCTCCACCCGGTAGGTGCCGGCGGCGTGCCAGGTCATCCGGATGAAGAAGGGGCCGTAGTGCCCGAAGTCGGCGGGCCACCACGACTTCGAGTCCCGGAAGACGGCCTTGAGATCGGCGACCAGTGCATCGACGTCGAGGTCGGCGAGTTCGGCCTCGTAGTCGAAGTCGGCTTCACGCGGGTTGATGACGTCCGGGTTGTGGGCCAGCACCCGGAGGTTGAGCTTCTCAGGCCACCACTGGTTGTTGCCACCACCTTCGACGGGTGGCTTGATGTGGAACGGGCAGCCGCCCTCGGCGGTGTTCTCGTCAGACACGACATTCCTTTCGGTGTTCGGTGATTCGGGCTGTGATCACTGTCGTGACCCCGGTGGACGCGAGGCTGCGCAGTCGGGGCACAGCCCCCAGTAGATGACCTCGGCCTCGTCGACAAGGAAGCCGTTGTCGTTCGACGCGGTCAGGCACGGGGTCTCGCCGACGGCGCAGTCGACGTCGACGATGGTCCCGCAGGCGCGGCACACGGTGTGGTGATGATTGTCGCCGATGCGTGCCTCGTATCTGGCCGGGTGCCCCGATGGCTGGATCCGGCGGATCAGACCGACTTCGGTCAGCACCGCGAGAACGTCGTAGACCGCCTGCAATGAGACATCGCTGAGTTCCTCGCGGGCTGCGCGGAAGATCGTGTCGGTATCGGCATGCGGGTGTGCATGGACGGCCTCCAGCACCGCCACCCGGGGTCGGGTGACGCGGAGCTCGGCACTGCGGATCAGTGCCGTGGTGTCTGGCGACGGGGTCACGGGACACATTATGCACCCTTTTCTGGAATCGTTCAGGATTTCTCGCACAGTGAGACAGTCCGGGCGCACCCTGATCGGCATGTGCGAGGGTGGGAGGCGACGAGAGGAGACACTCGTGTGGGACCGGCGGGCGGTCGTCGCGGCGTCGACGGCCTGGACGTCGTCGTGGCATCCGGACGGGTCCCGGCATCTCGTCGAGAACGGCCACGAAATGTACCTGATCGACAGGGAGGCAACACTTCTCGGATACCATGGCGCGATCGCGGATCCGGCTGCGGTGCTCGAGGAGGCCGAGCGGATCGCCCTCGCCAACGGCGCCCGGACACTGCGGATCACCGTCGGGATCGGAACGTTCGGTGCGCTCGACGCCGCTGCCCTGAACCGGCGCGGCGCCACCACCGTGGCCGTGATCGACGTGCTGGCCGCCGAGATCACCGCCGCGGCGATCGCGGCGATCCCGGTGCCCCCGACGGCCGTCACGCACCGCGTGCGCACCGAGGACGAGCTGGCCGAATACGCCGCGACCGCACGGCGGGCGTGGGGATTCACTCCGCCCGCGCTCGCCGACCCCGACTTCGTGCTCGATCGACCCGCGGCACGGCTGTTCACCGTGCGGGTGGGCGGGGACCCGGCCGGCTCGGCCGGATACGAGCTCGCCGCCGACGTCGCCCGGCTGTGGGGTGCCGCGGTGGTGCCCGACCACCGCGGCAGCGGCGCCTATCGCTCACTGATCGCGGCGCGGATGGCCGATGCCGCCGGGCTCGGGGCGACGCTGGCGCTGGTGCACGCCGAGCAGACGTCGTCACCGATCCTGCGACGCCTCGGTTTCGCGGAATATGCGCACCGGCGACTGACCGCCATCGGCCTGACCGGGCGGTAGCCTGGGCACAGTCGGACCGGGCGAGCGCAGCGCCGGGGGATTCTTCGCCACGCGCGCGGAGGAGATCGAGGGAGATCACCATGGGGATGACATGCTGGTACGTCGTTTACGGCGATTCGAATCCCGCTGTGCAGGTGCGTCATCCGGGACCAATCGATATCACGGCGACCGACCGCCTCGTTCACGGGCTGTTCGGGCCGCGGGAGTATCTCGCCGACACCGACCTCGTCGCCGGTGCCGACCCGCGCGCGGGCACGGTGGCGGCAGCGTGCTTCGACGAGCTGACGATCGTGGCCGCCGAAGAACTGGTCGCGGCGCGACCGTCGGCGATCGACCGGAAGTTCCTCGCCGCAGCGGGCGGCCGGCACACGCTGCTCTTCGCGATGCACAGCGTGTCCGGATTCGGTGCTTTCGGGTGGTGGGACGGCGACGGCAATCTGATCCGGAGTGTCAGCGGCGACGCCGACTGCGGTTTCGGCGAGAACCTCGGGACGCCGCTGCCGGCCGAGGCGACCGTGCCCGTCTACGAGCGGGTGACCGGCGGGGAATGGCCTGATCTGACCGAACTCGTCGAGGTCGCGCTGGCTGCGCGGCTCGGTTTCCGGTACGAGGGCGAGGTCATCGCCGGCGCACCCGATCCGCAGGACATCCCGCTGCGCCGGTACAGCGCGGGCTGAGCGGGCGCCGAATGACCATCGACACCCGTGAGTTCGACGCTGCCGCCGACGATCTCTACGGTCGCGATCCGGGCGAATTCGTGGCCCGCCGCACCGAGTTGGCGCGTGCCGCCCGCGCCGACGGGAATCGGGACCTGGCCACCGAGATCACGGCGCTGCGGCGGCCCACGCAGGTCGCCTGGCTGCTCAACCAGTGGGTGCGGCGTCACCCCGACGGTGTCGACGAGTTGACGGCGATCGGCGCCGAGCTGCGCGAGGCACAACGCCGTGCGGCCGGCGACCGGCTCCGGGACCTCGCATCGCGTCGCAAACGCGTGATCGCCGACGCCGTCGTCGGGGTCGGGACCCTGGCCGCCGAACTCGGCGTCGGATTGTCCGGCAGCGCCGAGCATCAGCTCATCTCCACGGTACGGGCCGCCCTCGCCGATCCCGACGTCGCGCAGACCCTGCGGCGGGGCCGGCTCGTCGCGGCCGCCGAGTACAGCGGATTCGGGCCTGCCGCGATGGCGGCCGTCGGCGATCCCGG